>CAZZVA010000037.1:12193-18104 GCA_964657345.1 uncultured Acetobacteraceae bacterium | reverse complement strand
GCGAAGTGAACATGATGACCAGTCTGACCGAAGCGGTGGTCACAGGCCGCATCCAGACAGAACTGGTGCGTATCTGACAGCGCGAGCGGACCGATGCCGCACCGCGTGCTCCTGTATAGTCGAAAAGGAACGATGGCAACCCGCTTAGAGACCACTACCGGCACATCTACTGGCACTGCAGCGACCAAAGCAGCACTGGTATCGCTGCCGCTGATCGCCGGATGGCTGGTTCCGGGGCTCGGCCACGTACTGGCAAAGCGACCCATCCGCGGCGCCCTGATCTTCGCCTCCATCACCCTCATGTTCGTGCTGGGCATCCTGATGCAGGGAAAGCTGTACGTCCTGAATACTGGTGACCTGCTCGAGATGCTGGGCTTTGTGGGCGACCTCGGCTCGGGGATCCTGTACCTGATCGGGCGGCTGGGTGACTTCGGCCACGGTGCCGTACAGATTGCAACAGCAGACTACGGCTCCAAGTTCATCGTGGTCTCCGGCCTGCTGAACTTCATCGCTGCGATCGATGCGCACAACATCAGCATTGGACGGAAGCAATGACCTTTGCGCCATCCCACTTCACCGCAGTGCTGCTGTTCGCGACGTTTGCGTCGACGGTCTTCGGCATCACGCAGCGTTCGGTGCCGAAAGCGATGTTCCGTTATGGCGCATACTGCTGGGTGCTGTTTGTATTTTCGGTGATCGTCGGCAGCTGGGTCATGTACTTCATCAAGCACTAGCCTGTCTTGAGTGCAGTTCCTGCAGATACACTTTCTGTCTCCTTCCGCAGGAGTGTTACCACTGGTTTCTCCAAGGTCATGTAGCCGCGACCATTTTGCGGGATTAGTCTCGCAAGGATGACGAACCAGCCCCAGGATTCCTGCAGCGCGCAACGTAATCTACGGCTGTCATTGTCAGCTGGTTGCTGTGTGTTTTTGGCCGCAGTGGCCGGAACCACTTGGTATTCCACCCTCGACTCGAATAGCTACCTCGACATAGCCCGCTTTGTCTCCAGGGGAAACTGGTCGGCTGCGATCAATCCGTTCTGGGGCCTCTCCTATGCGTGGATACTCGGTTCCTTTTTCCGGCTGATCGGTCTCGAGCCCCTGCAGGAGATCGCCGCGATCCGGCTGGTCAATATTCTTATGCTGCTGCTTACAGTTGCTGCCTTTGACTTTCTTCTCGGCAGCCTACTGAGTCACATGCGGGAGAGGAACGCGAATACGTCATCGCTACTGAACGAACGCGCGGTGTGTGTCGCCGGATATTCGGTGCTGCTCTGGTCGTGTTTCTGCCTGAACTGGCCTAGCCGGATCAGCCCGGATGTGTTGGTCACCGCAGTGTTTTTCATGGCGAGCGGCTTGCTGCTGAGAATCCAGTTGAAGCAAAAGGTGTTGCGCAATTCTGCTTTATTCGGACTGACCCTGGTCGCGGGCTACTACACCAAGGCAGTCTATGTACCCCTGGGCCTAGTCTTCCTTGGCTGCTTCGTGTTAGTGCTATTTCGAGCGAAGAGACTATGGCCGTCGCTTCCACTGGCGTTGTTATTGCTGGTAGTCGGCGGCACGCCTTATTATCGTGCCGTTGCTCGGCAGACCATGGGAGTGCCGAATGCAGCCAGCCTCAACTATGCATGGCATGTCAATGATCTTTGGTACTTAGCTCACTGGCAGGGAGAGGGGCAGAACGTCGGCAAGCCGATTCATCCGACCCGGCAGATTACGCAAGGGCTGCGCGCTTACTCTTTTGCTGAACCCATTCACGCCACGTACGCGCCCTGGTATGACCCGTCCTACTGGTATGCGGGCTTTCGCACGAGCTTTATTCCGGCGAACCAGATACGAACTCTTCGCGAGACGGTTCCAGCGACTCTTCGAGAAGTGGGAGGAAAGCCGCTGATCTGGATGGAAGGAGCATGTCTGTTCGTGCTGCTGGTCGGCAACAACGCGAGTCTAAGGCGCAGCAGTCTTGCCCTGGTTGCTTTGTGGCCCATGGTGATCCCTTCATTTGCAGGCTGCGCCATTTATCTCGCCGTTCACATGGAAGTTCGATATATACAGGCGATGGTTTGCTGCCTCATGCTTGCAGCTCTTGCGTCATTAAGCGTGCCCGATACGCACTCTTATCGTCGCTCTCCGAAGTTTACGAGCGCGATGATTTCCTGGGCAGTGGCTGCTCTCCTGCTGACAACAGCCTTGTTATCGATAGCCATTCGTGCGCGACACGTGGTCAATTACGTCAGTCTTGCCAACCCGCTGCAACGCAACCGGGAGTGGATGCTGGCGCAGCGTCTGAAGGCTTTGAATGTGCCGCATGGCAGCCGGGCTGCTGTCATCGGCGACGGCATCGACTGCCTGTGGGCTTTCCTTGGAGATATGCGTATCGTGGCTGAGTTGCCGCAGGATTATGGCGACGTCCGACACCCGGGCGATGCCGACGCTTTCTGGCTAGCCACCCCGGGAAAGCAGCGCGAAGTGCTATCAGCATTTCGGAGCGCCGGAGCAGACTTCGCCATCGCTGATCCGAAAATGTCAGTGAAGCCCCCGTCGGACTGGATCCCCATTGAAGGAACAGGCTACTACTATCACCCTCTGAAGACGAAAGACTGAAAGCGCAATATGGGAGCACTCTCACGACCGGTATCGCTAATTGCGTTGAAGCCGCGCTCAGCGTGACCGTGGAGGCCGCGTCCACACCATCGCGTCGAAGGTATGACGCGTGTGGAATCCCAGGCTTCGATACAGCTTGACGGCCGGCGCATTCTCCGTCGTCACGGTCAGAGTCAGCGCAGCGAAGCCAGCCTTTTTTAACATCCTTGCGCAATCTTCCAGCAACAGCGTAGCCACACCTATCCGGCGATATGTGGGCGCGATGCAGATCTGGGTGACGTGGGCTATGTCGGCGCCCACGCGCGAGCACAGCAGCATCCCCGCAAGCTCTTCCTTGCCGCGCTCGATCATGACGCGCGATGCATCGGGATCGAAAATGCCGCAGCCGGGAAAGCGCACGATGTTGTGCAGAAAGCGCAGTGATCCGGCCGTGCTTTGATACTGGTCGTTGATGCGGGCGTCCAGGTGGCCGCTGTAGGCAAGGGAGATAAGGCGTCCGGCCGCCGGAAAATCGCTGTCGCGCCAGGCACGGGTTTCGAGGTTCGCCGGCAGCGGTACGCCTGCCTGCGGGAATACAGGCGGCACATCCAGCTCCAGTTCCATGAACAGGCGCTGGTAGACCTCGAAGCCGGTCTCGGCGAAGACCGCGGCATGCTCGCCGTGTGGATGCAGTAGCAGCTGGGTCTCGATGCGATCCACACCAGGAGAGTTTTGCAGAAGTTCTATCAGGTGGCGGATCAACCGCGCTTCCACCTTGTGCGGATTGTCGCAGAGCGTCGGCGCTCCGAAAACGTCACCGATCACTGCTTTCGCGCTTTCATAGACGCAGAAGATATAGCCGCAGAGCCGGTCGCGCTCAATGGCGACATAGCCGGGAAGTACGTGCGAATCCAGGTAATCGAGCAGCAGATTGGCGGAAGACCGATAATCCCAGCGCAGACGTTCGCTCCAAACGCGGCTTTCCTCAGCCAATAATGGCCTCAACGTGGCGGCGGAAAAATGTCGAAGATCCAGAATCTCCGGCGGAGCGGCGGTGGCCATGACGGTTCACATGCAAGGGGAGAGGACGGTGCCGCTTCAGGCATACGGTTGACGTGTGACGAGGCGTCGTTAACTGCCAGTCAACACCGGGGCCGGAGGCCTGGGAGCGAAAACCCGCTCGCAGCATGGAAGACTCGCCTTAGTTTTCGAGTGTAAGCGAGCCCGCGCACTGCGGCAAAGCCGGGCGTGAAGTTCGTGCACTCCAGTACCAGAAGGGAACCTGTTTTGGAACGGGTTACCTACCCGATGGAGGGGTCGCAGCTTTGCTCGGCTCGATGCGGTAGATAGATAGCCGCTGCGCGGGATAAGAGAACAACGGCTCATACGTCCGGCCCTGCAGCAGCTTGCCCAGGCTCTCTTCGGCAATATCCCGGACGACCAGGATGTGACCTTCTTCGGGCACATGGACATGACTGGAAGGAAGGCGTTCCCCGCCGCGGTCGCTCACCTGTTCGTAGTCGAGCACCCGGTGGTTGCGATAGAACGACAGTCCGAATTCAGCGTCCCGGCGTACGCGGAAGACAGCCACCGGTTCGCCGGGCCTGGCGACCTGGTCAATCAACCGGTCCAGCGGGCGGGCGGAGAAGGCGAAGTCCACCAGCTGCACAGTAGTCTTGCTAGCGCCGACCGCTGGAATCTTCCAGAAGGGACCGATCCCGAAGATGAAGAACAGCAGGATCACCAGTGGCAGAATAGTCGCGATGCGGAGGCGGGCGACCCCGAATTTACCGACCATGACCAGGATCAGCGCCATGGCTGCCAGGCCGCTCGCGCAGGCAGCGATAATGGTGCGCGCCGGGGGCATGTCATCCGGATGCACGATGTGCCACGGAATGACCAGGACCAGCGCCACGGTGACGCCGGTGAGCAGGGCGTGCATCCCCAGCAGCCATGGTCGCAGCCCGCGGCGCCGGATGCGGTTGAGATAGTCGCCGGTAAGAATGGTGATCGGCGGGATCGAAGGCAGAATGTAGCCGGGCAGCTTGGATTGCGAGAGCGAGAAGAAGAAGATGGGAAAGATCGCCCACAGGATCAGGAATTCCGGGAAAGCATCGCCGAAGCGCTCGTGGCCGACGTAGTGATATTTGGCGCGGCGGGCTTTCCATTCATTTACAGATTCGCCGACGGCGTCGACCAGCGCCCGCAGGGCGATCACGGTCCAGGGCAGCAGGGCGAACAGGGCCACGATGAGGTAGTACCAGGCCGGCTGCTGATGCTCATACTTGCCAGTGGTGAAGCGTTCGAGGTTGTGCTGGAAAAAGAAGACCCGCACGAAGTCCGGATTGCGGCGGGTGACGGCAATGTACCAGGGCAGTACGATCGCCAGGTAGAGCGCGATGCCCGGCCACCAGATTGTGCGGCGCAGCAGGGACCATTCCTTCCGCAAAGCAGCAAATGTCAGGATGATGCAGAAGGCCAGGAAGGGCGCGATCGGGCCCTTTGCAAGTGTGGCGGCTGCGTTGAAGAAGTACAGATCGAAGAGCCAGAACTTCTTGTCCGTCTCATACCAGGCGTACCAGCCCAGCATGCCGATACAGAAGGGTGCGGCCAGCTGCATGTCTGTCGACGCTCCGCGGGCAAAGGCGATAATGCCGACACAGGTTGCCGTGATCAGAGCGGCATCCAGTTCTCCGCCTTTCCGAAAGCGGCGGATGTGCAGGAATATCAGGAAGACCAGCGCCGAGGCAAAGCTGGCGGAGGGAAGCCGCGCAGCCCAGTCATGCACGCCGAACTCTTTGAACGAGAACATCGCTCGCCAGTAGAACAGGGCCGGCTTCTCCAGCCATGGTTTGCCGTAGAGAATGGGCGTGATGTAGTCATGGCGGATGAGCATCTCGCGCGCCACCTGGGCGTAGCGTGGTTCATCGGCGCCGACCAGCCCGAGGCCGTCCCCGCCGAAAATGGGAACTAGGCCGTAAAACAGGAAGAACGAGCTGAAAAGAATGAGCGTCAGGGCCTCAAGCATTGGCTTGAGGAGCGGGTGACCATGCCGTTCGGGTATGAGCTCGACCTGGGCGGGGCCGGGCTCGATCTTGCGTGTGGTGTCCAAGGATTGTCTTAAGCCACCGGGTCATCCGTGCGGGATGAATTGCACGCAGCAGGTTCTCGGTGGGCTGATTTCAGGCTAACAGAATTGAGCCGGTACAGAGGGGTCGGCCGGTGACAGGTCGGTCGCCCAATTGACGGTATGGAGCCATGGGGCAAGTGGCAGAAAGGCTTGGTCGCTGGTCACGAGAACGGCCCGGACGGCGACTGCTCGCGCCGCG
>CAZZVA010000037.1:0-12093 GCA_964657345.1 uncultured Acetobacteraceae bacterium | reverse complement strand
AAAGGCTTGGTCGCTGGTCACGAGAACGGCCCGGACGGCGACTGCTCGCGCCGCGTCTGAATCCCATCGTCCAGAGAGAGTGGAAATAGCTTCTCAGAGAGGGGCAGGTCGCCGTTCCGTGGATCCTTGCGGATGCTCACCTCGGAGCTGCTGAGGTGAAACTCGGCTGGAATGCGAACTGCCTGGCTGCGGCCGCCATAAGGACACGTGCTTTTTGGTTATTCATCATTCCCTCCCTCTTTGCTTTATAGCCTGGCTATCTAGCCTGATTGCTATCACGTTGGCAGTCCATTGCAAACCGGCAGCTTGCCAAGCAATGCGACGATTTGCTGCAAAGCGTCAGGCATAGGACCAGGCAAGGTGCAGCCGCTGGCATTGACATGGCCGCCGCCGCCGAGGTGCTCGGCGACCTGGGCCACATCCACTTTCCCTTTGCTGCGGAGACTCAGTCGCACACGGCGGTCGGGCAGTTCGCGAAGGAAGACAGCGATGTCGACCCCGGAGAGACTGATGGCGTAATTCACGATGCCCTCGCAGTCCTCTTCGGCCGCGGCCGTCCTAACCATGTCGTCATGCGTGACCCATAGCCACGCCATCCTGCCTTCCCGCGTGAGCGTGGAGAGCGCACAGCCCAGCAGTGCCATTTTCGACAGCGGATTGGAAAAATATACCTGCTGTGCGATCGCTGCGGGCTGAGCTCCCAGGCGCACCAGCTCGGCGGCCAGGCTGAGCGCATGCGCATCGGTGCCGTGGTAGCAGAATGATCCCGTGTCCGTCAGCAGCGCCGTGTAGAGGCAGGTCGCGATTTCAGGAGTCATGTGAGCGCCGGCATTCGTCATCGCGCCGGCATTGGCGAGGTCGAAGACCATCTCGGCAACCGCACTCGCGCCCGGCTCAATCCAGTTCACCGACGCAAACGGCTGCCCGCTGGCGTGATGGTCGATGTTGACGATCCGTCTGCCTTCGAGCCCGCGCAAGCCAGAGCGCTCCAGCCCGTCGCATTCCAGCAGAATGACAAGGTCATAGCTGCCTTCCACGTGGAGCGTGGTCCGGATGTGGTCGGCGCAGGGAAGCCAGCGATACAGTCGCGGCACTGGATCACTGGAAACCATGTCGACCCGCCTGCCGGTCTGCTCGAGCATCAGGCCGCATGCCAAGATTGAACCGATGGCATCGCCATCCGGACGGGCGTGTGAAGAGACCAGGATATGCCGCGACCCTGCGATCGCTGCCAGCACCGCCTCGCGCGACGCCGGCGAAGTGACATGCAGCTGTGGCGGCAATCCTGTCGGATCGCTGGGAGCAGGCTCGGGTTGGGAGATGGTTCGCATGGGTGCGATGCAACAGCGGCTCCGCCGGCTTACTTGGGCGCAACTTCCTTGGTAGCCGTGGGCTCATTCGGCGTCGCGGCTTCGGTGGAAGTTTTCGAGCGCTTCTTCATGCGGCCGAGCAACTCGTCGATCCGCATCTTCAAATTTTCGGATTTGTCGATGTGGAAGCTGAGTTCCGGCACAAAGCGAACACCCATCCGCTGCTTGATGGTGTGGCGGATGTAACCCTGTGCCGCGATCAATGCCTCCAGCGTCTCTTTTTCGTCGTCCTCGCTGCCATCGACCGTAACGTACACGCGCGCAGACTTTGCGCCGGGATTCAATACGACTTCGCTGACATAGGCGAAGCTGATCCGTGGATCGGACAATTCACCTTCGATCATGGTGCTGATCTCGTCACGTAGCGTCTCGGCGACGCGATCCTGGTGATATTTTCTTGCTCGCTGTATGGGCATGGTCTACTTCCTTTGCCTAAACTGTGAAGGATACCAGAGCCAGGACCCTCCCGAAAATCCTCAAGCTTCCTGCTGCTGGCGAGGCGTGGTGGAAGCCGGCCGGGAATGGATTTCGATACTCCACGCTGCAGGCAGCGGTCTATACTTCGGGTTCATGAGTCGCACGTCGATCGTCTCTACCGCACTTCTCACTGCTTTCCTCTCATTCCATTCCGGACGTGTCGTTACGATCGCAGCGCAGACTCCGCAAACGCCCGGAGCCGCTGCCTCACCGCATGCACAAGCACCGGCGATGTCGATGCCGATGCAGCACGGCGTGATCCCGGATGAACACCTCGGCACCGTCTCGTTCCCGGTGTCCTGCGCCTCTACGACGCAGGCGCCGTTCAATCGCGGCGTCGCCCTGCTGCATGACTTCTGGTACGAGGAAGCCCAGCATCAATTCGAGCAGATCTCTGCGGCAGATCCGGGCTGTGCGATGGCCCAGTGGGGTGAGGCCATGGCGGGCTTCCACCAGATCTGGGATCGTCCCGGCGCAGAAGCCTCAGCCCATGCCTGGGCTATCTTGCAAAAGGCGCAGATGCATCCGCCCAAGACTGCGCGCGAACGAGAATACCTCGCCGCCCTGACTGCCTTCTTCCAGCCGGGCCAGCCGGACTTCCAGCGCCGCATCACTCAATATTCCGAAGATATGGGAGCGCTGTATGCGCACTATCCGAAGGATGTGGATGCCGGCGCGTTTTATGCCTTGTCACTCTTGGCTGCAGAAGATCCGGGCGATACCACGCTGGCATTGAATCGCAAGGCCATGGATGTGCTGACTCCGTTGTCTGCAAAGTATCCCGATCATCCGGGCGTGGTGCACTACATCATCCACGCCTGTGACAATCCAACGCTTGCCCCGGAAGCCCTGCACGCGTCCGATCATTACGGCGAGATTGCGCCGGCAGGAGCCCATGCCGTCCACATGCCGGGACACATTTATGCTCGCCTGGGTATGTGGCCGCAGGATATACAGGCCAATCTTGCGTCCGTCGATGCGGCGGAGACGGCAGAAAGCCATCACGAGAGCAGCGTGATGCATGAGCCGCATGCCTATGACTTCCTGCTGTATGCCTACCTGCAGAGTGCCCAGGATGCGCATGCGAAAGATGTCCTGAATAAGATGACGCACCTGCTGGACCGTCTGGATGCGATGGGCGGCATGGCAGAGCATCGGGAGGGTATGACGGCTTATTACCGTGCCGAGATACCAGCCTTCTATTACCTGGAGACACGCGACTGGCAATCCGCTTCCACACTCGAACCGGCAGCGGGCTCGCCCCCGCAGGTAGCAGTGACCGCCTACTGGGCGCGGACAATTGGTTCAGGCAGGCTGCACCAGGCGGCGCAGGCACACGCAGATCTCGCCCGCTTTGACAGCCTGCTGGATGAAATCAAGAAGGGTTCTCATGCCTACCTGGTCGATGGCACGGGCATCCGGATCTCACGCGGCGAGATGCTGGCCTGGACAGCCTACGCAGCAGACCGGAAAGACGAGGCCCTGCGGCAGATGCGTGAGGCGGCTGATCTGCAGGACAAGGTGGGACAGGGCGAAGTGGATATACCCGCGCGCGAGATGCTGGCCGATATGCTGCTGGAGTTTCATCAGCCCGCGCAGGCACTCGTGGAGTACCGGCAGTCGCTGAAGCTCAGCCCGAATCGCTTCAACGGGCTTTACCATGCAGGCATGGCTGCAGAGGGTGCTGGAGATAAAACAGCTGCCCGGCAGTATTACGCAATGCTGCTCAAGTCGACCGACAATGGCTCGGAGTCAACGCGGCCGGAGTTTGTGCATGCGAAGGAGTTTGTGGCAACGGCCCAGGTGGCTGCGAAGTAGCAGCTCTGTGCACTCGTGGTACCGTTGCGCTAACAGCTCCGAATTCATCCTGCGAAGGATCATGGATGGCCACGGCTCCCTTGCAATCCGATCCTTTTCCTGGTGAAGTATTCGGCGCTACGGTCGCAAGCTCTGCGCTTCGCAAAGCATCGCTGCGACTGGTGCCGCTGATCGCTGTAGGATACGGCGCTGCCTACATGGATCGCGTCAATATCAGCTTCGCGGCTGTGCAGATGAATCGCGATCTCCATTTCTCAGCCACCATGTACGGGCTGGGTGCGGGTCTTTTTTTTCTGAGCTACGCCATCTGCGAAATTCCTTCCAACCTATTGCTGGTGCATTACGGAGCACGGCGCTGGCTCGCCCGCATCATGCTGACGTGGGGGCTGCTTGCGATTGCAATGATGCTGGTGCGCACCCCGCTGCAGTTTTACAGCGTGCGCTTTCTGCTCGGCATGGCCGAGGCCGGCTTCTTTCCCGGCGTCGTCTTCTATCTCACAGAATGGTTCCCGCCCGCATATCGCGCACGCACCATCAGCCGCTTCTATATTGCCTTGCCTCTCGCCTCGACGGTAATGGGTTCGCTTGCCGGCGGACTGCTATCGCTCAATGGACGGCTCTCTCTTGCGGGCTGGCAATGGCTCTTCCTGGTGGAAGGTGTTCCGCCAGTCCTCCTGAGCTACTTTTTCTGGAAGCATCTGCCGGATTCTCCCGCAGATGCGCAGTGGCTTACCGAGCCGGAACGCCGCTGGCTGCAACGTGAACTTACAACAGCTGCCAGAGGGACGCGCGTCAGTACGCACTCCATGGCAGACCTGCGCGCTATTGTGGCCGACAAGCGCGTGTGGATGATTGCCTTCTATTTTCTATGTCAGCTCACGGTGTTGTATGCGTGGGCGTTCTCCGCGCCCGTCATTCTGCAGCAGTTGACGGGATTTACCATCGGCAAGACTGGCGGCCTGATTGCTTTCATCGGGCTGCTGGGTGCGGCGTCGATGTTGCTGGGCGCGGCCCACTCGGACCGTTCCGGAGAACGACCCCTGCACATCGCCATCCCCATGCTGCTGATGGGCAGCGGCTTCCTCATCGGCAGCCTTACCCATCATGCAATGCTTTCCGTGGCTGCGTTTGCATTCGCGGTCGTTGTCTACTATGCAGCGCAGGGTCCGGTGCTTGCCCTGCCATCCGCGTTTCTTTCCGGCAGAACTGCTGCCGTCGGCTACGCTTTCATGAACACGATTGGCATGTTCGGCGGGTTCATCGGCCCCTACTGGATGGGCCGCGCGCGCGACCTGACCGGCAACTATCAGCGCGGCCTGCTCACACTGGCAATCCCATCCGTCCTCGCGGCCTGCCTTATCCTGCTTCTGCCCCGGCCCGGGCGATCACGCGAAGTCGGTCCATACTAGCCGAGCTTCGAGGCAAGCCTGCACCGGCTGCGCGATAGAAGTAGGCCAATCTGCGTGCGCCGGGTAGCATGGTCGAACCATGGCGGTCACCCAGGCTTCTCCTCAGCCGGATCATCACCTTCCTCGTCGGTTGGGACTGCGCGACCTGGTCCTGACACAGATTCTTTGTGTTGTCGGCAGTGCCTGGGTAGGTGTCGCAGCCGGCCTGGGACGCGCCGAGTCGCTGACCTGGATCGCCGCGATGCTGCTTTTCTATCTGCCCAGCGCAGCCTCCGTGATCGGACTCAATCGATGGATGCCACTGGAAGGCGGCCTCTACGTATGGGCTCACAAGGCCTTTGGCGACGCGGGCGGCTTCCTTACCGCCTGGAATATCTGGGTCTATGGCATCGCTGTTACAGCGACAATCCTGTACGCCATTCCTACTGAAGTTTCCTACATCATCGGACCCGCCGCCGCGTGGCTGCCGGAGAATCATGCGGCGTCTCTCGCGATCGTCACGCTCGCGCTTGCAGCGATCACTGGTGCGGCAGTGCGGGGCCTCGAACTCGGTAAATGGATTCATAACATCGGCGGCATCGCGATTCTCGTGGTCTTCGGTCTCCTGATCTTCCTGCCATTGTGGACACTTATCACGCACCGGCCTATTCATTACGAGCCCTGGACCATGCAACTGCCCGCACGCAGCCTGCGATCGCTTGCGCTCTTCGGCCAGATGCTCGTCGGTGCGCTGTGCGGCATTGAATACATCGCCATTCTTGCAGGCGAAAGCCGCCATCCATCTGAAAGCATCACGCGCTCAGTGTGGATTGCTTCACCAGTGATCTGCGCGATGTTCATCCTGGGCACTGCTTCCGTGGTGGCATTTCAACCGCACGGCCGCAGCATCGATTTCATTGCGCCCATCCCGCAGACGCTGCGCATAGCACTCGGCACACAAGGGTTCGCCAACGTCCTGGCTATTGTGGCCATCTGTCTGTTGCAGTTGCGCCTGCTGGGCGCATCCAGCTACATCTTCACCGGTGTCACGCGACTGCCGATGACACTCGGATGGGACAACCTGGTGCCGGCATGGTTCACCCGGCTGCATCCTTCCCGGCGGACCCCGGTGAACTCGATCCTGTGCACCTCGGCCCTGGTCTTGCTGATGCTGCTCGGCGCCAGCTTCGGAGTGCATGCGCAGGAAGCATTCCAGCTGCTTACCAATGCGAGTCTCACGCATTACGAGCTGGCGTACCTGTCCATGTTCGCAGTGCCGCTGGTGGGCTTTGCTGCCGTACGCAGGCTGCTGCCGTTATGGCTGAAGGTACTGTCGGTCATTGGATTCTGCGCTACTCTCTTCAGCCTGCTTATCTCTGCGTACCCATTCGTCGACGTAGTGAGTCCGCGTCTCTACGCAGCCAAAATTCTGGGTACAGTCATCGTCAGCAATGCGATCGCGGTTTGCTTTTACATCGCGCGTAGGCAGACAGTGCGCGAGTAGCTCATGACTCAAGGAACTCCCACCACGCGTCGGCGATCTCCGCGCCAAGGTCGTTGCAGATACGTGTGACCGCCCGCTCCACCTGCTCCATCTGGCCAGTCAGATAATCGCGCGACGCCGAGATGGCCACTACGCCGATGGTTGCACTTTGCCAGGTGACGGATTCATCCATCTCGGCGATAGAAATATTAAAACCATGCGCAAGTTTTTCCTTCAGGCTGCGCACCACCTGCCGGCGATCTTTGAGGGACTGCGCATGGGGGATACGCAGGTCGATGGTCATGGAAGCGATCGGCATGAATCGGATGGATGTTGAGAACTACGAGATGACCGCGGCCTTTGCGCGTTTTCCGACACGAAAGATCAAGCGTGCCGGCAGTGTGGCGAGTTCGAGCCTGGGCGCAGTCTGCAGCACATCTTCCACCTTCACGGCATTCTCCTTCAATTTGCGTGCGGCCTCCGCGCCGGAGGCTGCCAGGCCGCACAGTACCAGGATCTTGTCCATGCGAACAGCCTTTGTGTCTGCTGTCCATCCAGCATCGGCTGCGGAGACAGCGACTTCTTCAATGTCTTCGGCAACAGATTTTTTCTGGAACATGGACGCCCAGTTTTCATCTGCCTTGTGAGCTGCTTCTTCGCCGTGAAAGCCGCCGACGATGGTGCGCGCGAGGCGCTTCTTGACCTCCATTGGATGGACTTTGCCTGCTGCCACATCTGCTTGTAACGCGTCGATCTCGCTTACGCGCAGATCAGTCAGGTAGGTCCAATAGGTCCACATCAGCGGGTCGGAAATCGACATCAGTTTGCCGTACATCTCACCGGGCAGCTCATGAATGCCAATGGCATTGCCGAGCGATTTTGACATCTTCTGCACGCCATCCAGGCCCTCGATGATCGGCGTCATCAGGACAATCTGCGGAGGCTGCCCATAGTCGCGCTGCAGTTCGCGACCGGAGAGCAGGTTGAATTTCTGGTCGGTGCCACCCAGCTCCACGTCGCACTCCAGCGCAACGGAGTCATAGGCCTGCGCCAGCGGGTACAGCAATTCATGCAGCGAGATGGGCTTCTCTTCCTGGAAGCGGGTGTGGAACTCGGCACGCTCCAACATCTGCGAAACAGTGAACTTCGAGGCCAGCCGGATGATGCCTTCAAAGCCCAGTTTGCCAAGCCACTCGGAATTGAACCGGACCTCGGTCTTATCGCGATCGAGGATGCGGAAAACCTGTTCGGTATAGGTCTTGGCATTCTCTGCAATCTGCTCCGAGGTCAACGGCTTGCGCGTAGCAGAGCGTCCGGTCGGGTCACCGATCAGCGAGGTGAAATCGCCGATGAGGAAGATCACGGTGTGGCCGAGATCCTGGAAGTGCTTCAACTTGCGCATCAGCACGGTGTGTCCGAGATGCAGATCGGGAGCCGTAGGATCAAAGCCTGCTTTCACGCGCAGCGGCTTGCCGGCGGCGCGTGACTTTTCGAGGCGCTCGCGAAGATCGGAGACGCGAATGATTTCCGCGGCGCCTTTTTGCAGCAGGTCCATCTGCTCGTCAACAGGTGCGAAGGCAAACGGCGTGGCGGTGTCAGTCAAATTCGGCATAAGGTCTACGTAGCAGTATAAAGAGTGCAGATGACCGATCTTTTTTCCAACTCAGAAATTGAAGCTCTGCGTGCCGACACTCCCGGCCTGGCAGGCGATCGAGTCTTTTTCAACAATGCGGGCGCGAGTCTCCAGCCACGCCCGGTCGTCGCGCGCGTCATCGAGCATCTTCGTCTCGAAGAGCAGGTCGGTGGCTATGAAGCTGCCGACATGGTGGCCGCGGAACGCAATGCTGTCTACGGCGCGGTAGCTCAACTGATTGGTGCGCAATCCGACGAAATCGCGATCGCAGAAAGTGCCACCCGCGCCTGGGATATGGCGTTCTATTCGCTGAGCTTTCGTCCCGGCGACCGCATCCTCACGGCGCAAAATGAATACTCCAGCAACTACATTGCGTTTCTGCAGATGGCGGAACGATCCGGCGCTGAAATCGTCTGCGTACCCGCTCAGCCTGCGGGCGAGATCGACCTCGCGGCGCTGGAACACAAGCTGCGCGAAGGCAATGTCAAGTTGATGGCGCTGACACACATTGCGACGAACAATGGCATGGTGCAGCCCGCGGCTGAGGTTGGGAAACTCACGCGCGCGCACGGTGTGCCGTTCCTGCTCGACGCCTGTCAGAGTGTCGGCCAGATGGATGTGGATGTAAATGAATTGGGCTGCGATATGCTATCCGCCACCGGCCGAAAATTTCTCCGCGGTCCTCGTGCCACCGGATTGCTGTACGTCCGTCGCGAGATGTTGGATCGATTGAAGCCGCCGTTCCTGGACAATCATGCAGCCGACTGGTCCGCGGACAATGCGTACACGATGCGTCCGGATGCGCGGCGGTTCGAGGCATTTGAGTCTTCGGCAGCCCTGGCCCTCGGCCTGAAAACGGCAGCAGAGTATGCAACTGGAATTGGTTTGAAGCGGATCGAGATGCGCGTTCAGCAGCTGGCGACGAGGTTGCGCGGGAAGCTCGAAGAAATTGAAGGCATAAAAGTAACCGACACGGGAGCGATACAATCCGGGATCGTCATGTTTATTTCTGACATGGTGCCCGCAACCGAGCTGGTTGCTCAGCTTGCTGCGAAGAAGTGTGTCGTCCGCATGAGTCCGCGCTTTGGAACACGCCTCGACAAGAAGCTGAGTGCGATGGAAGACCTGGTCCGCGCCAGCGTTCACTACTACAACACTGAAGCTGAAGTGGATCGCTTCTGCGATACGCTGGCGTCGATGGTCAACAGCCAATGAGTCCGGATCGTCCACCACGCAAGCGCCCGGCCAGTGAAGGCGAGCATGCACCGAAGACCTGCGCCAGTTGCGGCCGGCAGATCACGTGGCGCAAGAAGTGGGAGCGGCATTGGGACGAAGTGAAGTACTGCAGCGACGCCTGCCGCAGCCATAAGACCGGCGCGGTCGATGCGCAACTGGAGGCAGTGATCCTGCAGCTTCTCGAGGAGCGCGGAGCGGGCAAGACAATCTGTCCGTCGGAAGCAGCGCGCCGGGTAGCTCCTGACGACTGGGAGCCGTTGATGGAACCCGCGCGTGCAGCGGCGCGGAGGCTCGTCTCTGCCGGGAAAATTGTCATCACGCAGCAAGGGGTTGTCGTCGATCCGTCTAAAGCGAAAGGACCAATCCGTTTGCGCAGAGCGTGAGGAGCTTGCTACAGATTCAGCCCCTTGAAGATCCGCTCCGGCACCAGCTTGATCATGGTCATGATCGGCCACCAGAACAACGGCACGTAGACGACGTCGCGGCGTTTTTCGACAGCTCTCAAAATACCCTTCGCTACCTGAGGCGGGGTCGCGAACAGCTTGTTCTTCTGGATATGTGCCGTCATCGGCGTCGCAACGAATCCGGGCTTGATGGTCAGCACGTGCACGCCCTTGCGATCGACGCGGTTCCGAACGCCATCGAGAAATGTATTCAGCGCAGCCTTCGACGCGCCGTAAACGTAGTTGCTCTTGCGGCCGCGATCTCCGGCTACCGATGAAATCACCGCGAGTACGCCGGTGCCCTTCGCTTCGAAGTAATTCGCCAGCCAGGTGATGAGCGATACCGGCGACAGGAAGTTGGTGTGCAGGATGGAGTCGGCGGCGGTAAACTCTGCCTGCGCGTGACCCTGGTCGCCGAGCACGCCATGCGCCAGCAGGGCGAGATCGATCGTGCCGAGCCGCTCAGCAGCTGAAGCCAGCATCTGTGCGTGTGCCTTGGTGTCGTCGAGATCGAGTACGCAGATGTCCACCTGTCCGGCGCCGCGAGTCGCCAGGTCCTGCGCTGTGGCCACCAGCTTGGTCTTGTTGCGCCCCACCAGGAAAAGATGCGAGGCAGGTACGGCGAGTTCGCGCATTACGGCGATAGCAATACTGGACGTCGCGCCGAGGATGAGGATTCTGGTGGGCTGCGAGTTCGCCTTAGTCACGCGGCCTGTCCTGTTTCGCAGTCACCCGCTGCCAGAAGGAAGAACTGAATCCCGGATCGATGTAGCGGGCAAAATCCTGCCATTGCGGGTAGAAGCGCTGGAAGTGATGCGCTGCCATGCGCGCGTCCTTCGCGGGATACATCCTGCCGCCGTAGGCAGCCGTGATGTCGGCGAGACGGTCGAGCAGGTCGAAGCTGATCTCGGCGCGGACCGGAAAATCGAGCGCGAGAGTAATGCCGGGAACAGGAAAGCTCATCAGGCCCGGTGAGCCGATATCGCCGAACACTTTGATTACAGCGAGAAACGAGGCCAGGCCTGACTGGGTGATGGTCTTCATAATCTCGATGATGCCGTGTTGATGTTCCGGCTCCCATGGCATCACGCATTGGAATTGCAGCAGGCCTGCCTTGCCGTAGCCGCGGTTCCAGTGCTGCACGAAATCGAGCGGGTAAAAGAATGGCTCGTAATCGACCAGGCCGATCTTCTGCTTGCCCAGCTGCTTGTTGTAGTACGCCGTATTGAAGGCGCCCACCGTAAAACTGTTCAACATGAAATCGGGAAGGTCGATGGGCAGGGAAAGGCGCGGTTCCGGCGTCGGCTTTAGTGGGTCCGGCACCTCCGAATGGTCGCCCTGCATAAAGATGCCGCGACAGAAGTTCTTGCCGGTGGCAACACAATCGATCCACGAGACGGTGTATTCCACGTGCTGGCTGGCGAGCGAGAGTTGCACGAACTCATCGATGCCGACGAACTTGATGCCCTCGTACTTGATCTTTCGCGAAACGATGGGTCGCAGCTGTATCTCGGCCCACGTGATAAGACCAGTGAGGCCGAGGCCGCCGATCGTGGCGCGATACCAGCTGGGATTGTCGCGATTGGAGCACTCAAATCGCTCACCGGTCGAGCGCACCAGTTCAAAACGCGGCACATGGCTGCCGATGGTGCCGGCGACGTGGTGGTTCTTGCCATGAATGTCATTCGCGATGGCGCCGCCGAGGGTCACATACTTTGTCCCCGGTGTTACGGGAAGGAACCAGCCGCGGGGCACAGCGAAGTTCAGAACTTCGGCGAGGGTCACGCCGGCTTCGCAGCGCAGTAGCCCGGTATCCGGGTTGAAGCTGAGCAGGCGATCCAGGCCGCGGGCAGCGATCAGCGTCCCTTCGTCCAGCAGGCAGGAATCGCCGTAGCTGCGGCCCATGCCGACGGGCAGCATCTGGGTCAGAGGCTTCTTCGCCAGCGGAAAATCCGTGGTCCAGTAAATTGGCGAGATCTTCGCGTTGTACTTGGGATAGCGTCCCCAGGATTCGAACTCCGGCGCGGGACGCTTCTCCGGTGCAGGCGGTTCCAACTGCAATTCCTGCTGCGGACTCAGATCGGTAGGTACTGCGGACATGGGTTCGTTTCCTTGAGAAGACAGTGCGAATACCTTTGCGGGCAACCATGAATATTGTGGGCTAAAAATGCAATCAGTGCCGATCTCGCGGAAGAGTTATAGCGCCAGTACAGCAATGATCACTGCCGCCGCGCCCATCACCAGG
>CAZZVA010000036.1:0-18669 GCA_964657345.1 uncultured Acetobacteraceae bacterium | reverse complement strand
CGATCGCCTTCATACTCCAAGCAGCCTTATGTCTCGCACTCCTCCCCTTCAGGACTCGCAGACCAGGTAACCATTGACGCAGTTGACCGCCTTCCGGCCAAATCGCTAGACTCGCAGTGACTTGTCAATCCCAGCCGTACACCCGCCGTCCCGCCGCATCCCCGCCCGCTGCCGCATCACGTGCCTGCCGATCCTGGTCGCCCTGGCACTCTCCTGCATCCCGGCCCTCGCTCAGCAAACGCCTCCAGTAGGCGGCAGCGTCTCCTCCTCCTCTTCCCAGCCGACCGCCCCAGCCCCACCCAAACCACCGGCCATCATCGACCCAGCCGGCCCGCAGATCGGCCTGCAAACCAGCGAATCGCTCTTCGACATCGCCGTCGCCCTCAACTCCTGCGGCTACGACGACGGCCTCGAAGACTCCGACCCGGTCCGCCTCCACGTTCGCCAGCAGGTCAACGACGCCCTTCAGACCTCACCAGCCGCCCAGAATGTTCACGACAAACTTTGCCAGTTCGTCTCCCAGCACCGCCTCTCGGACAGCAGCCACGATCTCGCTCAGTACATCTCACTCGCCCTTTACCTGACACCACCTCCCGAACTCACCACCGAAGTCGCCGGCGCCGATCTTCCGCCAGACTCGACCCAGGTCATGGACATCCTGCCGCTGCTGCGCGACTTTAACCAGGCCATCAACCTCCACCAGGTCTGGGTCAGCAACCGCTCCGCCTACGACGAAGAAGTAGCTAAACTGCACGACCCCCTCACCCAGATGGTCGTCAGCACCAATGCCTACCTCAAAATGCCGGCGAGCGTAGGAGGCGGCAGCCGCTTTCTCGTCGTCCTCGAACCCCTCCTCGCACCCAGCCAGGTCAATGCCCGCGTCTACGGCAGCGACTACGTCATCGTGGCCTCGCCTGCCAAGGGCGCCATCCGCATGGATGAAGTCCGTCACACCTACCTGCACTATGAAATCGAGCCGCTCCTCTACGCCCGGCAGGGTTCCATGGATCGCCTGCTGCCCATGCTCAAAACCATCCGCGAGGCCCCGCTCGACTACGTCTATCGCGCCGACATCGTCTCCCTCGTTATCGAATGCATGATTCAGGCCATCGAAGCCCGCACCATGCCAACCGGCGTCGTCATTCCCAAGACCCCCGGTAACCTGCGCAAAGCCGAAGCCGAGATCGTTGACCACCAGATCCATGACGCCCGCGATCAGGACGCCGCCATCCGCCACGCCAGGATCCAGCACGACATGCAGGAAGGCTTTGTCCTCGCGCAATACTTCTACGAACGCCTCGGAGCCTTCGAAAGCGAGCCGCAATCCTTCAAGGAAACCATCGGCGAAATGGTTTATGGCATGGATGTCCCCTCCGAAATGAATCGCATCAAGCGGGTCACCTTTCTTCCGGAAGGCTCGTCGGACGTCGTTCACCGCACCCCGCGCCAGCTTCGCGGCCTCGATCTCGCCGAGATGAAGCTGCTGAAAGGTGACTCGGACGCCGCCGCCAACCTGGCCAACGAAGCCCTCGCCCAGCACACTGCCGATCCCGGACGCGCCGACTTCATCCTTGCCCGCGTCGCCGCCCTGCACGGACAGATGAGCGAAGCACAAAAAGACTTCAATGAAGTCATCCAGCTATCCAAAGACCCGCGCATGCTGGCCTGGTCCCACATCTATCTGGGACGCGTCTACGACATTCAGCAGCAGCGCGAGCAGGCAGTCACCGAATATCACGCCGCTCTCACCGTCCGCGACGGCCAGAGTGACACCCGCCAGGCGGCCGAAAAGGGAATCAAGAACGCCTACGTCCTCCCTCCCGGTGCCCGCAAACCCAACGACGACACCGACGATGAAGCAGAACCGCCTTCCACTCAGCCTGCGTCTCCCGACTCTGCTGCTTCGTCATCCAAAGATGACGCGACCGATCCCGATGCCAGCAAGCCGCGCAAATATATTCCGCCGCTCTCGTCCGTCCCCGGTGCCGCGCAAGCAACCCAGCCGCATCACTAGTTCTGCATCAGAACCGTTCTGCCTCCGCCTACAATCGAGCGATGGGAGGTGGGAAGGAAACGATGCCGCAGCCAGCTGAGCTTGAAGCTGTCCTGGGTCACGCTTTTCATGACCCCCGCTACCTCGAACTCGCACTCACCCACAGCTCCCTCGCCTACGAGCGCGCCAGCGGGAGAACCGACCAATCCGAGAGCAGTCCAGCAGCAGAAGGCGAAGGCTCCCACGATAATGAGCAGTTCGAATTCCTCGGCGACGCCGTCCTGGGCCTTGTAGCAGCGGAATACCTGCTCCACGCTTACCCCGACCTCAACGAAGGCGATCTCAGCCGCATCCGTCATCAGCTCATCAGCAGAAAGCACCTCGGCAAAGTAGGCGCACAGATATCCCTTGGCAGCTACCTGCGCCTGGGCCGCGGAGAAGAGCGTTCCGGCGGCCGCCAGAAGCCCGTTCTTTTGGCCAATGCCGTCGAAGCACTCATCGCCGCCCTCTACTTCGATGGCGGGCTTAAAGCCGCTGCCGCCTTTATCGAGCAGTGGATCATCCATCCCTACGTCGACGGCCTGCGCTCCGAACTCGACGCCGGCGATGCCATGGGCGACCATAAGTCCGCCTTGCAGGAGTGGCTGCAGGCCCACAAGGCCGGCTCCCCCCACTACACCGTCAAAGCCGAAACTGGCCCCGACCACCGCAAGCGCTTCCTGGTAGAGGTGCAGGTAGCTTCCGCCACTGACGAAATAACCAAGGCCCAGGGCATCGGCAGCACCAAGAAAAAAGCAGAACAGGAAGCCGCCCGCAAGGTCTATCAGGAACTGCGCCACCCTCGGCCTGCAGTCCAGCCAATCGACACAAACACCGCACGTGAAACAAAACCTGGCAGACGGGAGAAAAGAGCCGTCTGATGGAACCCAGGTATCCAGGCCAGGAAGACCCATCTTCGGAAGCAGACGTCGTCGAAGGCATCGTCATTGAAGAGACGACCCTGGTAGTTGAGGACGTAACCGTCGAGCAGATCGCGGTGGAGCAGATCGTCATCCTGCCACGCCCGCGCGTTCATCACTTCCTTTCCTGGATGCTCCTTGATCGCGCCCGTTCCATGCTGTCGCTGCTGGTCATTGCCGTTTTCGTTCTGACCTTCATCCTGCAACCCTTCCGTATTCCCTCGGAAAGCATGGAGCGCACTCTCCTCATCGGCGACTTCCTGCTGGTGAACAAAGCTCGCTACGGCCCTCCCGGCGCATGGGGCTGGCTCCTACCCTATCGAACGCCCCAGCGCGGCGACATCATCGTCTTCCGTTTCCCGCTCAACGCCGAAGAGCATGTTGTCAAACGAGTGATTGGTGCACCCGGCGACCACATCCACATGCAGGCTGGCGTCGTCTATCGCAACGGCGTCCCGTTGCAGGAGCCTTATACGGCCCAGCCAGGCTCGCGCACCAGCGAACCCGATGTCTTCCGCGATGACTTTCCCGCAGCCCGCTTCACCGATCCCGGCGTGGACGCCCACTGGTGGAGCCAACTCAGACGCAGCCTCGTCCCCGGCCTCTCGTCCGCCGGAGATCTCCCCGTTCCTTCGAATACTTATTTCGTCATGGGCGACAATCGCAACCACAGCCGCGACAGCCGCTACTGGGGATTCGTACCCGTCGAAAACGTAGTCGGTCTTCCCATGCTTATCTACTTCTCCGTACGCGAACCCTCCCGCACCGATCCCGCGACTCCGGATGATAAACTCGCCAGAAGCGCCCTGGGACAGGCGCTGGACTTTGCCCGCTGGGAACGGACCCTCCGCGTGGTCTACTAGGTACGGACAACCGACGAAGTGAATCATGCCTGATCTGGATGTGCAACAACCCGTGGCCGCTGCAGAAGCCCCGCCCGAAAAGCCCGCAGAAGCGCGGGCTGAAGAAACCCCTCTCGAAGCGTTCGCTTCCATCTGCAGCATCCTGGTCATTGGCCTCTTCGCACTCACCTTTCTCTTCCAGAACTTCGTGATTCCGTCTTCTTCCATGGAGAAGACCCTCCTCATCGGCGACCACGTCATGGTCGACCGCGTCACCCTGGCCCCGCCCGCGCATTGGGCGCCCTTCGTCCACTACCGCGATGTGCGCCGCGGCGACATCATCGTCTTCTTCAAACCCGGCTACCCGGACCTCTTCCTCGTCAAGCGTGTCGTCGGCATCCCCGGCGATCACATCCACCTCCGCGATGGCACCGTCTACCTCAACGGAAAAGCACAGGACGAGCCACTCGCCGCAAAGACTGACTACAGCAATTACTCTCCCTACCGCGACGACTTTCCGGCAGTTCCCACCACCGAGTCTTCTGAAGTCGAACCCACCTGGGCAGAAGAACTCCCAACCCGCATCCAGGGCGGCGATATGGTCGTCCCCGCGGGCCGCTATTTCGCCATGGGCGATAACCGTCCCATGTCGCTTGATTCCCGCTACTGGGGCTTTGTCCCGCGCGAAAACATCGTCGGCCGTCCCCTCTTCAACTACTGGTCCTTCATCACTCCTGACAACCAGGAGTACAAGACCAGTGCCGCAGAACGCATCAGCTTCATGACGCATACGGTGATCCACTTCTTCGACCAGACGCGCTGGAGCCGCACCTTCCATCTCATCCGATAGGCTGCTGTCATGACGGCCGCACCGGGTCCTGACATCTCGATCCAGACTCCTCCGGATGACCCCGGCAGGCTGCCACCCGCCGTCGTCCGCCCAAAACGCCGCTCCCGCGGACCCGAGTCACGCCAGTGGCTCCCCCTGATCATCGTCGCCATCCTGGCCTTCGCCATCATTGTGCCGCCGCTCTTCAACATCGAGCGCTACCAGCACCGCATCGCTGACAACATCAGCCGCAGCCTTGGACGCCCCGTCCATTTCTCCCACATTCACCTGCGTCTGCTGCCGCGTCCAGGCTTCGATCTCACCGACTTCACCGTCGACGAAGACCCCGAATTCGGTGCCGAACCCATCCTCCACTCCTCCTCCGTCAGCGCCTCCATCCGGCTGCTCTCACTCTGGCGCGGCCGTCTCGAAATCGCCCGCATTGCCCTCGATGAACCCAGCCTCAACCTCGTACGCAATGCCGCGGGGCGCTGGAACTTCGCCTCCGTCATGACCCAGGCCTCGCGCTCCCCCATCGCACCCACCGGCCAGGTGCGACCCAGCCATACCCTCCGTTTCCCCTACATCGAAGCAACCAACGCCCGCATCAACTTCAAGTACGGCGATGAAAAGCAGCCATTCTCCTTCCTCAATGGAGAGCTCGCAGCATGGCTCGAAAATCCCGGCGAGTGGCAACTCCGCTTCAAAGCCCAGCCCGTCCGCACCGATCTCGACCTCTACGCCGCTGACACCGGACTCGTCCGCATCCAGGGCTCCATGCAGCGCGCCGAAACCCTTGGCAGTGTTCCTCTTGATCTTCGCGTCGATTGGGAGCGTGCCCCCCTGGGCCAGGTCGGCCGTCTGCTCGCCGAGCAGGATGCCGGCTGGCGCGGCGATCTCGACATCCGCTCGCAGGTACGAGGCACTCCCGACAAACTGGCCATCAGCACCACCCTCGGCCTCACCTCTCTGCACCGTGTAGAGTTCACCCCGGATCGCCTTCTTGATTTCTCCGCAAAATGCACCGGCACCTTCGCCAAAGCAGAAGGCTCTCTGGATGACCTCAACTGCCGCCTGCCGCTCGCCGGCGGCGCCATCACAGCTACCGGCAGTCTGCAGCCGCATCAGCCGCACCTGGAATTCTCGCTGACGCAGGTGCCGGCCTCGGTCGCTCTGGGCTTCCTGCGGGTCACCCGGCGAAACTTTGCTGCCGGCGTCTCCGTCGACGGGGATTTGTCCGGACACTTCGTACTGGGAAGCCGCAACGATCATCTGACCATCGCTGGCAACGCAAGCGCCGGCAAGCTCGCAATCAACGCACCAGGCCTCGATACTTCCGTGACGATCGCGGGCGCCCGCCTGTCCTCACTCCCTCCAGCCCGGGCCTCTCGCGGGATCGCCAATCCGGGACCACCGCTGCTGCTTCTCTCCCCCGTGAAACTGGACTTCGGTTCCGCATCGCCCATGCTGATGGATGGCCACTTCGATGCACACGGCTTCCAACTGCATTTCGGCGGCACCAGCTCACTCGCCCGCGTCATTCCGGTGATCCATTCCCTGGGGCTATCGGCACCGGGGGTGCAATCCCTGCAGCCAGCCGGCGATGCCTCGCTCGACGTCCTGCTCCGCGGGCCCTGGCTGCTTCCACTCGAAGCCTATGACAGCGAACATCCCGCTCCCGCAGAATCGCCGACCGGCACCATCACCCTGCATGATGCCAGGCTCGTAACGCCCTATCTCTCCTCGCCCCTGGCCATCGATTCCGCGCAGGCCTCGCTCTTCGGTACACAGATCGCGTGGAGCGGCATCGTCGCCCGGTACGGTCCCATTCGTTTCACCGGAACCTTCCGTGCTCCCGTCTCCCCATGCGCACCCGGCGTTGCCTGTGTGCGCCAGTTCGACATCTCGCTGCCCGCCCTCGACCTCGCCGCACTGCCCTCTGTTCTGGTCGGCAACGACCCGCTGATGCAGGTGCTCCTTCACCGTATAGAAAATGGCGCCTCCGCACCCGGATGGCCCGCCTTGCATGGCACCGTGCGGGTCGCCTCGGCAACGCTAGGCACCCTCGCTCTACAGGATGCAGTAGCCAGCCTCGACATCGAAGGTCCTCTGGTCAGGATCGATGCCCTCGACGCAAAGGCAGCCGCCGGCACCATCCATCTCAGCGGCACCATCCATGCCGGGCCGTCACCCGCCTATGCACTGGACGCCCAGTGGAACCAGGCATCCGTCCCGGCCATCGGACAACTCTTTCACCAGGATTGGGGAACCGGCACCATCAATCTCGCAGCCCATCTCACCCTCAAGGGTCTGCACCAGGAGGAGCTGCAATCCTCCGCCAGCGGCATGTACCACTTCGACTGGAGCCGCGGCAGCCTGCACCTTCCAATCCATTCCCCGGCCTCACCCTTTAGCCAGTTCGAACAATGGACAGCCGACGGAGCCCTCGGCGGTGCCGCCCTCAACCTGGATCAAAGCCTGCTTACCAACAATGAAGGCGCCCATTCCATTCAAGGCGCCATCGGGTTCAATCGAAGCCTCGATTTGCGCACCTCCGCCGCGTCGCCTTCCCCGGCTGGCGACACCACCGGCACCATAACCGGCACCCTCGATGAACCGGTGGTCGCACCGGCACCGGTCACCCAACCCAGGTAATTGTTACGGCACCGACTGTGGTGCATAGTGGATGCGCTCCTGGTGTTCGCTCGCCCCCACCTCCGGCACCACGCCGTCATTCACCTGCACCTGCACCGGTTCGTCCTGGATCAGGATGCGCCGCACTGCCGTACCATGCGCAGGAATCAATATCCGTTCCGTCACCTGCGTCGTTCCGGATGTCACCGTCACCGGCACATCCGCCCCGGCGCCGCCGCTATTCGCAACATTCACCGCCACCAGGTAGGAGTTGGGTGTACTCGCCTTACTCGGCACGACACTCGTAATCGAAAGCTCCGGCAGCCCCTTGTCCTGATAGACCCAGTCTTCAAAAAACCAGTGAAGATCCCGGCTGTCGGAACCTCCAGCGGAGCCGCTGCCGGCCATAGCGCCAGACTGCGGCATATTGTTCCGCACAGCGTACCGCGGATCGGCCGCAATGCGCTTCACCAGCTGTTCGAAAGAATCATCCGCCGTGTCCTGCTCAGGCTTGTAAGCCTGCAGCACCGCCTGCATGGCCACGTCTCCGATGATCGATCGCAGCATCCACAAGACGTAGGTCGCCTTCGTCCGATAGAAAATGGAATCCGAAGACACCAGCAGACTATTTCCTTCCCGTACCATTCCGTCCGCAGGCTCAGCCAGCGCCAGCGCCCCGTGTTGTCCATCCAGCTGGTTCAACGCGTTCTCCCGCGTCGACGCCCGCTCCGTGGAAAGCCCCGTCATGAATTGCGCAACCCCTTCATCCAGCCACAGCCGCGGCGACTGAAAATAGGCATGCGCAAGCCAGTGCGTCATCGGTTCCGTCAGTTTGGCCGCCGGTACAGGCTGCAGCCCGGTGTACAGCGTCGAACGTGCCTCGAATGGCGCATCATCCACTTCAGGCAGATCGACAATGGAGCCCGTTCGCACCGCACGCTCCCCCAGCCACGCATGCAGTAGCGGCAAGGCCTGCTCTGCAGCCGAAAGATAATTCTTCGTCGCCGACTCTTCCTCCGGCTTCGCGTAGAGGGTGCCTGCGGCGCCACTCTGAACATGCCGCTCCGCCAGCAACAGGCTCATCGTCTGAAATCCCAGCATCTCCGCCGGCAGCGTGCAGGTCACCAGGCTCGGCACCCCTGCTTGCTCAGTACCGGCAGCAACCGTAACCGGCACCACCGTGCCATTCAGCACCGCAACATTCGGCACCTCGGTCCGCGCCTCATCTGTCACCGTCATGGACACCATAGCCTTCGACTGCCGCAGCTTGTTCTTGCCGATCTCCGCGAACAGCCTGTCCCCGTCCCCCAGTTTTACAGGCGCCGCAGCCACCGGATACCAGAGCACATTGCCAAAGCCGCGTACACCGATGAAGTCATCACTCACCTCATCCCAGTCTGTCTTGTCTGCGATGTCTGCCGGCGTGCCGATAGCCTCCAGCCGCGACGCCGACCGCGCCAGAGTGCCGTCGTACACCACGTCGAGACTCACTTCTGCGTGTGGAGCCAGAGGTTGCCCCAGCACCACGGCCGCTTCGTTCAACTCACCCGTGTGGTCGGCATCGCTGGCCAGCCGCGTCTCGGCAAAGCGAGTGCGCCCCCCGGCCACCCGGATCTCCTGCCAGTGCAGTGTCGACGACAACTGCAGCGGCACCTGGGCCAGGGGATGATCGCCATCATTGCGAATCGTTATCTGCGCCCGCACCGCCATGCCATGCTGGTCCGGTTGCAGTCGGACGTCCAGTGCATACCGAGTGAAAGTCACGGCCTCCCGCTCCACATCCGTGATCCCGCTCTTCACCGAGGGATCGCTGCCACTTCCGCTAGCCGGCACATGAACCGAATCCTTGTCACTCCGCTGAAAGACCACTTGCGGCTTCGTCGATCCTGAAGTCGGCGGCACCTGTTGCGCTGACAAAGTCATTGCACACATCAACGCTAGTCCGGGGACCACTCGCCTCACGAGCCCAGACCCTTCAGCTTCTTCACCGGCACCGTCTTCGCATTTTCAGCAGGTGCCGCCAGTGCTTGCGCCCGGACACGCCGCTGCCGCGCAGCTTCGTACAGCACGACCGCGCCGGCAGCCGACACATTCAGTGAAGACACCTTGCCGGCCATCGGGATCCGCAGCAGCTGATCACAGGTCTTGCGCACCAGCTCGTGCAATCCCTCTCCCTCGCGTCCCAGTACCAGGCAGCACGGCCCCGCATAATCGTACTGGTCATACTCCACAGTCCCGCGCTCATCCAGACCCACGCACCACACGCCCTCTTCCTTCAACCGCTCCAGCGAACGGACCAGGTTCACCACCCGGGCAATCGTTACATGCTCCGCAGCACCTGCCGAGGCTTTGATCGCAGTCGGCGACAAAGGCGCAGACCGCCGTTCCGGCAGGATCACGCCATGCACCCCTGCCCCATCGGCCACCCGGATCAACGCTCCAAGATTCTGCGGATCTTCCACCCCGTCCAGTGCCAGCAGCATCGGAGCCGCCTCACCCAGCGCCGACGGCAGCAGGTCCTCCAGGTCGGCAAACGTCCGTTCCCGGACTACCGCCACCACCCCCTGGTGCGACGGCGTCTTCGCCAGCCTGGCCAGATGCTCGCGCGGCTCAAACCGAATCCTAACCCTCGCCTCCCGGCATGCATCGATTACCTGTTGAAGCCGGTCGTCCTGGCGTTCCCGGGCGACACAAACATGGTCAAATTCACGGCTTCCCGAACGGATCGCCTCGGTTACGGGGTGTACCCCGTACAAAACTTCCATAAGCCCCAGTTTACGCTGCAACCCGATCCACAATCCTTCGCGTCTCAGGCTGCCATACTGTAAACAATCAAGAAATGTGGCAACCGGGCCCCTCAACTTTCATCCATTCAGCAGGAGTCGTCCATGAAGCTGCGGGCAAATGCAGGAAAAGTTCTATCCGGAAGCGTCTTTACGTCAAAATCGGCCGTCTCTGATACCGGAATGAGTGCAGCTGCCATTACCGTTGACCGCCAGGCCCTGATCGAGCAATCGAAGCAGGAAAACGCCGCCGTCGCTCAGGCTCTCAAGCGCCACGACTCCGTGGTCCTCGACCAGCTCATTGTGCAATACCAGCACCGTCTTATGCGCTACCTGCTCTATCTCACCAGCAGCCGCGAAATATCCGAAGATATCTTCCAGGAGACCTGGATGCGCGTGCTTCTCCGCGGCGCCCAGTTCAACGGCAACTCCTGGTTCGACACCTGGCTCTTCACCATCGCCCGCAACCTTGTCATAGACTTCCGTCGCAAACGCACCATGGTCAGCCTGGAAGAACTGTGCGAGGCGCACGAAGACGAACGTCCCTTCGAGGTGGCTGCAGTCACTCCGTCTCCTCTCGAAATCTGCCAGTTGATGGAGAACAGTGGTCGCGTCGCCGAAGCCCTTCTGACCCTGGAACCCCTGCATCGCGAAGTACTCGTCCTGCGCTTCCACGAAGAGCTCTCGCTCGAAGAGATCTCGCAGGTGACCCACGCTCCACTTTCCACCGTCAAGTCCCGACTCTATCGTGGACTCGCGGCTTTACGTCCGCGTATATTAGCGCAGGAACAACGCACCAGCGGAGCCTCGGTATGAATCAACGGCCGACACAGCAGCCTCGTTCACGTGATGTGATGCGGCCCGTGTCCAGCCATGATGACCTTGTCCAGGCCCTTACCGGCAGCGATGCACAAGCGGATCAGACTGTTTCTCGAACCCGGCGCATCGTTCACAGCACCGTCTTGAACATGGAAGATCAGCGGCGCACCCGTCGCAACAAGTCCGGCCTCTTCCTTCTCGCTTCCATTGTTTGTCTTACCTTGCTCGCCCCGGCTCTCTGGAGCAGCGTCGACAGTTTCCTGGGTGGCGGCCATTTTGGCGATCCTCAGACGCAGGCGTACCTGTTGAGCGTCATGCTGTTTCCCGGCATCGTCGCAGCAGCCATCGCAGCCGTCGTCCGTACGCGCAACCGCAGTCGTAATCAGTACCAGTAGTCCGAGAATCATCATCCGGAACCATCCAAGAGTCATCTGAATGTCCCCACTACGCAGCCAGAGCACGGAAAGCAACACCACAGTCTCAGATGAACTCCGCCTGATCCCCATGTGGTCCATCGCTCTGGCACTGTTCAGCTTTGTCGCCGTTCAGTATGTCTTCTGGGTCGTCATTCCAGCGCACCGGCATCATCCAGGACCACCAGCAGGATTGCATACCTACTTCGCTATCTCGTGGGGTTGCTACGCCGCCCTGTATGCCCTGACCATCGGCTACGTGAGCCAGGATGCCCCGCGCAGGAATATGAGTCGCCTCTTCTGGGTGACCGTGTGCCTGCTCACCCCAGGCGGCATCGGCGCCGTTCTCTACTTTCTTATGCGGCAGCCCATCGTCTCCACTTGCCCGGCATGCTCCACCCCCGTTCACCGCGAGTTTCACTTCTGCCCCCAGTGTGCGTTCCAGATCTCCGCATCCTGCGGCCATTGCTTCCGCAGTGTCCGCATCACCGACCTGTACTGCGTGAACTGCGGACACGAACTCGCCATGGACAATGCGCCCTCGCGGCTGCGCGCCTTCCATCAATAGGCGCACTGGCCCTGCGCACAGTTTGACCCTGCTGCACCGGCTTCCTATACTCACCTGAAGCAGTTGTCCCCGGTCCAACGATTCGAGTGTCAATCCTGCTTGGGAGAGTCTGCCTGCCGTGTCCATCACCGCGCTGATCATCGATGACGAACAACTCGCGCGCGACGAACTTCAGTATCTCCTCGACTCGGCAGGCGATGTGGAAGTCCTCGGCCAGGGCCACAATGGCATCGAAGCCGTCGAAATGATTCGGACTCTTGACCCCGACCTGGTCTTCCTCGACGTGCAGATGCCCGGACTGGATGGCTTCGCTGTGCTTAAAAAGCTGCTCGAAAATGAGCGCCGCGAAACTCTTCCCCAGATCATCTTCGCCACTGCCTTCGACCAGTACGCCGTCCGTGCCTTTGATGTGAATGCCATTGACTATCTGCTGAAACCCTTTGATCGTTCGCGAGTTCTGCAGGCAGTTGAGCGCGCCCGGCAGCGCATTAACGAATTGGACAGCCAGGCACTATCCGCAACCAGTGCAAACCCAGTGGATGCTCCCGGCTCGGCAAACACCAGGCTCGACGCGCTGATCCGCCTCATGGAGCAGCAGCACCTTCCCGTCAGACCGCAGAGCGGCAAAATCGTTCTGCAGGCGCAGAGCCGTTTGCTGCTGGTCGATCAGAAAGATATCTGCTTCGCCTCGATCGACGAGGGCTCCATCTCCGTGATCACGACCGCCATCGAAGGCCAGTCCAAGTGCCGCACTCTCGAAGAACTCCTGGAATTGTTGGACCCGCAGATGTTCTGGCGCGCCCATCGCTCCTACGTCGTAAACATCAACCAGATCAAGGAAGTCGTACCCTGGTTCAAAAGCAGCTACCAGCTCCGCATGACCGACAAGCAGCACACCGAAATCCCGGTCAGCCGCGCTCAGACCAAACGCCTCCGCGAACTCTTCAAGCTCTAGCCAGCAACAACGACTTGGTCATCGGACCGGAAGACCAACGGACCCTTTGCCATCTCGACCGAAGCGAAGCGGAGAGATCTCAAGTAACAGTTGGCAGGCTTCGTCTCGTGCAAGCAGCCGAAGCCTCCGCCCACGAGCCCCTAATCGTACCGCTCAAAAATGATCTGCTTGCGCTCCCAGCCAAGCTCCTTCAACCGATCGCGATTCGCACTCACCATCTCGTTCAACCCGCATATGTAGGCATGAATGTTGAACCCATCCGGTGCCGCCGGACCAGCCGGATCGCCGTGGAGATGCTGCCGTCCATGCTCCGTGGCAATCTTCGCGACCAGTTCCTGAACATAGCCGCGCTCACCCTCCCATCCCTCGTGCGGACGGCTCAGGGTCTTCAAATAATGAAAATTAGGATTCTCCGCCGCCGTCTTCTCGAAATAGTGGTGATAATAAAGCTCCGTCTCGTGCCGCGTCCCATACACCAGCCAGAAATGACGGCCTTCCGCGCGGTCCGGCTGGCCTTCCGGAAACAGGTGCTGCACAAAGCCCCGCATCGGCGCGATCCCGGTCCCCGTCGCGATCATGATGCCATCCGTGAGCGGAGCCCGCAGCGTAAACAAGCCATGCGGACCGTGAAAGGGAACTGTCTGTCCTGGCTCCAGGTCGCACAGCAGGTTTGAAAAGAACCCCTCCTCCACCCGGTTCACGCACAGATCAAATCGATTCGCATGCGCAGCCGAAGCCAGCGAGTACGCCCGGGTCTGCGTTTTGCCCGACTTGTCATCGGCTATACACGAAACAAATTGCCCGGCAACGAAAGGGAACTCGTGCAGTTCATCAACTGTGAATTCAAGATGGAAGCACTGCATCGGTTCCGACAACAAATGCTTCGCCTGGAGACGCGCTGTATAAAGCTGTCGCTGCAATGGATAACCTCACCGTATCTCTTCCAAACAATGTAGCAGTGCAACCAGTTGCTTGATCCCTATTCCACCGTCACCGACTTCGCCAGGTTCCTCGGCTGATCCACATCGCACCCGCGCCGCACCGCAATGTGATACGCCAGCAATTGCAGCGGCACCGTCTCCAGCACCGGTGCCAGCAATTCCGGAGCCGCTGGAATGTACAGAACGTGATCCACAAGCTGCGCAATCTGCTCGTCGCCTGCCGTAGCCACGGCAATCACCTTGCCCGACCGCGCCGTCACCTCCTGGATATTTGAAAGCGTCTTCTCATAACGCAGTACCGACGTCGGATCATTCTCGTCTTTCGTCGCAATCACAACACATGGCAGCGTCTCGTCAATCAATGCATTCGGACCATGCTTCATCTCTCCGGCCGGATAGCCTTCCGCATGAATATACGAAATCTCCTTCAGCTTCAAAGCCCCTTCCAGCGCAATCGGATAATGAATCCCGCGGCCCAGGAACAAAAAATCCCGCGCCGTCGAATACGATCGGGCCAATCCTTCACACTCGGCATCTCGCAGTTTCAGAATCTCCTCGATCTTGCCCGGCACCAGGCTCAACGCCTCCACGAGCGCCCGGCTGTGCTCAGCCTCGATCGTGCCACGCTCCTGCGCCAGGTGCAGCGCAAACAGAAACAGTGCCGTCAGCTGCGCAGTGAACGCCTTGGTCGACGCCACCCCGATCTCCGGGCCCGCATGCGTATAGATAACCCCGTGCGCTTCACGCGCTACCATCGCGCCCACCACGTTGCAGATTGCAATTGTCTTCGAACCCTTCGCGATCATCTCGCGCTGCGCCGCCAGGGTGTCCGCCGTTTCACCGGATTGCGTAATCAACACGCCAATCGCCCTCGCATCCGGTATCGGATCGCGGTAGCGATATTCACTCGCATAATCGACCTCAACCGGCACCCGCGCCAGCCGCTCAATCATGTACTTGCCAGCCAGCGCCGCATGCCAGCTCGTTCCGCAGGCCGCGATATTGATCTTGTCCGCAGCGCGAAACTCCGCACTCGAGATCTTCATCTCATTCAGAAAAACCTTGCCGCTCTCCAGCGATATCCGGCCCAGCGTCGTGTCGCGAATAGCACGCGGCTGCTCGAAGATCTCCTTCAGCATGAAATGCTTATAGCCGCCCTTTTCCGCCTGCACCGGATCCCACGTAATCCGCTGCACCGGACGCTCAATCGGACTACCCTGGAAGTCCGTCAGCACCACACCCTCGCGCGTCAGCACCGCCAGGTCGCCATCTCCCAGAAAATAAAAGTTACGCGTGTGGTGAAGAATGCCCGGCACATCCGAAGCCACAAAGTACTCGCCCTCACCCAGGCCGATCACCGCCGGCGGTCCGCTGCGCGCCACCACGATCTTGTCCGGCTCATCCGCCGATATCACAGAAATCGCAAACGAACCCTTCAGCCGAACGACACTTCGACGAACCGCTTCCTCCAGCGGCATCGACTTGCCTGACTCTTCGGCTGACTGGATCTCCTGCTCAATCAGGTGCGCAATACTTTCCGTATCCGTCTCGGTGACGAATGTATGGCCGGCCGCAATCAACTCTGCCTTCAGCGCAAGATAATTCTCAACAATCCCGTTATGCACCACAACGATGCGCCCGGTGCAGTCGCGATGCGGATGCGCATTCTCTTCCGTCGGCCGGCCATGCGTAGCCCAACGGGTATGGCCGATGCCATAGCTGCCGCCACCCGGCAGATCGATCGGGTGCTCCCGTATCACTTTTTCAAGATTGCGCAGCTTACCCGGCGCCCGCCGAAGCTCCAGTTCATTGTTCGTGCTGCCAGATTTGGTCTCGCCGCCAATCGCAATGCCGGCCGAATCATACCCGCGATACTCAAGCCGCCTCAGACCCTCAAGAATGACAGTCACGACATCCTCAGGCCCGACATACCCGACAATTCCACACATGGCCTTGATTGTACGGTGGACAGTTGTCCGATTGCAGCCGCCTCGCCGGGTGCCCCATCCTCGCGCACCTGGAGTGGGCCTTCGCGCTGAGCGCGAACCGCCTTGACTGCCTAAAGCAGGATCAATCCTCGCTCCTCTGGAAAAGAGCGCGATACGCAATGAAGAGATCCGTCACAGCAACCCCGTCAATCGTCATGCCATCCATCAGGCTTTCCGAAATAGAGGCGCCGCTCAAATTGGCCTGGCTGATCTGCAGCCCCGACAAATTCACATCGTCAAGCTTCGCGCCCGACAGATTGCAATCCTGCACCGACAAGCTGGACAAGTTGGCATCCACGAACGAAGCACTGGACAAGTCCACATCCTGAAACTTCGCGTCCGATAATCGCACCTGTTGGAACGTCGAACCGGCAAGATCGGCACCCTGCATCTCCAGCCGCTGCTTCTTTAATCGAGGATCGACCGGCTGTCCCATCATTCCTGCTACGCCGAAGCTTCGAGCTTAAAGGTGAACTCTTCAATGACAGGATTTGTCAGAACTTCGCGCGCAATCCGCTCTACTTCTTTCTGCACCGCATCGGCAGGCAGGGAATCATCCAGCGTCAGCACAAAATACTTGCCCTGCCGCACCTCCGAAACCCCTTTGTACTGCATCTTCCTGAGCGCTCCGTGGATCGTCTGACCTTGTGGGTCAAGCACCGTGCGTTTTAGCGTAACGTAGACATAGGCCTTCATCATCGCTGATTATAAGGTGTCAGCATCAAATCCCCCAGAAACCTACGAGTGATCAAACAAGCATGGTGAATTATCTGGAACTTCCGGTTGGTGAACGCACGCCGGAGGTGATCAACGCAATTATCGAGATCCCTCTCGAAGGCATTAACAAATACGAATACGACAAGAAGCTGCACGTGTTCCGGCTCGACCGCAACCTCTACTCGCCTGTCCACTATCCCGGCGACTACGGCTTCATTCCCTCGACGCTCAGCGAAGACGGCGACCCTCTCGATGTCCTCGTCCTCGTCGACGCTGGAAGCTTTCCCGGGTGCGTCATGGAAGTCCGTCCCATCGGCCTGCTCGAAATGCTCGACCAGGGTGTCGCTGACGAAAAAGTGCTCGCCGTCGGCAAGGGCAATCCCCGCTATACCGACGTTTGGAACTACTCCGAAATTTATCCGCACATCCTCAAAGAGATCACGCACTTCTTCTCCATTTACAAGGACCTCGAAGGCAAGCGCGTCGAAATCAAAGGCTGGCACGATGCCGCCTATGCTCGTGACAAAGTGATCGAGTCACACAAGCGTTTCATGGATGGCAAACAGGCAGAGCAGGCTGCGAAAAAGTAGTCTTGAAAGCGGACACCCGCATCCACACGCATGCCCGCCTCGGGCACTAAGAAATTACTTCTTCATGCCCGGGCGGCGCTGCGGATCTCCTGCCCCACAGCCTCCTCGAAAACCAGTAAAACAACGGTCCGCATAAAGCAATCATCAGCCCAAATGCGATCGATGGCATATGCGCCATCCGTTCTCCCCTGGCCGCGTAAATAGCATAAAAAATCAGCAGCACCGGCCCCGCACTCACCAGGCACGCCACTGCCGTGCTTCCCGGTATCCGAAAAGGTCTCTCCAGGCCCGGCTCTTGCACCCGCAGCGCAATCAGCGCCGCAAACTCCAGCACCAGGCTCACCCCATACAGCATCAGGTCAATCGAAATCAGCCGTTCAAAGCTGAAGCTCAGGGCCAGCGCCCATGCCAGCCCGCATAACAAGATCGCAACCCAGGGACTCGATCGCCGATTGCGCAGCGCCATCGATGCCGGCATCATGCCATCTTCTGCAAGCACCACCGGCAATCGTGTATACGAAAGCACCAGCGCATTGAACATGCCGAAGCCATTGATAATGCCGCCCACCACAATGGCAATGCCCAGCGCCGGACCCGCCAGGATGCGCGCCGCATCCGCCCACGAGCCAGTAGAAAACTGCGAGATCGGAATGCCTGCAGCCGCAATCGCACTCAGCGGAATAATGTACGACAACGCCACCACGCCGGCCGTCGTCACCATCGCCAGCGGATAATTGCGCCGCGGATCTTCCACCTCCTGCGCCACCGTCGAAGCATTATCCCAGCCCATGTAATTCCACATCGCCACCAGCACTGCCGTCGTAAAACTCCCCTCCGGCACCGCCTGCGCTATCGCCGGAGCGTGATGCAGAAACCGCAGCCATCCCGCCCAGTAGCCCGCGCCTATCAGCACCGCGAAGGGAAGCAGCAGCAGAACAAACAGAGCCACTGCTCCCCGGCCCACAGAACGAGCCCCTCCCAGGTTCCACAGGCAGCAGATCACCACCACCGTCACCGCCCACAACACGCTGCGATGCCCGGCAGTCCACGCCGGCGCCAGCTTGCTCAGATACAGCACCGAGATCGTCGGGTAGATCGCCATGTCAAAGACACTGGCACTCAGCGAAAGCCACGCCTCCTGGTAGCCCCAGAACGGCCCGAAGGCTCGCCGTACCCATACATAGAAACCGCCTTCGTCCGGCAGTGCGCTGGCCAGCTCGCCAATCATCAGGGTGGTCGGCAGACTCCAGATAAACGGAAGCACCATCAGGATGACAAGCGCCCCCACATAACCGGCGCCGCCCAGAATGTCCTCAATCCCGTAGGGACCGCCGGAGACCATGAAGTAGGTCGCCGCCACCAGCGGGATCAGCCGTAATTTGCCCGCCGAACGCACCCCGCCGGGACGTCTCGAAACGGAATGGGTAGTTGCAGAAACAGCGCCCGCAGAGTCAGGGCCTGACATGAGGGGCATGGAAGAAATGTATCGAAAATTTCCGCCATCCATGCAGCAAAAATGAACCCGGCACCCGGATCCTTGTCATGCCGCTACATAGGACAACGCAAACCCTCTCTCTGAAAATGATCAGCTATAATTGCCCAAGCGCCGATCGCGGAGAGATGGCCGAGAGGCTGAAG
>CAZZVA010000035.1:0-18710 GCA_964657345.1 uncultured Acetobacteraceae bacterium | reverse complement strand
GATGCGTTTCTCACACGCGGCAAGCACTCGCTCAAGATGGGGTTCGCTTTCGAACGGATGCGGTACAACATCCTTGAGAAGCTCAGCCCGAACGGACGCATGAGCACGTACGGCAGCTTGACGAAATTTCTTGCCAATGCGCCGGATCAGCTGAATGCGCTCGCGCCAGGTGGATCATCTGAAGTTGGTCTCAGGGAAAGCCTCTTCGCCCTTTACCTGCAGGACGACTGGCATCTTCATCCCAACCTGACTGTCAATGCGGGCCTGCGCTATGAGATGGTGACAACCCCGAAGGACTCGCACAATATTCCTGGGTACACCGTGAATGGCTACACGGTAGCGAGCGCTGGTTTTCAACAGATCACCACGCTGACAGACTGCCAAGCGACGCCGACATCATGCGGTCCGGTCGGCGTGGAAAGCCCGTTACTGCACAATCCTACGGTGAAAGACTTTCAGCCGCGGCTCGGTGTTTCCTGGGATCCGAAAGGTGACGGCAAGACAGCGATTCGCGGAGCATTCGGCACATTCGATGTACTGCCATTGCCCTATGAATTTGGTTTGAACACAGCGGCGACTGCGCCATTTCAGATTATTGGCGCCGACCCCGCTGCGACACTGGGAACAGGAGCTTCCGATCCAAACGTCAACTTCAATCGACAGAAAATTCGCAATCGCTACATCGATCCGAATCCGAAGCGTGCGCTGGTATTGAACTGGAATGCTAATGTGCAGCGGGACCTTGGAGCGGCATGGACGGTCACCGCTGGCTACGTCGGGTCGCGCACCGTGCATCTTTCCTCAGCGGCAGACGATATTAACCTGGTGCAGCCCGCATCGATTACAGGTGTTGGACTGGTCTTCCCCTGTGATCCCACGGGCGGCGTGAACTGTTCCTCGAACCAGACCGGCACGCGAATCGACTCCAACTGGGGAGGCGGCGCCGGCATTCGGCCGGTGCTGTTTAATGGAGCATCGTCCTACAGCGCATTCCAGTCACAGGTGAGAAAGCAGATGGCGCATGGAGTGCAGGGACAATTTTCCTACACGTACAGCAATTGCCGCGACCTCAGTTCCGCACCAGTGACAGGAGATACCTATCTGAATTCAATCGCAGTTCCGCTTTTATTGGACAAATCCGCTCGCGTGGGAGCCTGCGACTTTGATATCCGCCAGGTGGGAACAGGAAACTTCATCTGGGATCTTCCGGGATTGAAGAGCGACAATGCCTTCGCCAAACTGGCAGCATCCGGCTGGGAGGTCGGGGGAATTATCACTGCCACCACCGGCGCGCCATTTACAGTGACCATCGGCGGCGGCAACGATCCGCTCGGCACGGGATTCAATGGTGATTATTCGATGGATTTTGCGGACCTGCTGCCGAATTGCAATCCCATCCACGGCGGTCTGCACTACCTGAACACCAAGTGCTTTACCCCGCCGACCGCTCCTGCTTCGCTGGCCCCTGCCAATGCCGCGAATCCATTCGGCTGTGCGCCTGGGTCGTTTCCCGCCTATCCCGGTAGCGCCGCTCCTGCCACGCGGCAATTCTGCTCGAATGTTCTTGGCAATTCGGGCAGGAACCGCTTCTATGGACCGCGTCTGACAACGGTTGATTTTTCGTTATTCAAGAATACGCCGATCACTCGCATCTCTGAGAACCTCAACCTGCAGGTAAGAGCAGAGTTTTTCAACATCTTCAATCACACCAATTACCTGACACCAGGTTTCCTGAATACCTTCGGTCAAAATAATTCGGTGTTCGACTTCGACGGCAGCGCGCTCTCCACCGACCTCAACCAGACGTCTACGCCTTCGAGGGAGATACAACTGGGAGCCAAACTGATCTGGTGATGCTGGCCTCATTCACAAAGCGGGCGCGGATCCAGCCGCGCTCAGAATTGAAAAGAACGCGATGGCAATCCTGTGCCATTCGCCAATCCACCTAGCCCCAGGAAGGCTTGCATGCTGAAAAGGGAAACCGCCGGGAACGTCGTCGTATCGGGCGTAGAGGAAAAAGAAAACAGCGGCTGGAGATTCGCAGTCGCGTCAGGAATCCTGGGATGGGTCCTCGATGCCTTCGATTTCTTTGTCGTCATTTTCCTGCTGGATACTCTGGCGGATCATCTGAATGTGCAGAAGAAAGCGATCGTATGGACCATATCGCTTACGCTGGCGATGCGGCCGGTAGGAGCACTTGTGTTTGGCGCTCTAGCAGACCGGTTCGGCAGAAGAAAGCCGCTCATGGTGTGTGTAGCTTATTTTTCATTGATCACGGTTTTGAGTGGATTTTCTCCTAACTATGCCTTCTTCGCAGCCATGCGTGCACTGTATGGGATCGGCATGGGCGGTTACTGGGGCATCGGCGCCTCGTTCGCCATGGAGAATGCGCCGGTCCGCCTGCGTGGAATGCTGTCCGGCATGATGCAGGGTGGCTATCCATTCGGGTATTTGCTGGCTGCCGTGGCGATGCAGGTTATCCGTCCAGCTTTTGGGTGGCAGGCATTGTTCCTTGTCGGATCGATCCTGGCTCTTGTCATCATTGTTCTCACACTGCTGGCAAAAGAGTCGCAGGCATGGCAGCAGCATCGTATGGGCTCAATCGGCAGCATCTTGAAAACGCTGCTTAAGCATATGGGCAGCTTTTCCTACCTGCTGCTCGTGATGGTAGCGATGTCGTGCCTGTCCCATGGAACTCAGGATCTGTACCCGGACTTTTTGAAGAGCCTGAGCTTTCTTCGCAGCGCAACAATCCTCGGCATGGCACCCCTGTATGGAATTCCCATCATCTACAATATTGGTGCGATCACGGGTGCTATCGCGTTCGGCCACTTTTCAGGAACAATCGGACGCCGTTACGCCATGATTGCGGCGCTCGCATTGTCGCTGCTCTCAATTCCAGCCTGGGCCTTTGGCAGCTCCTTGCTGGTGCTGGTACTCGGCTCGTTCCTGATGCAGACAGGTGTACAGGGAGCCTTCGGTGTGATCCCGGCGCACCTCAACGAACTCTCACCGGATGCGGTACGCAGCCTGTTTCCTGGCTTCGTCTACCAGCTGGGAGTGCTGGTAGCGTCGCCTGCAGTCTCCTTCGAGTATGTGCTGCGTGATCATCTTGGGTATCCATGGGCTCTTACTCTTTTCGAGCTTGCAGTGATCGTGTCGCTGATTCTGATTTTTGCTATGGGACCTGAAAAGCGAGGACGCAGCTTTCAGCGCACAGACGTAAGCAAATCCTGAATTAACTCAGCTCCATACGTGTAGTAATCCCCGCGCTTGGTTTGGGAGAACTTGATCGGGTATGCGTATGGCTTCAAGGCCAGCCTTATCCAAAGACGGTTGCAATTGACAACCACCATTTATGGCAGAACCGTGATCGGGATGACATGGCAGACGACGCTGCTGTATTGCATGCAACCGAAGAGATCATAGTTGCCTATCTCTGTAGTTTGACCAACCGACGGAAAGAAGATATGTTTTCGGCCTTATGCTCAGATCGAAAGCGTCAGAAATGGACAGTGCAAAACGTTCGATCTCCCCGTGTTCCAACACCACCGTATACACGTCCCGGTCGGCCGTCGACTCACAACGAGGCAGTTTCACCGTGGAGACCGTGGTCAACCCCGTTGAGAATTCTAGCGCGCTCAACGATCTATTCGCTCCAGAATCGGCCCGAGCAAATAGGCAACGAAGAAGCCACCAGACCAGATGAGCGCAGAGCCCCAGAGAACGACACGACTCAGCTTGCTGACTACGCCGCACGTTGTCGGAACGTCCGACTCGCAAGCTTTACCCTGTCGAAGTCGAGGAGCAATGACATAGGTCATGGCAAAGCTTGCCGCAATCAGCGTTCCTGCGATGCTGAACGTCCAAATCTTGTGGCGGGAAAGACTCACCAGCCAAGGAGCTGCCGCGAGCAGAGACGCAACCGTAGTTCCCAGTCCGAGGAGGACAAGGACAGACGGAAGCGCACAGCAAATCAGAGTGCTGAACGAGCTGAACAGCGAGAAATAGTTGAGCAGGGCCGCTTGCTTTACCCTGCGCTCTAGGGGAAGCGGAATGCCTGCTGTCATTGCGCCTCCAAGATGGTGGTATAGCGAAGCGTGTCGGGCACTTTGCCTTTAGCCGCCAAAGGCAGAGTTCCGGAAATGACTACGGTTTTTCCGAGGAGTGCTCTAAGATCGCGCGCGTTTTCTTTGGGAATCAGAGCAAAGTGATCCACGCTGCCAGCAACTTCGAAGAGCGGAGCGGCAGCAGTCCCAGTGAGTTTCCCCCGCGCAAGGACATTGGCATCCTTATGAGTGAACCCGTTTCTTTCAACCGCTTCGTTGAACTGGTGCATGGAAGCGCTACTGCCCGGGTTTAACTTCACTGAAACGAGGCCGGTATTCAGGTCTACATCCACGGTATTCACTCCTTGGATGCCTTTCATGGAAACGTGAATTGCGTGAGCGCACGGGGCGCAGTCCATACCGAAGACTATGAGATTTACCTGCTGATATTCCGCCTGTGCGGAGACACTGGCAGCTACAACTGCGAATGCGGCGAGAGTTTTCTTCATGATTCTTCCTTTCAATGAGAACTGTTGCGTCCAGAAAACCGGAGATAGCTGATGTTGAGAGCAAAGCGCACGCGCTCACGTCCGTAGAGGGAGTCGGAGGCGTCGCGATACACAGGAGCTTGAATTCCCCCCTCGATCGCTACATCCTTAAAGATGGCGAGGACTGATGGACCAAGCCAGATGCTTGTCGTGCTGCTGTTGGCCAACAGGGAACCGGCCGACCGAACATTTCCGGTATCTTCCCCGGTCAGTTCGGCGAAGCCTCGATAATCCCACTGGTCGTAACCGCGTCGAAGCTTTGCTGGCCGGTAGCCGTAGACTCCGCTCCAGGAGATCGTGTCAGGCCGCCGGTCACGTGAGGTTGGTAAAAAGCTTGCATATCCCACGCCAATCCACAGGTACTGGCTCCGGGAGGCATAGCCTGAAGCAAGCGACCCTGTGACACCGGGGGCCCGATGCGGGCTGCCTAGAACGCCCGAGTCCTGTTGAGGACCTGGAACCACGATGCCAAGTGCACCCGTCGACTCAATCCGCCTGCCAACGCTTGTGACGGAGTGGAGGAACCTCCAAGAGGCTCCGGCTGACCACTCGCTGCCCAGAACGATCCGGCTTTCCGGTAGCGACCCACTTCCGAGTGTCGCTGGAAGAAAGGCATTGATGGTGATGTGTGGAGTGAGGCCATAGCCGCAACCGGTTCCCGTCGACAATTGTGTTCCTCGAGTCCCATTCCGTCCGAAGATGCCGGTGTCGCAGCTGATTTCACCCTGCGAATTAACCGGTGTTGCGTAGCCAAAGACCGGGCCATGGTCTGAAGCAAACGCCGCGCTTGTCAGCACGAGTGTGCCGGCAAAAAGCAAAATTGCTTTCATAGGTACTCCCTAGTTTGAAGTGAATGACACGCAGGCATACGTCTGTACGCAGGTCTCTCAATCAAAGACAGGGATCAGATTTGGAGGACAGTGGTCTTGGCAATTAGCAGACCGGGTGGTGGATGCTGATCGGGAAACCGGTACGGGGACAGATCGACCGTAACTACTGGTTTAAGCGTCGGGGCCAACCACGCTACAAGGAAGATTGCGAGCTGAAGATGCGAGGCGGATGCGGCGAGCAGCGGATAAAGGTCGGCATGAAACCCATTCCGGCAGCAACCTGTCTTTGCCATTTCACCGCAGTCGCCATGCATCGAGCGACAGCAAGCGCGCTCTTCGTGCGTCATGGACGCACCCGTCACACAGGCGAGCACGGGTGCTGCTGCAAGAACCAACAGCAAGATGGCGACGAGGCTGACGATACGGCGCACAATTTAACTATAGACCTACCCATCTGCAAGCGCACCGCTTCAATGGCACTTGCGACCAATGCGGTTGGAACGTACATATTTTCCGTACGTTGTCAGGAAGCCTCCAACGCATCTGCCAGAGTTTTGCTCAGCATGGCTACTGGCTTTTCTTTAGGACAGCTCCGTACGGCCGTTGTGGCACATCTGCGCCCTCAAGGAAGAGTGCGCTTCCCCCGCTCTTGAGGAAGCCAGCGACTATTTGTCACTACAAACCCACACTGGTCGGCTCCGAGACTCCCGGACGTTGAAGCTTAACAAACGGTGCAGAACGGCACAGTTTTGTGTCTCTGTTGAAGGGCAAGCCCTAACGCACGGTCGATCTCAAGGCGATCCTCTGATTCGGCTGTGACGGTTGTGGTGCTTTCGTCGTGAGCGATCGACAAAACTATGGTGAGCGGGACGCCCGGAGTGTCTCCAATGTGCACGGGCTGAGAAATAGATGCAAAACCAGGCGCGCTGATTGAGAGTTGATAGTCGCTGTATACGGGACTGCAGGCGCGGAACCCGCCAGTCGCATCGGAGGAAAGATGGACAGGCGGTGCCACGGGCGCGGACGATTGACGCTGGACGAGTGCGCCGGGCAGTGCCCAAGGAGTCGCGGACCTCTTCGCGGAACGCGCAAGCAGGTCTCCCGGAAGTCTGCGCAGCGCAGCGGGTGCAGAAAGCAACGCGACACACACGGCGAAATACACCGAGCTACTCATCACCGGAGACGAAGAAGATGGTGTCCGAAACGAGACAACGCCGTCTCCCACGGAGCAGCCTGCGACTGGTCGGCGCTAATCCCGTCTCTGCGTCACCACCAAATAGAAATCACTGTCGACCTAGGAAGGCACGGAACGGCTCGCGCCGTCGAAGCCATTCAGTCGGAACTCCCTCCAGCCCAGTCCGCAACACCACGATCCCCCCAACCATGGCGCACGTCGTATCCTTGTCTCCAAGCGCGCTGAGTGTTTGCCACATCGCCTCTTCGTAGTCACTCAGAAACGATCCCGCGCTCCAAAGAACAAACGGCACAGTGTCCATCGCCGTAACCCGCGAGCCGTTGCCCAGCTTCATGCCAGCCATTTCTGCAGAGGTATTTTCAGGCAAGGCAAGCGCAGCTTCTGTCCCGGTCCGGACGTCGCTCGCAGGAATGTGCCTCACCACAGCTTCAAGAAATTCATGAAGTGTGGGTGCCTGATGGGAACTGCGGGATTGCCACGCGACTGCGGCCGCCACCGCGACCGCGATAGCACCGGCGATCGCCTCGGGATGGGCATGCGTCGTCACCGCCGATCGACGCGCCTGTTCGATTAACCGTTCAAAGTCATCCGCAAAGTAGGCTCCCAGCGGCGCCACTCGCATCGCTGATCCGTTGCCATACGAACCGCCTCCCGCAAACAATAGTCCAGCCTCTTCTTTCCATGCTTGTCCGCCGAGAACGGAAAGGCGCGGCAGGAGTTCATGCATGGCCGAACCGTATCCGCGAAATGGATCGTAGAGAAAAGCGAAATGAGCTGCGAGTGTATCTTCCCGAATTTCTCCGTCCCGACGAAGCGTTTCGAAGATTGAAATCGCCATCATGGTGTCGTCGGTGAACTGCCAGCAGCTGGGTGGCAGTATCCTGTCCCGCACAGAAGCTTTGACATCCATAAACGCCATCGAGAAGAACTGTTCACCAAAAGCGTCGCCGCAGCTTAATCCTTCCAGTGAAAGCAGCGCCCGGCTCAACCGTTCCGTATCTGGATTCTCTTCCTTCCCCTGCATACTCACGTCCTTGGTCGAAACATTAATAGAACTTAAGCAGACTGGAATCAATCGTGAAAGACGGAAGCTTAGGTAAGGCTCGACGTCCCTTCTCAGCCTTTAAATGATCAAACTACTGTACGGATGCAGGTATATTGCCGATAAAGGCAAGAGAGATAGCTTTAGACCATTTTATTCACGTTTGCTGTTTAGCGAGATGCACTGCTGTGGGGACCTGGCTGGCTGAAATGTTAAACACTTGGGTCCGCGCGACCCGCTCGCACTTGTCATCTCTCGCCGTCGGCCTACTCGGTATGGTCGCGAAAGCGAGCGCCTTGGGCGTCTTTGGCGTCGCCGCCCTGGGCCTTTCACCGCCAATGCTGGCCGAAGCGCCTGTGGTTACCCAGGCAGGCGTGGCTCACGACCTCCCGCCTGCCCTGAGCCGCGATGCAAGCGGCCATTTTGTTGGGACCATTACCTATTACGATCCGGACGTGCACTTCGCTTTTCTTCAGGATCGGACCGGTGGCATCTTCATCAATACGGATAAGGCGTATCCCATGCGCCAGGGAGACTTGGTCGATCTTCAAGGCAGAATCAACCCCAGCTACCGAACAGAGGTGTCCAACAATCCGGTCATCCGCGTACTCGGTCGAGGCACCAGCTTCCCCGCTCCCACGGCTGACTACCGATCCCTCGCGTCCGGCAGCCTGGACTGCAGGTTAGTGACGATTCGCGGCAAAGTGCGGGATGCCGACATCGGGCACTACCAGAATGCTCCGCCCGGCCATATGGACGTCGTCATGCCGGGAGGGGAAGTGGAAATTTACGTCAAGTCCCCAGCCAACCTGGATCTGAAATCCCTGATGGATGCAGATGTCGAGATCACTGGTGTGGCGGGGGGTTCCTTCGATGCCACCTGGCAGATGACTGGCATCATCCTGTACGTTCAGGATGCTTCAGCCGTACACATCCTGCATTCGCCAATGCTGGAGGCGGGAAAGCTCCCGCTTACCGGTGTAGATGATCTCCTGCAAGCTCGCTATGTCCTGGACAGGTCCGAGCGGATTCGGGTTCGCGGCACCGTCACCTATTACAAGGAAGGTCTGGCAGCTGTTCTCGAAACGCAAGGCAAGAGCATTTACGTTGAGACCCGCCAGACAGCCAATTTGACCGTCGGTGACGTAGCAGAAGCCTACGGCTTCGTCAGCCAGAATGGATATGCCCCGAGCCTGCGAGAGGCTCTGATTGTCAACACCGGCGAACGCGCGGAAGTCCGGCCCCGCAGCCTCAGCTATGCGGAAGCCTTGAGCGGGTTATACAGCGACAACCTGATCTCTCTCTCCGGTATTCTCGTCTCGGAACTGCATGCTGAGGGTACCGACACCATCGTCTTGAATGTCGATGGCCACCTGGTCAGCGCCTATCTCGAAGGATCTGCCCACATCCGGGACTTTGCGCCAGGCAGTCGCCTGCGCATCGCGGGTATATGCCGGGTCATGCCGGGAAACCCCTGGCAGGCGCCCTACGTCTTTCATCTGGATCTGCGCAGTACCGCCGATGTCGTCCTATTGTCGAATCCGCCATGGTGGAGCATCCGCCACCTGGTGATGGTTCTGAGCGCTCTGGCCTTTGGCTCCTGCGTACTCGCCCTCTGCACCATGATCCTGAGGCGCCGCGTTCTCCGGCAATCCGGGCGCATCGAGCGTTCCATGCGCATCGCTTCCGAGCGGACACGCATCCTCGAATTGATCAGTTCCAACGAGACTCCTGACGTTGTTCTTTCCGGAATATGCGACTCGGTCATGACGCTTCTCCCCGGGGTGGACTGTTCCTACTTCCTGTCTCCACAAAAAGCAGGAGAAGGCGCAGGCATGCACCCCGCACCATCGAAGCAGACTCTGTTCGATCACCAGTTGACCGGGCCGGATGACGAGATCCTGGGGCGCCTGATGGTCTCTGCCACAGGAAAGCCGCTTCTCTCCGTCCCGGATCAGCAGGAGGTGTATTCCATCCTTAAGGAGTTGGCGACGCTCGCCATCCGGCAGTCGCTCTTGTATCAGGGCCTGCTTCATCATTCCACCCACGACGCACTCACTGAGCTGGCGAATCGACGTCTATGTGAAACCAAGCTGAATCTTGCCCTCGAAGAGGCTGCGCATCAGGGCGGCAAACTGGCCGTCATCTGCATCGATATCAACCGCTTCAAGCAGGTGAATGATCGTTTCGGACACAGGGTAGGCGATGATTACCTGAAGCTGATCAGCGCGCGCCTGTTGTCGCACATCCGGCCAAGTGACACTCTTGCCCGCGTGGGCGGCGATGAATTCCTGGTCGTTGCGCCGCTTGGCACGTGCGAAGATCCAGCGTCGGGCATAGCGGCTCGGCTCAAGACATGTTTTGAAGCACCTTTCTGGATTGAGGGAGAAAAAATAGAGGGTTCTGCCAGTTTTGGTGTCGCCATCTACCCGGAACACGGCATCACCGCAGAAGCACTCAAACGCAAGGCAGATCATTCGATGTACCTGGCCAAACGGAGCAGCCGGGGAACCGCTGAGATTTCCACCGATATCGCTATTTTTACTCCGGAAGAGCTGTCTGCTGCGCTGCAGAAGGATATGTTTCGGCTCGCCTATCAACCCCAGTTTTCTGCGCAGGGCCGGTTGACCGGACTGGAAGTATTGCTGCGGCTGGAGGATCCAATCCTCGGCGTCCTCACACCGGATGCGTTTATTTCTGCCGCCGAGCGGTCCGACGTCATCCTCGATATCGGTGCCTGGACATTGCGACGAGCCCTGCAGGATGCGATGCGCTGGCAGCTGCATACCGGCGATGAGATCTGCGTCGCCATCAATGTGTCGGAGCGCCAGATGATTCAGCCCGACTTTGCGAGCTCTGTGCTTGCCTGTCTGCAGGAGCAGGGCTTTCCGGCGGATCGTCTCGAGATCGAGCTCATTGAAAGGAGCTTGCTGACCGGCAATGCAGAAGTACCGATCCAGCTGGAGCGCCTTCACCAGGCGGGTGTCCGCATTTCGCTCGACGACTTCGGTACCGGCCAATCCAGTCTGAGCATCCTGCACAGACTGCCAATCGACACCATCAAGCTGGATCGCAGTTTCATTCTGGCCATGGATGATGAACCCAAGGTGCTGCCCATCATTCAGGCCATCGCGTTTATGGCTACCTCCCTGGGCAAACGGATCGTAGCCGAAGGCATCGAACACGTCGGTCCCATTCCGACCCTGTTGCACATGGCAGAGATGGATTTCCAGGGATATCTGCTGGGCCGGCCGATTCCGTCCATTGAGGCGGATCGACTCATCGGCAAGTGGCGATCGGGAATCGATATGCCGGCAGCCTTTCGCAACTCGAAACGCAATTCAAACAACCGCAACGGCTCCATGTACTAAGCATGGCTGGTGTCGCTCTGCGGCACCATCGGGAGTCCGGCCCTGACCCGCTGCCGCCGCCCCACAGTCTTCCAACGGTCTTCTTCGAGCAAGTGTCTGAACGGCATTGTCCTCACAGGACAAAGCGCGATCACGGCTGACGCGAGCCCATCGATCTAACCCATCTCGCTTCCAGCAGAGGCCTGGACAGGCAGGATTTTTTGCCTCCGCGATGCCGTTGGTAACTCTATAAATCTCGGTTTCTGCCGATGGATGAACCAGGCGAGCAGCCGTCGTCATCCTCGCGTATCTCGGGCCTTCAAAACTAACTTCCGCAGGCACTCCGATTGAACGCTTCTTTCACAAAATCGCGAAGCATCTGTTTGATTCTGGCCTTCGCCTTGCTCGTCTTCGTCGACGTCTCCAATGACTATGCGGCTGTGAACACTTCATCGCCTGCGGCGCCCGTCCGTCCTGCCGGCAGGAAGCCCGGACCGCTGACCCATGTCATCCAGGTTCGCCAACTCAGCGCTGACCAGGCTGCGCGTGGCGATCCAGTGAGGATCACCGGCAGTGTCACCGATCTGCCAGGTTACAAGAACTCTTTCTTCCTCCAGGATGCGACCGGCGGAATCTCCGTCGATCGCACGGATGCCGCCTCGGTCCGCGCCGGCGACCGGGTGGAGGTCATCGGGAAAACCAATCCGGGCCTGTTCGCGCCTTCTCTCATGGTCGATCATGTAAAGGTTGTTGGCCGGGGAGCTGCACCGCCTCCCATGCGCGTCTCTTACGACGACATGGTAGGCGGAGCGCAGGACAGCAAATGGATTGAAGTACACGGAGTCGTCCGATCCGCCCGCATTTCGAAAACCTTCGAGGATAATGTCATGATCCTCGTCGTCGACCTCGGCGGAGGCTCGACGAGAGTGATCTTGCAGGACTTTGCCGGCATCGACGCCAGTCATCTGGTGGATTCGACAGTCAGCATTCGTGGCGTCTGTACCAGCAACTTCAATGACAAACGACAATTTGTCGGTCTGGAAATGTATGTTCCGGAGCAGCGCGACCTCACGATTCTGCATGCCTCCCCGAACGATCCCTTCGCCTCCCCGGTCAGACCCCTGCGCAACGCCTTGCAATTCGGGCAGAGCCAGCATCGCATCAAGGTCGCCGGGACGGTCACCTATCTGGATCGCGGCCATGCACTCTATATTCAGGATGGAAGCGACGGCATCGCCATGCAGGTTTCTGCAAAAGCGCCGATCACCCCGGGTACCAGGGTCGAGGCCGTCGGCTTTCCAGCCATGGGAGACTATGCTCCTGTCCTCCAGGACGGCATCCTGCGCATCGTCGGCTATGCTCAACCCCCGCAACCACTGCGGGTAGAGGCCAAAGATGTCATCGTCCCGTCGAAAGGGATGGACGACTCACTGGGAGATGTTGCCCCTTACGACGGCCTGCTGCTGCAATTGCGAGCCAAGGTGGTCGAAAACCATGTACAAGGCGATCAGCGCGTCTGGATCCTGCGACAGAACAACGCCGTTTTCGAGGCATATCTCCCGATCGAAGACTCCGATGGCCGCACTGACGGGATCGGCAACGGCACCGTTGTCGCATTCACCGGGATCTGCCGGGTGCATGCCGACTCCGAGCGCACGCCCATTTCCTTCAGCATTCTGCTTCGCTCTCCCCGGGATATCGTCGTCCTGCAACCAGCGCCCTGGTGGACGCCGCCCCGCGCCCTTTCACTCGTGGCCGGACTGGCCCTCTCGACACTGCTTGTCATCCTCTGGGTGATCGTCCTCAGAAACCGTGTGGAACAGCAGACCCGCATGATCCGGAAGAGTGAGAATCAGTACCGCTACCTCGCAGCCCATGACGAGTTAACAGGGCTCCTCAATCGCCGCGCCATTCTCCTCGTCCTGGAGAGGGAGATTGCGCGCGCCCGGCGAGAAAATATCGCTATCGCCATCGTGCTCTGTGACCTCGATCACTTCAAGCAGGTCAATGATGTCTACGGCCATCTCGGCGGGGACTCCGCCCTGCGCCGCTTCGCCTCGGCCTTGTCGGAAAGCATGCGCACCTATGACAGCGCCGGACGCTACGGCGGAGAAGAATTCCTGCTCGTGCTTCCCGGTATCACGGCGACTGATGTCGAAACGCGTCTTGCCAGGCTGCATGAGGCTATCTCAAACCTGGTAGTTCGCGACCAGAATGTCGAATTTCGTATCACCTGCAGTGCCGGCGCCTTCCTCTTCCAGGGCGATGAGAATGATATCGACCAGGAGGCCGCGCTGGTAGCAGCAGACCGGGCGCTTTACCAGGCCAAGGAGACTGGGCGCAACCGCCTGGTTTTGACCCAAGGAACTTCACAATCGGACAGCCTCAGATCCAGCCGCCATCCACAACATAGCTCTGGTTGGTAATGCCGCAGCTGTCGTCGGCCGCAAGAAACAAAACCAGCCGCGCCACCTCCTCGGGTGCCAGCAGGCGCTTCAGTGCCTGGTTGGAAAGCACCTCCGCCTTATATTCCTCGGTAAGCCATAGCCGCCGCTGGCGCTCCGTGAGAATCGCCCCCGGCATCACCGCATTCACCCGGATATTCTCGCCACCCACCTCATGCGCAAGCGTACGGGTCATCCCCACAATCGCTGCCTTGGCCGTTACATACACCGGCACTCTCGTCGAAGGAATGATCCAGCTGATCGAGCTCATGTTGATAATGGAGCCGCGCTGACTGGCCCGCATCGCCGGGAGCACCGCCTGGCACATGAAAAACTGTTGTTTCAGGTTGATCGCAATGGTGTGATCCCAGGTCGCGGATGTCACCTCGTCCACGCTGTGCCGCGTATCGTCTCCCGCATTGTTCACCAGCACGTCGATCGTCCCGAACTCATCGAGAACGGCATGCACTGTCCGCTGCAGGGCATCGATGTCTGTGAGATCGCAATCGAAGAACCTCGGGCCTGCTCCCTCCATGCCAGAGAGCCGCTCCACCAACTGCCTCGCGGCCATAACCTGGATATCCAGAAACGCCACCCGCGCATGCTGCGCTGCGAATGCTTCTACCAGCGCCTCGCCGATGCCGCTCGCACCTCCGGTAATCACCACCACCCGGTCCCGCAGGCTTGGATAACTGGCAAACTGATCTGTTCCTGGCATACGCAGCTGCCCTTCCTAGTGTGATTCCCGGCTGACCGCTGTGCCCCGACAGCCCACCAGGAAATCCAGGTCCGCGCCGCGCGATGCCTGCATCACATGCTGCACGTACATCTGCTGATAGCCGCCATGGAGCACCGGCAGCACAGCTTTCCATGACGCGCGACGACGAGCCAGTTCTTCCTCGGAAACATCCAGATGCAGGCGCCGTCCCTCAACATCCAGCTCAATAAAGTCGCCATCGCGAACCAGCGCCAGTGTCCCGCCCGCGGCAGCCTCGGGACACACATGCAGAACGACCGTGCCATACGCCGTCCCGCTCATTCGCGCATCGGAAATACGCACCATATCCTTAATCCCGAGAGCGAGCAGCTTCGGCGGCAGGCCCATCGCGCCCACCTCCGCCATCCCCGGATAGCCTTTCGGACCACAGTTCTGCAGAACCATGATGCTGTCGGCATCGATATCCAGGTCCGGATCGAGAATGCGCTCGTGATACTGCTCAATCGATTCGAAGACCACCGCCCGGCCGCGATGCTGCATCAGGTGCGCCGAAGCCGCGGAAGGCTTCAGCACCGCACCCTCCGGGGCAAGATTGCCTTTCAGCACCACGATACCCCCATGGGCAACCAGGGGCTTCTCGATCGGACGGATCACTTCGGTATTCCAGTTCTCCGCATCGCGACAATTCTCGCCGATACTCCTGCCAGTCACGGTCAGCGCGTCGCCTGCCAGCAGTCCGCGCTCCTCCAGCATTTTGATCACTACCGGCAGGCCGCCCGCGTAAAAGTAGTCCTCCATCAAAAAACGTCCCGAAGGCATGATGTCGACCAGTGTCGGAATGTCGTGACCCACACGATCCCAGTCGTCGAGTGCAAGGGGAACACCGATCCTGCCGGCAATCGCCAGTAAATGAATCACGGCATTGGTCGATCCGCCCAGCGCTCCATTCACCCGGATCACATTCTCGAATGCGTCGCGCACCAGGATCTTCGACAGCGTAAGCTCTTCCCGCACCATCTCCACAATGCGGCGGCCCGAGAGATGCGCCAGCACCGATCGCCGCGAATCGACTGCCGGAATCGTAGAGTTATTCGGCAGAGCCAGGCCCAGAACCTCGGCCAGTGCGCTCATCGTGGAAGCAGTGCCCATCGTCATGCAGTGCCCGGCCGAGCGTGCCATGCAGGCCTCTGCCTCGCCAAAATCCTGCTGCGACATTCTGCCCGCTTTTACTTCTTCACTGAAGCGCCACAGGTCTGTTCCCGAACCCACGTCCCGGCCCTTGTACTTGCCATTCAACATCGGCCCACCGGAAACTACGATCGCAGGAAGATCGCAGCTGGCCGCACCCATAATCAGAGAAGCCGTCGTCTTGTCGCAGCCGCACATCAGCACCACGCCATCGATCGGGTTGCCGCGAATACTCTCCTCCACATCCATGCTCACCAGGTTGCGGAAGAGCATCGCCGTCGGCAGCAGGTTGGTCTCGCCAGTCGACATCACGGGAAATTCCAGCGGCAGGCCGCCCGCCTCCCACACACCCCGCTTCACTCTCTCCGCCAGGCCGCGCAGATGCGCGTTGCAGGGCGTAAGTTCAGACCACGTATTGCAGATCCCGATCACCGGCCGCCCATCGAACACATCTGGGGGAAATCCCTGGTTCTTCATCCAGCTGCGATGAAGAAACCCGTCCCTGTCATTGCGCCCGAACCACTGCGCAGAACGATACTTCCTGCTATCTGCAGTCATAGTCTCCGGCTCTTTCGAGAAGTGGAAGGTCTACAGTCGTGTTGAGCAAAACATGGGTGCACGCTCGCCAGCCTCGCTACGCCCCGCAGTATATCTAGGAACAGCGGTAAGTGTATCGTTGTCTGGATTGCGATGCCCGGCCGCGAAAGCCATCGAACCATGACTGCACCACCCACCTTCCCGATCCTCCAACAACCTCCCCCTGGTGCCGCACAACATCCGCATGAGCACTTTCGGCAGGCGCAGGCTCTCCAGCAGAGACTCGTCGAAACCGTCAGGGGCGAAGTCCGTTTCGATGATGGCAGCCGGGCCCTCTACGCCACTGACGCCTCCAACTATCGCCAGGTGCCGATCGGTCTCGTCCTTCCTCTCGACAAAGAGGATGTGATCGCCGCTCTCGCCGCCTGTCGCGAATTCGGCGCGCCGGTCCTCTCCCGAGGCGCCGGTACTTCGCTCGCCGGCCAGTGCTGCAATGTCGCCGTGGTCCTCGATTTCTCCCGGTACATGCATTCCGTCATCGCACTCGATCCCGTCACACGACTCGCCCGCGTCCAGCCGGGCACCGTCCTCGATGTCCTCCGCAACCAGGCCGAAGAACACAACCTCACCTTTGCCCCCGATCCGGCAACCCATAGCCGCTGCACCCTCGGCGGCATGATCGGCAACAACTCCTGTGGCGTTCACGCACTCATGGGCGGAAAGACCGTCGACAACATCGTCGAGATGGAAATCCTCCTCTACGATGGAACGCGATTACGAGTCGGCCAGACCACCGAGGAAGAACTCTCCGCCATCATCGCCGCGGGCGGAAGACGCGGTGAAATTTACGCAGCCCTTAAGCGCCTCCGCAATCAATACGCAGCACTGGTCAAAGAGCGCTTTCCAGACATCCCGCGCCGTGTCTCCGGATACAACCTCGACCAGCTCTCCAAAGAGAACGGCTTCAACGTCGCCCGTGCCCTGGTTGGCACTGAAGGCACATGTGTCACCATCCTCGAAGCCACCTGCGCACTGCAGCCCAGCCCGCAATTCCGTCGCCTGGTCGCGCTAGGATTCACCGATGCCTTCGTCGCTGCCGATCACGTACCCGCCGTCCTCGCGCACGCCCCCATCGGCCTCGAAGGATTTGATGGATTGTTAGTCGATTTCATGAAGCGCAAGAACCTGGTCGTCGACGATGTACTCCTGCTGCCGCCAGGTCGCGGCTTCCTGCTGTGCGAACTCGGAGCCGATTCCGCTGACCAGGTAGAAGCCATGACCCAGAGGCTGGTCGATGCCGCCACGCTGTTCGCAAGCCAGCCCACCATCGCACGCTACACCGAAGAACAGGCGGCCCGCGTCTGGAAGGTGCGCGAGGCAGCATTGGGCGCCTCCGTCTTCGTCCCCGGAGAAGTCAGCGGATGGGAAGGCTGGGAAGACTCGGCCGTACCTCCCGAAAAACTCGGCGCCTACCTGCGGGAACTCTTTACACTGATAGACAGTTACGGTTACAGATCGCCCATGTACGGGCATTTCGGACAGGGCTGTGTCCATCTGCGCATCAGCTTCGATCTCAGGACCACCGCCGGTGTGGCAAATTTCCGCCAATTCCTCGAGGAAGCCGCAGACATCGTCCTCAAGTATGGTGGCTCCTTATCCGGCGAGCATGGCGACGGCCAGTCCAGGGCCGCCCTGCTCCCAAAGATGTTCGGGCCGGAGCTGATGCAGGCCTTTCGCGAGTTCAAGGCCATCTGGGACCCTCTGAATCGTATGAACCCCGGCAAGCTCGTCGATCCTATCGCCGTGTACGATCCGGTGGATAATCTGCGCATCGGTGCCGGCTACCAGGGCTCAAAAACTGATACGTACTTCGCCTTCCCTTCAGACGACGGCTCCTTTGCCGAAGCAACCACGCGCTGCGTCGGCGTAGGAGCATGCCGAAAAGAAGATCACGGCACCATGTGCCCGAGCTACATGGCAACGCGCGACGAAAAACATTCGACCCGCGGACGCGCACACCTGCTGTGGGAGCTGATGCAGGGCAACATACTCAAGGACGGATGGCAGAATGCCGAAGTCAAAGAGGCTCTGGACCTCTGCCTGTCCTGTAAGGCCTGCAAAACAGAGTGTCCCGTAAACGTCGACATGGCTTCCTGGAAAGCCGAGTTCCTCGCACATCACTACGAAGAAATGCGGCGTCCGCTGCAGCATTACGCCTTCGGCTTCATGGATCGCTGGGCAGCCCTTGCCTCCCACGCCCCTGGTCTCGCCAACCTTCCGCTGAGAATGCCGGCCGTCGACAGCGTCGTTAAAAAGATGTTGGGTGTAGCAAAGCAGCGTAAACTCCCCGCATTCGCCGAAAATAATTTTCGCGATGCCTTTCATGCTGGTCCAACGCAGGCCGACGATCCCCCATCCGTACTCCTGTGGCCCGACACCTGGAACAACTACTTCCACCCGCAGCCCCTCCACTCCGCCGTCAAGGTTCTGCATGCCGCGGGCCACACTGTCCTCGTCCCACGCGAACACATCTGCTGCGGGCGTCCACTCTACGACTTCGGCTTCCTGGAACAGGCGCGAAACTATCTCGAGCACATTCTCGACCGCTTCGAGCCGGAAATCCGCGCAGGCATGCCCGTCGTCATGTTGGAGCCAAGCTGCGCCAGCGTCTTCCGCGACGAGCTTTTAAACTTCTTCCCCAAGGATGATCGCGCACAACGATTGAGCCGCCAGACCGTCCTGCTAAGTAAAATCGTGCAGAGAAGCCGTCCGCAGTGGAGCCCTCCTCCTCAACACGGTCGTCGTATCG
>CAZZVA010000034.1:6179-18757 GCA_964657345.1 uncultured Acetobacteraceae bacterium | reverse complement strand
AATGGTGGACGCGGGTGGAATCGAACCACCAACCTGTCGATTAAGAGTCGAATGCTCTGCCAGTTGAGCTACGCGTCCATTGCCGCTAGGGCATTGAGGTCACCATTAAATACAGGCGACGCTTCCGGCACTGAAAAAGAATATCACGAACAAGCCGACTGGGCTCTTCATGCATCCTGATACCACTCCGCGCCTTCTCTCAAGCCACGGATGCGGTTTATTGCTGCTGCATCTGTTGAATTTGTAGCAAGGGGGAAGCAGGTTGCGGCGGCTCCTGAGCTCGTTCAACAAGCATGGACCAGTCTTCGGGAATCGGCATGTCCTGATCGAGGGCCGGCGGCTGATCGAAAGCCGTCACCTGCACCGCCACATAGAGCTCGCTCTCCGTCCGGCCGCGATAAGTACCGGTTGTTGGCGGTACATCCGCATAATCACGACCGAGCGCGGTGCGAATGTGACGTTCATGAGCGAGGAGGTCATTGGTAGGATCAAAGCCTACCCAGCCAAGGTGAGGAAGAAAAGCTTCAATCCAGGCATGCGTCGCGTCAGACACCGAGCGATCGGTATTTGTCTCGCCATGATAAAGATAGCCGCTCACGTAGCGGCACGGAATACCCAGCGGCCTGATGAGTGCAATCATGGTGTGAGCGAAGTCCTGGCACACGCCATTCCGCGTTTCTATGGCCTCGTCAATCGGTGAATCGACGCGTGTACTGCGAGGCACGTAGTTGAAATATTCGTAGAGTCGCGAGTTCAATTCCCTTAGCAGCATCAATGGATCATCGCGGCGCCTGACATCAAAGCTCTTGGCAAGTTTCGCAAGCGCAGGCGTTTCCTTGGCGAACTCGCTTGGTAGAAGCATCTCCCAGTAGTCCCCTTCGCCAACCAGGTGGTCCAGTTCATGCCACGCATCCGGGCTTAGGAAGTGAGGCACGTCGCCCAGTGGCTGCTGCTCGACCAAGGCTTCTGCAACAATCACCAATTGCGAATGCTCACCGGGAATATCAAAGTGATGAACGTTGTTGCCAAGATGATCCCTGTAGGAAAATACGCGACACCGTGGACTCACAGATAGTGTGAACGACAAACACCGCTGGTTGCTGTCGCTGCGGGGATGCATCCGCGTCTCCATCACGCTCTCGCTCACATTTTCGCTGTAACGGAACTTAGTCAAATGGCGCACGGAAAAGAAACGCATTGTCGTCCTTCCTTATGTGGCAAGCGCAGCCTGTACGGAATATTGAATGTAGTCCTGATATATCTGCCCATGGATTTGCCGGCATTGATGGAGCATGTCATGCAGATACTTCGCAGGATCGCCGTCAAGGATCTCCTGTATCTCTACGAAGTGAAGTGTCGCCTGCAACCGACCGGCTAATCGCGATAAGCCATCCGCCTGTTGTCTTCCCGTGGTTTGCTGAATGGAACCCAGAGCAAGGCTGAGTGCATCGATCGAGTAACGGATCGAATGTGGAAACTCCCGATTGAGCAGAAGAAACTCAAGAATTCGATCATGACTTAGATCTGCCGTATATACGCGGCAATACGCTTCGAAGGCAGTACAACAGCGAAGCAGCCCGATCCATTCCAGGTAGTGATAGCCGTCCCCTTCATCCTCATTGCTTTGTAAAAGGTCAGGAGAATACCTGTCTAGGAGCTTGCCGATAGCGAAAGCCCGCTCAAGAGACCTGCCCATCTGGATGAACTGCCAACCCTCGCCATGGCTCATGGTCGTGTCAGTTATCCCTTGAAAAAGATGTAAGCCATCTATGACGGAAGGCAGGAACTCCTCTACATGAACATCATGTCCATAACCCTCAGGTTCTGTGACCTGGTGATATAGCCGGTTCAGTTGCTGCCATTGTTCCGAACTGATCTCATCCCGCACCTGTCGTGCATTTTCCCGGGCCGTCACAATGGAAGCGCGGACTGATGCCTTGTTTGTCGCGTCAAAGGTGAGCGACTGAACCAGGTCAAAATGGTTGCCGGTCCAGTTAGATTCCGGAGTGTGGCCCAGGGCAGCAAGCACGCGGTTCCATCGTTTTTCGACACTGGTCCCGGATCGATCCAGCATCAGCGACATATTCACGTCGAGCAGCCGAACCGTGTGCTCCGCTCGCTCGAGATAGCGACTCATCCAGTACAGGCTGTCAGCAACACGCGATAACATAATTCGTTCCTTCTCGAAATTGCTAGTCCTGCAGCACCCAGGTATCTTTGCTTCCGCCACCCTGTGAAGAATTAACTACCAGGGAACCCTTGCGGAGAGCGACCCGAGTCAGCCCTCCAGGCACGATATTGATCTTGTCGCCGAATAAAATGTAGGGCCGCAGGTCAACATGACGTGGCTCAATACTGGGCCCACCCGATCCTCCGACAAGACAGGGAGCCCGTGAGAAATCTATGGTCGGCTGTGCGATGTAGTTCCTGGGATTTGCTTCGATCCTGTGACGAAAATCTTCGCGTTCCGCCGCAGTGCTCTGCGGTCCGATGAGCATTCCGTATCCACCGGACTCACCCACCGCCTTCACCACCAGCTTATCCAGGTTGGCGAGTGCGTATGCACGCTGCTTCTCGTCTGACATCAAATAGGTCTCCACATTGTTCAGGATCGGTTCTTCGCCGAGATAGTAACGAATAATCTCCGGAACATAGGCATACAGCGCCTTATCATCCGCCAGTCCGGTGCCGAAAGCGTTGGCCAGTGTTACATTGCCGGCGCGATACGCGTTGAATAAACCCGCGGCCCCGAGAATTGAGTCGGAACGAAACGCTAACGGGTCAATGAAGTCATCATCGACGCGCCGGTAAATGACATCGACGCGCTTTAAACCGGCTGTCGTCCGCATGTAGACGATGTTGTCGTGAATAACCAGGTCACGACCCTCGACCAGTTCGATACCCATCTGGCGAGCGAGATACGTATGTTCAAAATATGCTGAGTTATAGACGCCGGGTGTCAGCAGCACGATGGTCGGTTCGGGTCGGCCCTCGGGCGCAAGCGAACGGAGAGTGCTTAGCAGTATCTGTGTGTAATGGTCGATAGGTCGAACGCCATAGGCTCCATAAAGCTGCGGGAAAATCCGCTTCATCACCCGTCGGCTGGTCAACATGTAGCTGACACCACTGGGAACCCGAAGATTATCTTCAAGAACTACAAAGCTGCCGTCTTTGGTCCGGATAAGATCCGTACCCGTCACGGCAATATAAACATTGCGCGGTACCTGCAAGCCGCGCATTTCCCGGCGAAAATGCCGACAGGTATAAACAATCTCCCGAGGGACCCGGCCATCGGCAAGTATCTTTCCTTCGTTGTATACGTCGCGAAGGAATAAGTTCAGTGCAGTAATCCTTTGTGTCAGACCCTTTTCGATGTGAGACCACTCTGCTGCTGTCACGATACGCGGCAGTAGATCATAGGGAAAAATGCGCTCCGTACCCTCGTCGCGGCCATACACGGTAAAGGTAATTCCCTGGTTCAAAAAGGAAAGATCTGCTGATTGTTTACGCCGCCGTAATTCCGGCTCTGGCATGTCATGAAAGTTTTGCAGGAGAGCCCGGTAGTGCGGACGAACTTCCCGATTTGCATCAAACATTTCATCGAAGGCTTCATCCAGGAAGTAATCCCGGAGAGTCGAGTTCGCCGGATTGGAAAGGTCGCCAGCCGAGGACACTAAGCGACACCCCCACCTTTAATCTCATCCGAAATCACGAAGAACTTCACCAGGTTCGCAGTTCCGAAAGAAGTGGTCAAAGCCACATCGGCAGCATCCCGGCCTGTAGCCATGAGCACGCGACCGATGCGGGGCTGGTTGTGACGGCCGTCAAATGTCCACCATTTGTGATCGAGGTAAACTTCAAACCACGCACTGAAATCCATAGGTCCATTTACCGGCCACTGTATGTCGCCGAGATACCCCGTCACGTAGCGGGCCGGAATATTGAGAGCACGGCAGAAGGTAATGGCAAGATGCTGGAAGTCGCGGCAGACGCCGACCCGTTCCGTGTAGACATCCAATGCCGTTCGGGTCGCCCGCGCGTACTGGTACCCGAAACGCACTCGCGACCACACCCAGTCACACACGGCGCGAACGCGCGACCAGCCTTTTGGCAGATGCCCGAAAAGTTCATAGGCTACAACGGAAAGCAGATCCACTTCGCAATATCGGCTGCTGAGAAGAAATTGCAGAACTTCATCGGGAAGATCATCGATGGGATGTTCCTTTGCGCTATGCATTTGCGGATCAAGCGTTCCTGGATCCGCAATGATGGTGTCGCCGAGGAAGCGCAGAGACCCTGCCGGTGCTGAAACCCGGGTACAGAGATTTCCGAATGAGTCGGTGTACTCGTGCAGCGGTAATGCAGGTTCTACAACAAGTGTGTCTGGCTTTTGCAGGTCGGGTATGCGGCTGGGATGCACATGCAGCATAGCGACCATCGAGGTTGGCTGTGGCAGATCGAAGATGATGTCATAGCCTAGTCGGATCAACATAGTACGGCTCGACCTTTCGCTTGGTTTACGCCATGGAATTCAGGATCTCGACTTGGAGAAGATTTCCCGAAGATAGCAGAGTTTTCGCGCTTTGTGGTGCCGGGGCCGACGGATCCCCCTGCAAGATTGAATTTGGGAAGCTGCCGGAGGGCCGTCGATGATTGTCGGCGATCGCGAAACAAAACTGCAAACGGAGAGTCACCGGTGCGTCAGGCCTTTACTTGTCACTGTTCTGCGTCGAATCCATTTTCCAAATCATTTGCCTTAACATGCCCAGCAGAGTCTGAGCATCACGACTGGTCAATTGTAGCCTCAGGAGCATTTGACGAATATGTGCCGCCATGTCCGTGCGCTGCCGTTTATCAAGATAGCCGCTTCTACCAAGGGCTTCCATCAGCGTGGACGTAACACGCTCGCGGTCTTCCGCAAGCGCCAGGTCGACCATATTTCCCATGGCTGATGCGGCTACAGGTTTGCAGGTCAGTTCATACAAGCAGACTGCCACAGCCTGGCCAAGGTTCATGGAAGGATGTTCTTCGCGCGTCGGAATGTGGAGCAGCCAGTTGCAATAGCTAAGGTCATCATTGGACAGGCCGAACTTCTCAGAACCGAACAGGAGAGCTACTTCACCGTTGTTCAAGGCCGCGTGGACAGGCACAGCAGCAGACTCCAGACTTACCAGATCATGATGAGCACTGCGCTGCGCCTTTCCCGATGTACCGATCACCACGGAGCAACCGGTAACCGCCTCGGCGATCGTTTCGCACAGCTTCGCGGTCGCCATCAATGCAGCGGCTCCGACCGCTGATCGGGCTTCGCGAAACGATGGGTCGTAGGGTCGCACCAACCGCAGGTCGAGCACGCCAAAGTTGCTCATCGCACGGGCTGCCGCACCGATGTTCAGCGAGTTACGCGTAGCTACAAGCACAACCCGCAGACGCGAAAGCTGGAGAGAGTCAGGCAAGACTAGTTCAAATCTACATCTCTTTTCAGCGGCAGGTGCTGCGACGAGCCGCCAACCAGGATCGTGTATCTGCCGGGGGTTAGCTGCATCTTGTCAGCAGCTTCATCAAAGACCGACAGGTATTCGGCACTGACGATCAGGCTGACTTCCTTGCTCTCGCCGGCCTCCAGGTGAACCTTCTCCCACCCCACCAGCCGCTTGGGTGGTTCGCCTGCTTCGTCTGGAAGCGATGCATAGATCTCGGCAATCTCTTCTCCGCTGCGCTTGCCGGTATTCTTTAACCGGAAGCTCACCGTAAGCTTGCTGTCCGGTTGCTCTCCATGCTCTATCTTCAGTCCGGAGTATTCATACTCCGTATAGGAAAGCCCGTACCCAAACGGAAATAAAACAGGCTTCTTTTCAGCGTCGTACCACTTGTAGCCAACTTTGAGGCCTTCATCGTAGTGCACGCTGTAGGTGGAAGGGGCAGCCTTGCCCGCGTTCACAGCATGGGAGCCTTCACCACGCTCTTCGGGTGGCAGCGGAGCAATACTGGTATGCGGCAAATCAGCATCCGCCAGAGGGAAGGTCGCCGGCGTTTTACCGGAGGGGTTTACCGCACCCGTCAGCACATTCGCAAGCGCGGTCGCTCCACGCGATCCGCTGTACCACGCCTCCACCACGCCATCCACTTTATCGATCCATGGCATCAGTGCGACTGTGCCCGTTTCCAGCACAACAATCGTATGTGGATTCGCGGCAGCCACTGCCTCGATCAATTCATTCTGCTTGTCCGGGAGCGTCAGCGTATCCAGGTCCATGCCCTCGCTCTCCCACTGCTGAGCGAAAACAATCGCAACCTCCGATTGCTTGGCCAGTGCTGCCGCGGCTTTATTATCCGTGCCCTCATTGAATTCGATTCTCGCCGACGGGAGCGCCTTTTGCAGCTGCTTCAGTGGCGAGGTGGGAAACCAGATATGTTCCTGCCAATGCGTGGCGCCTTGTCCCGGAGGCATGATGGCATTGCCTCCCGGAGGATCCACCTGGGCCGAGCCGCCGCCCGAAAGCATGCCCACATCCGCGTGCGCGCCGATCAAGGCAATGGAATGAACGCTGCCGGCGCTCAAAGGAAGAATGCCGCCGCCGTTCTTCAGCAGCACGATCGATCCTTCTTCAATGTGCTGAGCGACGTCAAGATCGCGCTCAACATCGACCACACCTTTCTGCACTGGGTCGTCCACAATGCCATCAGCGAAGTACGAGCGAAGAATGCGCTGCACATGCTCGTTGATTTCTGCAACGGACACCTGTTTGTCCGCAACGGCCTTCTTCAAAGGAGGTCCGAAATAGGTATCCATCGGCTCTTCGTTATCCAGGCCCGCATGCGATGCCTTCACCGTCGAGTGCGTTCCGCCCCAGTCGGACAGAACGAAACCAGGAAACTTGAAGTCTTTCCGCAGGACTTCGTTGAGCAGGTAATCATTTTCACAGGCGTAGTCACTGTTCACCCGGTTGTAGGAGCACATCACCGCCCCCGGATGTGCGGCACGAATGCCGATCTCAAAGGCAAACAGATCGCTCTCCCGCATCGCCCGTTTCGAGATAATCGCGTTGACGATATTGCGGCCCGTCTCCTGATCGTTGATGGCGTAGTGCTTGATGTCGCCGATCACGTGCTGTGCCTGCTCGCCTGTCATCAGTTGACCGACCAGCGTACCGGCAAGAACAGGATCTTCGCCGAGGTACTCGAAGGTGCGGCCGTTCCGGGGCTCGCGTGTCAGGTTCACGCCGCCGCCAAGCGTCATGTTGTACCCCTGCGCTCGCAATTCACGCCCAATAAGCGCGCCGTATTCGTAGGCCGCCTTCGGATCCCAGCTCGCAGCTGCGGCCAGGTTGCTCGGCAGGGCAGTGGAGTATCGCCCATTCTCTCCCGAAGACCGCACGCCATAGGCTGCGTCCGACATGTCAACCCCGGGAATCCCGAGCCGCTCAACAGGCGCTATATAGCCGGCACCCCCATTGGATTTCGACGTCAGCGGCATCTGCCAGAAAGGAGTGTGCGCCATGCCATTTCCATGCAGCAGGCTGATCTTCTCCTCCAGCGTCATCGCTTTCACGACGAGTGCCGCACGATCATCCGGCGAAAGATTCTTGTTCATCCATGGCCACGCCGGGTGCTCCTTCTTCTGAACCGGCCGGGCGCGATGCTGTGCGAAGGCCGATGGCAGAATCAAAAGCATGCCGGCAATTGCCAGACGAGCAGGGCGACTTGCAACGAGCCGCAAAAAGGGGGTAAGCATATGGCCGGACCTGTCCTGATGGAAGGAAATGCAATCGCTGCATTCTAACTGCTTCCGCGCTCCGCTGGCTCGGTCAAGGAATCCTAGCGCAGCAGGTCTTCCAGAGCTGTGCTCAGGTCGGTTCGCTCGTCTCGATATTTCACGATCACCGGCGTATACAGGCTCAGACCCCACTGCTGGCCCTGGCCGTGCGTCACCGCGCGTGACCCGGGAACCACCACCGCATCTTCCGGAATGATGAGCGGCTGGTCCGCAGTCGCCTTCAGGATCACACTGCGTACCGTGTCATAAACCGGGGTGCCGCGCGTCAGAATCGTGCCTGCTCCCAGCACGGCGCGTTTTCGTACGATCGTGCCTTCATACACCCCGCAATTGCCGCCGATGAGTGCATCGTCTTCAATAATGACCGGGTTCGCATTCACCGGTTCGAGCACTCCGCCGATCTGTGCCGCGGCGCTCAGGTGTACGCGTTTGCCGATCTGGGCGCAGCTTCCCACCAGCGCATGGGAATCCACCATGGTACCCTCGTCCACGTAAGCGCCCGCATTGATGTACATTGGCGGCATACAGACGACACCTCTGGCAACGAAGGCGCCCGTTCGCACGACCGATCCGCCCGGCACGATACGAACCCCGTCTGCCACAGCAAAGCCCCGCGCCGGATAGGTGTGCTTGTCGACGAAGGAGAACTCCCGTCCGCCCATCTCCTTCATATCGCCGAGGCGGAAGCCCAGCAGGATGCCGCGCTTTACCCACGCGTTCACACGCCATCCCAGGGGGCTTGCGGCATCTGGTTCCGCAGCGCGGATAGTCCCCACGCACAATGCCTCGCGGAACGCGACGAACGCATCCATCGCCGTCCGGTCTCCATGCGCTTCCGCACCGAGTGAGTAGTAGTGTTCAATCAACGATTCAAGTTCAGCTGGTCCAGGATGCTTGCTCATGTCTGCTTCGAAGTTTAGCAAGATGGTCCACGGCGCTGACACGAATCAAGCAGCCTGCAAGAAGCGATTTCAGGTCAGCAGACCCAGACTCGCAGCCAGTGTGCGAAGACGCTCTCGGGTCGCATTGCCAGGCGGAACCATGGGCAGACGATAGCCTTCTTCGAGCTTCCCCATCATGGCCAGCAGGCATTTCACCGGGCCGGGATTGGTTTCCATGAAGTTTGCAAGCATCAACTGGAAGTATTTTCGGTTGATCTCCCTGGCGCGCATCCAGTCGTTTGCGAGCGCCGCATGAACCAGGTCAACCATCTGTCTGGGAATTTCGTTGGCCGCCACTGAAATCAATCCAGCGGCACCTGCCCCCAGCGCTGGCAACGCTATATTATCGTCGCCGGCAAAGATCGGCAGGGTAGGCGGCGCGATGTGAATGAGCTCGGTAATCTGCTGCAGGTTGCCGCTCGATTCCTTCACCCCGGCCAGCGTGGGAGCGTGCTCAGCAAGCCGCGCAATCGTTCCCGGCTCCAGGTTGGCCCCGGTCCGACCCGGAATGTTGTAAACGACGAGCGGCAGAGAGGTGCTCTGCGCAATGGCAAGGAAATGCTGAAACTGTCCTTCCTGCGTCGGCCGGTTGTAGTAAGGATTTGCCGAGAGTAAACCGTGAAGGCCAGGGACTGCTGCGACTCGCTGCGCCTTCTCCACAGCATGATGTGTGGAGTTGTGAGTACAGCCCGCGAGAATCGGTACCCGGCCCTTTGCAGCTTCCACTGCAGCAGAGACAACTTCCAGCCACTCGTCGTCACCGAGCGCCGGCGCCTCGCCGGTCGTACCGCAGATCACCAGGAAATCGATGCCACTGTCGATCTGCCATGTGACCAGCGTGCGCAGTGCCGGGAGGTCGAGCGAGCCGTCGCGATGGAATGGGGTGACCAGCGCAGTCGCGCATCCACTCAGCAGCACATCGATCCTTCTGGCTCACGAATCATATCGGGATGGAGTCTACCACTCGCGTAAAGTCTGCGCAGGCTTGAGCCGGAAGCAGCGTGCAGGCTCATGAAAGGTGAGAGAAAATCTCGCTGAATTCATAGCAGCCGGTACGGCCCGCCAGCCATTCCGCACCACGAATCGCGCCTTCTGCAAAGCTGCGTCGGGAAAACGACTCGTGTCGGATCTCGATCACATCATGGTCCGAGCGAGCCTCTATTACGTGCAGACCCGCATGATCGCCCACCCGCTCCGAGTGGATCGGAATCTTCAAAGAGGGATCCCCGGCAAGCAAAGCCTTCTCGATGGAAAGGGCCGTCCCCGATGGCTTGTCCAGTTTGGTAGCGTGATGAGTCTCGCTAATGCTGATGCTGTAGCCCTTGACCGTAGATGCCAGTTCCTGCGCGAGCTTCAACACCGCCTGCACTCCGATAGAAAAGTTGGTGCCGTACAGCAGTCCCGCGCCGCGCCGCTCCGCCAGCACGCGCATCTCATCCAGTCGGCTGTACCAGCCCGTGGTGCCAACGACCACGCGAGCACCAGCTGCAAGGCACGCCTTCAAGTTCGGGATCACTGCGTCAGGCGTCGTAAAGTCGATCACAGCATCGAACTGAGCCAGCATGGGGGGCGTGAGCGCCGAAGCATTACGGTTTTCTTCTTCGCCAATCACCCGGACGCTGTGTCCATGCTCATGCGCGACATCCGCCACAACGCTTCCGGTCTTGCCTCTTCCAAGAACCAGGAAAATCATGAGTCGGACCTGCTTCTCGCCGTCGACGCTGAAGTTTCAGCACCTGTCAGCACGCGGGCAGCGACATCGAAGACTTCGGGATCAGGATCGGCAAAGAAAACCCGGTGCAGCGAACGAATCGCCTCGTCTGCGTCATCTTCATCGATCATGAAGCTCATATTGATCTCGGAAGCCCCCTGCGAAATCATTCTTACATTGACGTGGCGGATCGCTGAGAAGACCTGCGCGGCGATCCCGTTCTGACCACGGATGTTTTCACCTACCAGGCAGATCAACGCCTTCCGACCCTCGTATTTTACATCTGCCAGCTCGCTCAAATCGGCAGCGATCAGCGGCAGCCTTTCGTTCGAGTCAACGGTCAGCGAAACACTCACTTCTGACGTCGAAACCATGTCGACCGGACACTTGTGCTTGTCGAAGATGTCGAAGATAGCCTTCAGGTAGCCATGCGACATGAGCATGCGACTTGCCACCACATCAATGATCGTCAGCTTGCGCTTGGCGGCAATGGACTTGAACGGACTGCGGCAATGCGGGGCCAGAGAGATAATCCGCGTGCCTTCATTCCCGGCATTGCGGGAGTTGAGGACCAGTACCGGAATATTCTTTTTCACTGCAGGCAGAATAGTTGCGGGATGCAGCACCTTGGCTCCGAAATAAGCCAGCTCCGCCGCCTCTTCAAAGCTGATCGTCTTCACTCTCAATGCATCGGCACACACGCGTGGATCCGTGGTCATGATCCCGTTCACATCCGTCCATATCTCGATCGCCGCAGCATCAAGGCCGCCGCCGACCAGGGCCGCAGTGAAGTCTGATCCTCCACGTCCCAGGGTCGTTGTCACGCCTTCTTCCGTGGAACCGATGAACCCGCCCATCACCACCGTCTGTCCGGCAAGTGTGTGCGGAAGAATCAGCTCGAGCAGCCTGTTCTCGATCAATGTATCCAGTGGCACAGCCCGGCCATGCTGCGCGTCTGTAACAATGCAGGTTCGTGCATCGACATGCAGCCCATGCAGCTCGCGCTCGTTGAACGCCTCGGCAACAATCCTGCTCGAAAGTCGTTCTCCGAAAGATGCCACCAGGTCGGTAGTGCGCGGGGTCAACTCGCCCACAGCAGCAAGCCCGCGCAGGACCTCGTCGAGCGAATCAAGTTCTTTTTCGATAAGAGTGGCGAGAGGACAGTAACGATCCTGGCTCAGCAATCGTCCGGCAACTTCAAGGTGGCGATTGCGCAGCCGGGCGCTGATTGCGAGCGCTCCATTGCGGTCGCCTCGACCCGCAGCAGTGCCCGCCGCAAGCAGCATGTCTGTGACTTTGGCCATGGCGCTCACCACGACCACGGGGAGATCGCCCCGCAGCCTCCGGCCTTTCACAATCACTGCCGTGCGTTCAATAGCGACTGCATCTTCGACAGAGGTTCCGCCGAACTTCATTACCACGATTCTGGAGGCAGGCGCTTCGCTCATACCAGCATGGCAGACGGCACTAGCTTGCCCAGCGCCACCAGGAGTTCCGCATTCAGCAGGGCTGCGCCGGCAGCTCCACGGATCGTGTTATGAGAAAGCACCGTGAACTTCCAGTCGAGCAGATTGCAGGGCCGCAGACGCCCGACGCTCGCCGTCATGCCTGCGCCGCGCATGCGGTCCAGTCTCGGTTGCGGCCGGTCTTCTGCACTCAGGAACTCCACCGGATGTTCAGGAGCAGTCGGCAGTTGCTGACCAGCCAGCGGAGCGAAGTCTGCCCAGGCCTCCAGCATCTGCTCGCGAGTAGCCGGTGTTCGAAGCTTTACCGAGATCGATTCAGTGTGGCCATCCTCAACGCCCACCCGGTTGCAGCTGGCACTCACTCTTGCATCCAGCGGCACAATGGCATCACTCTGGAGCTTTCCTAAAAGCTTGCCAGTCTCTTCTTCCAGCTTCTCTTCTTCGTTCTTGATGTAGGGCACTACATTGCCGAGAATGTCCAGGGAAGCCACTCCGGGATAGCCAGCTCCACTGATTGCCTGCATCGTCGTAACGAAAATGCTCGCGATCCCGAACCGCTCTTCCAGGGGCTTCAACGCCAGCACCAAACCGATCGCAGAGCAGTTCGGATTGGTCACGATGTAGCCGCCGGATTCCTTGCGCCAGATCTGTCGTTCTATCAGTTGCAGATGATCCGCATTCAC
>CAZZVA010000034.1:2896-6169 GCA_964657345.1 uncultured Acetobacteraceae bacterium | reverse complement strand
GCGAATCGCGGCTCCATATCGCGCGCGATGTCAGCATCGAGCGCAGCGAAGATCACCTTTGGCACCCCTTCAGGAGTGGCCGGAGAAACAGGCAGTGCTGCAATGCGGTCCGGAATCGGCGTATCCAGCTTCCAGCGAACTGCCTCGCCATAAGGTCTGCCGCTGGAACGGTCGCTCGCCGCCAGCCACGCTACCTCAAACCACGGGTGCTTCTCCATTAACTGGATAAACCGCTGGCCGACCATGCCAGTCGCGCCGAGAATACCGATCTTGTGTCGTGAATGCATGTGCGCTCAAGGCATTTTACAGCACGGTTTCATGACCAGCCTTGCAAACAAAGCCTGCTGGTCCGGGCCGTACCGTGTTGGGCATCACCGAACCCCCGGGTATCATCCTGGCATCGTCACGACACATCTCGATCATTCGAAGCGTATCGAGCCGGAGTTATCGCCGATGCATACACAATGGCGTCCACTCACGACCTCGATGCAATACAGCCGGCACTGGATGATTTGCGCCGCCTTTACTGTCTCGGAAAATATGAGGCTGCTGCAGAATCCGGCTGGCAGTTGCTGCGGATGGATCCGCACGATTGCCGCGTATTGAACCTGCTCGCGCTGGCCGAACACAGGCGCGGCAACCACCAGGCAGGCGTGGTGCTGCTGCAGCGCGCCATCCGGTCCGACCCGGATAACTATGTGTTCTGGAACGACCTGGGTAATATCTTCTTCCAGCAGGGGGATCGAGAGGCGGCAGTAGCAGCCTATCAGAAGGCCCTGCAACTCAATGGAGAATGCGCCGAAGCCTGCAGCAACCTTGGCGCACTTTTTTACAAGGAGGGCGACCTTCCATCCGCCCGGTGCCTGCTTGAAAAAGCACTCGCCATCCGGCCGCACTATCCCGACGCCCTCTACAATCTCGGCAATGTTCTGGCAGCGTCAGGCAAATACCAGAAGGCCGCTTCGCGCTACGAGCAGGCAGTTCGTCTGCGACCGGAGCACGGCAGCTCGCATTTCAATCTAGGCATCACCCGTTTGCTGCTGGGCGATATGCAGCAGGGCTGGCCGGAATGGGAATGGCGCTGGCGTTCCACCCAGGCCGCCTTTCAGCGGCACTTCAGCCAGCCAGTCTGGACCGGCGAAAGGCTCGAAGGCCGCCGCATCCTGCTCTACGCCGAGCAGGGAATCGGCGACACGCTGCAGTTCCTCAGGTATGTACAACTCGTTGCCGCTCGCGGCGGCCAGGTGATTCTCGAGGTCCAGGCGCCCCTGGTGACCTTGTTGCAGCATCACCCGTTGGTTTATGCAGTGGTGGCCCATGGAGAGGCCCTGCCCGACTTTGATGTGCAGTGTTCGCTGATGAGCCTCGGCGCTATCTTCAAAACCACCATAAGCACGATCCCGCCGATCGATCACTACTTGCACTCTCCAGTCCGCGATAGCTCAGGCAAGCCCCTTCACGTCGGACTCGTCTGGGCAGGAAATCCCTCGCATGAGCGTGACCGGGAACGATCCATCCCGCTCGAGACGCTTTCCTCATTCTTGGCGGTGGACGGTATAGCCTGGCACTCTCTCCAGCATGGGACTGCTGCCGTTCAACTTGCAGAACTCGGAAGCCAATCCTGCTTCAGAAATGTTCGCAATCTGGGCAGCAGCTTTCGTACCTTTGGGGATACGAAGCAGGCCATCGATGGCCTCGACCTTGTCATCACCATCGATACTTCAGTGGCTCACCTTGCCGGTTCCATGGGCAAACCAGTCTGGATCATGCTGCCATGTCATCCCGACTGGCGCTGGCTCCTCAAACGGCACGATTCCCCGTGGTACCCCTCGGCACGATTGTTCCGGCAGCCACTGCCCGGCGATTGGACGCCGGTAGTGACTGCCATCAAAACGGAACTCGCCAAAATGTCACGCTGCGGGACCCAGTAGCTTTCAAGCCGCCGACAGCGCAGCGATCACTGCATCGGCGAAGGCCCGCGTGCCGCTGTTGCCGCCTACGTCCCGGGTCAGCGATTGCCTGGCGCCGTACACCGTCTCCAGCGCCTTCTGAATGCGGTCCGCCGCGTCGCCTTCGTCGATATGCCGCAGCATCAGCACGGCTGATTGCAGCAGCGCCGTGGGATTTGCCTTGTCCTGTCCCGCAATATCGGGCGCCGATCCATGAACAGCTTCAAAAATGGCATGCTCGGCGCCCAGGTTCGCCCCCGGCACCAGTCCCAGGCCGCCCACAAACGCAGCACATAAGTCGCTGACAATGTCGCCATACAGATTCGGCAATACCAGCACGTCATACTGGTAAGGATTTGTGACCAGTTGCATGCAGGTGTTGTCGATAATATGCTCGGCATACTCGATATCCGGGTACTGCTCAGAGATCTTCTTGGTGCAGCGGATAAAGAGGCCATCCGACAATTTCATGATGTTGGCCTTGTGGATTGCATGCACTTTCTTGCGGCCGAACTTCCGTGCATACGCAAACGCGTACTCCGCAATGCGCGTCGAGCCTTTCTTGGTAATGACCTTGATCGCCTGGATCACGCCCGGAACCACCTCGAACTCAAGACCGGTATACAAATCCTCTGTGTTCTCGCGCACGATGATCAAGTCAACGCCCGGATAGCGGGTATCCAACCCGGGCAGATTCTTGATGGGTCGGAAGTTCGTGTACAGGTCAAACTTTTTGCGCAAGGTTACATTGATGGATTTGAATCCACCCCCGATCGGCGTAGTCACCGGACCTTTCAGCGCTACCTTGTTGCGTTCGATCGAGTCATAGAGCGCCTGGGGAATATACTCGCCCGTCTTCGCATAGGAGTCTGCGCCCGCGTCGAAGCGCTCCCAGGTGATGTTCATTCCTGCAGCATCGAGGATGCGGACTACAGCGTCCGTCACTTCCGGTCCAATGCCGTCCCCGGGTATAAGCGTGATCGTATGCGGATGTCTTTGTGTATCAGTCATTGCTTCAAATAGCTCCAGTCTCGGTTTAGGCCTTGGTCGGCTTCTTCTGTTCTGCCAGGCCCGCGCGACGGCGCGCGCCATGTTCCTTGGAGTTCAACAACTGCTCCAGCTCTTCCTTGAACTCGCGCACATCCGTGAAGTCGCGATAGACACTTGCGAAACGAATATAGGCAACGGTATCGATGGTCTTGAGCCGGTTCATGATCAACTCGCCTATCTCACTCGTCGTTCGCTCGCGTTCCGGGGAATCCACCAGGAATGCCTCGGTCTCATCCACGATCTGCTCCAGCCTCAATGCGGGAACCGGACGCTT
>CAZZVA010000034.1:0-2886 GCA_964657345.1 uncultured Acetobacteraceae bacterium | reverse complement strand
CGCTCGCAGCAGGCCGCTGAGGACCTTTTGTCGATCAAATTTTTCCCGTCGTCCGCCCTTCTTGACGACCAGGTAGGGAATTTCATCGATGCGTTCGTAAGTAGTGAAGCGCTTTTCGCAGCGTTCGCATTCGCGGCGCCTGCGGATCGAGTCGGCTTCCTTGCTCTCGCGCGAATCGACGACCCGGTCCTGCGCGAACCCACAATATGGACATTTCATCTGGACTGCTTCAATTCTAAGCGAGGAGCTCCGGACAACGGTCGAGCCCCCTGGCAGACACGCGTCTTAGGGTCGACCCGGCACGGATAGCTCTTCCTGTTCAAGGTGCTCGGACTCCTCCGACAACTTCTTCAGCGACACATGTTCAAAGCGCGACCATATCAATCCGATTGGGACAATGCCCATAGAAACGATCAGCAGGATCAATGTGGAGCAGCCAAGAGCCGGCTCTGCCTGCACATGGAAAAGTGTCTGCATCGTGGCCGAGACCACGCCGATATTCGTGAACCAGCCGATCACCGGCAACTGCACGATCGATCCCGCCAGGCTCGAAGCCTGCAACACGACGACGCGCGCCAGCGTCATGCCGGATAATTCCGGTGATGCCACAAAGGATCGCGCAATTTCAAAGTAGGACATCGTGACGCATACCCACATCAACAACGAAAGGGAAGCCGCGACGATAAAACTGACTACGCCGTCCAGTGCATTCAGGCCTTCGCGGAACTCCCGAATCTTGGTAGCAACGCCGACCCCGAGCTTGGGCGACAGTGAGCCAAGCGTCTTTTCCGCAAGATTGGCTACCACCAGGCCGGACCAGTGTACGGCGAAAGCAAATACCGCCAAAAACGCAGTGATAGCGAGACCCGCGATCGCTGATTTCTGCAGCCCTTCATGGTGTGGTAACGACGCCCGATCAGGCGCAAACAGCAGCACGATGGAGAAAATGAGTGCCATCGATCCCAGGTCAAACATCCGCTCGACCGTGTACACCGCTATCTGTGAGCTGAGCACCAGGTTGGTCCGTTTCGCGATGAGGTAAGGCCGCACCAGGTCCGCCAGGCGACCAAAGATGGCAACAGCCGTGAACCCGATCACCTGGCTGCCGACCAGCGAGAAAACCGGCACCCTTTTCGTAGGCCTCAGGAAGAACGACCAGCGGATACCGCGAATGACGTAATTCAGATAAATGGCGATAAACGCGAGCACGATATGAGTGCCGTTGACGTGCCGTATCTGGTCGGCAAAAACACTCCACTCGAAGTGAACCCGTCTGTGAACGAAGACACCCAGGGCAACCAGCGCTAACAGCATCACCGCGTACAGAACGATCTTTTTGGTTTTCAAGTACCCGTCTCCATCGGCAATGCCGGATCCTAATCGCTCTGCACCGCTGTCGAGCTGGTGCTGCTGCTCGCGTGCAAAGCCTTTGCTGCACGATCGCTGCGCCTCGCAGCCGCCTGCTCGGCATCTTTGCGCTGGTTGAATTCGTGGATGATGCGAGCGACGTAGGCACGCGTTTCGCGATAAGGTGGCACGCCGTGATAACGATCCACGGCGTTCGGCCCGGCGTTATAGGCGGCTAGTGCAAGTGCCAGGTTGTCGTGGTAGCGCAGCAGCAGACTGTTGAGGTAGGTAGTGCCGCCCGTCACATTCTGGTTGGCCACAAAGCTGTCTGAGACACCCAGTTGCGCCGCGGTTCCCGGCATCAGCTGCATCAGTCCCTGCGCTCCGGTGCGGCTCACGGCATGCACGTGGCCGCCACTCTCGGCGCGAACAATGCAGGCAAGGAGATCAACATCCAGGTTCCTTTGCGCGCCGGCTGCTGTGAGTAGCTCACGCAGCTCGGAAGCAGAAACCTCCTGTTTTGCCGGCGCCGTGCTGATCGCCTTCTCGGGTGCAGGCGCAGCAATTGGCACCGCACTGTCGATCGAGGCGATGTCAGCCGTATTCACTTCAACGAAATTTGCTTCACCCGCGCCCACATAGAGTCGCGTCACAGCGCCTACAGCCTGCCTGTGATCGCAGATCATGTCAAAGCCATTCGCAAGTGTCACATGCTCTGCCGCATGCAGCCGTGATGCACCCAGGCTCACCAACGCCAGCAGCGCGCCGGCCGCACGTGCAAAGGACCTGCTAACTCCCATAATGCCGTCCTGCAAACTGGATTGCACCCACGGCAGCATTGGCGGCAAGTGCTGCTTCGATCGCTGCTGCGACCCCGTCTTCATCATTGCTGGTCTCGGTCACCGTCCAACCCCGCGTCGCAGCCATTGTCAGCATGTCCGCGCTGGCATTCCGCATCAACCGGGGATGCCCTGCATAATCCAGCATGTCCGTGTCGTTGAGGTTGTCGCCGATCGCCATCACTTCCTCCGGCTGGAAACCGTGAGCCGACGCCAGGCGCGCCAGCGCTGTGCCCTTGGAACAACCCGGTGGCAGCAGGTCGAGAATCCCCAGGTCGCGCTCCGCATATTCGGTGCGGTGGAATTCAAGTTCCCGGCTCAGCGAACTCGCAGCAAGCGCCGCCTCTGCTTTGCGAACCAGTCCGACCGGACCGCAAAGCATGCCCTGGATCGGCTGCTTGCCATCATCGAAGGCCCGTTCCAATGGCGCTATTTCGGCAAGGTAGGGCCGATTCGCATCAACCCATTTGCCCACCATACGTTGGAGCGCAGAAATGTCTTCAACCACCAGACCATCGGCTGCATGGGCATCCTCGTGGTCGAAGGTGAACACCATCGTCTGGCCGAATGGCCGGAGCGCGCCGCAAAGCTGGCGTGCCGTTTCCGCCGCCAGGAGCGTCCGCTCAATCAAGTGCCCGGCAAAGCTGCGCACCACGGCTCCATTGGAAGACAGCATCACGTTCGTCGCTCCCAGTCCGAT
>CAZZVA010000033.1:0-19089 GCA_964657345.1 uncultured Acetobacteraceae bacterium | reverse complement strand
GGCATCGGCATGTTCAGCTTCGGCAAGAACAAGCCCGAGTCGCGCATCACCGGCGAGTTCTACACCAATGCCATCCATGTGATGGATGGGGCCAGCGCGCTGGGCGAAGGGGAAATCACTGGCTCCGTTCCACAATGTGGAAGCCGCACCCAGCCATCCGACTTCACAGTCCATACCAATTACGTTGCTCTGCCTCTGTCCGAAGCCTTCCGCATCGAATACTGGAAGCTGGAAGAGGCCAAAATTCGTCGTCAGCCTCCTGAAAAAGAACTGAGCCGGCAGATCGTGCTGGTCGTCGGCGGCGGCAGTGGCATTGGTCGTGAAGTCGTTCGTATCGCAGCCACGCGCGGCGCCCACATCATGGTCGCCGATCGCGATGTAGCCGGCGCGGAACAGACAACCACGGCCGCACAGGCCACGGCCGGCAAGGAAGTCGTCGCATCCGCGTCCATCGACATCCTGTCCCGCGATGCCGTACGCAGTGCTCTCGACGCAACCATCGCGCAATTCGGCGGCGTCGACATCCTCATCAACACGGCCGCCATGTTTCCCTCTTCGCCCGATGGCATCATCCGCGATGAACAATGGGCAACCACCCTCGCCGTCAACGTCACCGCAAATTACATCCTTGCCGACGAGACAGCAAAGCTCTGGAAGCAGCAGAATCTGTCCGCGACTCTGGTACTAACCAGTTCCGCCAACGCAGTCGTCGCCAAAAAGGGAAGCGAAGCGTACGACGTCAGCAAGGCAGCCCTCAGCCATCTCGTGCGCGAACTCAGCATCTCCCTTGCCCCCCTCGTCCGCGTCAACGGCATCAGCCCCGCGACCGTCGTGAAAGGCTCGACCATGTTTCCCCGCGACCGCGTCATCGCCTCGCTGCGCAAATATGAAATCTCCTTCGCCGAAACAGGCACTGACGATGAACTGCGCACACTCCTCGCCCACTTTTATGCGAAGCGCACGCTCACGCATATCCCCATCGATCCCGCGGATTGCGCCAACGCCATCCTGTTTCTTGCCGGGCCGCTCGCTCCCTGCACCACCGGTCACCTCATTCCTGTCGATGGCGGACTGGTCGAAGCATTCCTGCGATAAGTAAGTAGTTCCGGCAATGGCCATCAAACAATGACAGGACAGAACGACACGCTCTCGAGCAGGCAGACTGACACACGCGCCCGCGTCGCCGTCGATCTCGGAGCCGAAAGCTGCCGGGTCTCGCTCCTTCGCTGGACCGCCGGTCAGCCGATGATTCAGCTTGTACACCGCTTTCCCAACGCACCCATCGAAAAGAACGGACGCCTCTGCTGGGACATCGGCATGATCTGGGCAGGCGTCCAGGATGGCCTGCGGCAGTGCGCCGCGATTGCAACCGAAGGCATCGCCTCCATCGCCGTCGACGGATGGGCAGTCGATTATGTGCGCCTCGACGCAGCAGGCGAGCCGCTCGCCGATCCCTTCTGCTATCGCGACCCGCGCACCATTCCAGTCGAAACCGCAATCCATGACACGTATCGCGTCGAGGCCCTCTTTGCACGCACCGGCATTCATCCACTACGCATTAACACGCTCTACCAGCTGGTCGCCGATGCGCACACCGGTCTTGACACCGCGGCGCCCTGGGTCTGCCTGCCCGAATACATTCTGATGAAGCTGGGTGGTCGTCGTGTCGCCGAATACACCAACGCCACGCACACCGCTCTTGTCGATCCCGAAACCCGCGACTGGGCCGCCGATCTCTTCAGCGCACTGCATCTCGATCTCTCCGCTGCGCCCCCAATGGTTCCACCCGGCTGTCACATAGGCAAAGTAACCGGCTTGCTCGCACAACTGCCTGCCTTCACCGACACTGCTCTCATCGCTCCCGCCTGCCATGACACTGCCTCCGCCGTGAGCGCCCTGCCCGCCATTTCAGGAGACGCTGCATACATCAGCTCAGGCACCTGGTCGCTGGTCGGCACATTGGTGGGATCGCCCAGCATCCTGAAGGAGGCCTTCGAAGGAGGCTTCACCAATCTCGGCGCTATCGGCGGACGATATTGCCTCCACAAGAATGTCACCGGCATGTGGCTCCTCAAGCAATGCATGGATCACTGGAGTCAGCTGGGCCATCCCACCACTGTCAGCGATCTCATCCAGGCGGCTTCCCAGCTTCACGAAGACGTCGGCCTCATCAACGTCGACGCCCCTGCACTCATGCTGCCCGGCGACATGCCCTCCATGCTGAATGAACAACTCAGTGCAGCAGGTCACCAGCCCATCCGGAACGATCCGGCACACGCACCGCAATTCGCCATGCTCATCTTCTCGAGCCTCGCCCATCGTTATGCAGAAGTCATTCGCTCCCTCGAGCGTCTTCGCAACCGACCCATCCACGAGATCTACATCGTCGGCGGCGGCAGTCGAAACCTGCTCCTGAATCAGCTCACGCGCGAAGCCACTGGCAAGCAGGTCATCTGCGGTGAAGTAGAGAGCTCGACCATCGGCAACTTCGCCATTCAGCTCGCAGCTGCAGATGGCGCGTACCATCCCCGCATTGGCGTCTCTGCCGAGGCCGTGATCGCCCGCGCAAGCCAACTTGTTTTTGCTCCAGCGCACCACGCTTGACAGCAGGTTTCTCTTGTCCATTAGAGAAACAATGTGCGACAGTGTTCGGGGCCTTCAAACGCCACACTTTCTGACACGAAAACCGGAGCACCACATGCCATCGCACACGCCGCAGCAGCGTAGACAACCCCTCCACCCGAGCACCCTGTATGTGCGCGCACTTGTGTGTCTTGGCATCTCCATCGCGCCGCTTGCCATCGCGCAAACTCCGGCGCCGCCCAACTCGGTGGCGATCGACTGGGAAAAGACTCTCAGCATTTCCAAGTCGACGCCCACTCTGCAGGTCGTCGTCAATCCCATGCTGCGTGCAGGTGCGCCCATCCACGATGGCTCCTTCAGCGCCCTCAAGCAGCTTGGCGCCGACTACGTCCGCTACGTGCCCTGGGAGCCCTATCCCCGCCTCGCCGTCGCAGAACTTGAGCCGCCCACGCCACAGAAAACCTCGTGGGACTTCACCTTCATCGATCCCATGACCAAAGACTTCATGGACTCGACACAGGGCCACTCCACCATCATGAATTTCAGCACCATTCCGACCTGGCTTTTCAAAACAACCAAGACTGTTACATATCCATCCGATCCGAACCAGGTTGTCTGGGACTACACCCAGGGAACCGAACTAAAGGATCTATCCGGCAAGGAACTTGGCGATTACTACGCGCGTCTCGTCAGCTGGTACGTCAAGGGCGGCTTCACCGACGAGAATGGCAAGGAACACAAGTCCGGCCTGCACTACAAATTTCCCATCTGGGAAGTTCTCAACGAAGTCGACTTCGAACACCAGACAACGCCTGAAAAATATAACGTCGAATACGACGCCATCGTCTCTGCCATTCACCAGGTCAGTCCTGAAACAAAGTTCATGGGCCTGGCGCTTGCCCAGCCATCGAAGGATCCTCACTGGTACGAATATTTTCTCGACCCCAAGAATCACAAGCCCGGCACGCCCCTCGACTACATCTCCTATCACTTCTACGCCTCCCCAGCTCCGCAGGAGACCATTGACGACTGGCAATACACCTTCTTCAATCAGGCCGATCAGTTCCTGACCACCACCCGCTTCATCGAGAGCACGCGTAAACGTCTTTCACCCTCGACCATGACCGATACCGATGAACTGGGCGTGATCCTTCCCACGGACGAAGATGAAATTCGCGACGGCGGCAAGCCGCATCCCGATCGCATTCCCAGGCTCTACTGGAATGCTGCCGGATCGCTGTACGCCTATCTCTACATGGGCCTCGCTCGCCAGGGCATCGACGTCATTGGTGAGTCGCAGCTCGTCGGCTATCCGTCGCAGTTTCCCAGCGTCACCATGATCGACTGGACCAACGGAAAACCGAATGCCCGCTACTGGGTGCTGAAACTCATCAAGGATCACTTTGGTCCCGGCGACAAACTCGTCGGCACCACGCTGGGTGGCCGTAGCGACATAGAGGCCCAGGCCTTCCTCACCAGCAAGGGCAAGATGCTGCTGATCAATAACAAACGCAATCACCCGGTTGAAGTGACTCTGCCAGGCTCGGGCACTATGCACGCCGAAACTGTCGATGGCGAATCGTATGAGTCCGCGGCCCGGTCCAGCGAAGTCTCGAATGGCAAACTGACCCTGGCCCCGTTCGCGGTCACTGTCGTGAGCCTTCCGTGACGTTGCCTCGCACCGCGTTCCAGTTGCGCATCCGCGCCGGCCGCGAAGCTGACTATGACGAAGCCCACCGGAACGTGTTTCCCGAGCTGCTCGCCAGATTGCAGGAAGCCGGCATTTGCAACTACTCTATCTTCCGCAGAGGGCAGCAGCTCTTCCTCTACATGCAGGTGGCGGACTTCCACGCCGCCCAGGCACTGCTCAAAAACGATCCGGCCAATCTCCGCTGGCAGGCGAAGATGGCCGAATTGTTCGAACCTGTTCCGGATCTGCAGCCAGGAGAAGACTTCGCCATGATGGAGGAAGTCTTCTACCTGGAATAACCGCAGCGACCATGAACTACTTGCCGCTGAAAACCCACTGATCGCCATTCATCGTCAGCGTAGCCGTATCGGCGGGGTTGGCGCCGACCGCGGCACTCACATCCGGAAATGCTGTCTTGATGTCGGCGTTGTTTGCCCATCCCGGCACGTCCGCAAGTTTGTAGTGGTAGTTCACCGCAACCGTCTTCAGCCCGCTCGCATTCGTTCCCGGCGTTGAGTTGTCGATGCTCGTCACTTCTCGATGTCCATAGCAGAAGTTGCCGTAGCCGGGCTGCGAGGAATCCGGCGTCCAGGAATTCTTGCCGGTGTCGGACAGGTCATAGTTATTCACCTGCTTCGACGCAATGATCAACACTTTTTTCTCGGCAGTCGTGCGGGTCAACAAGCCAGCCTGGGTCAGTGCATCGTACCCTTCGGTCTTCGCGTCATCCGATGTCGCTGCCTGCGCCGGCAGCTTCTTCGAGTCCGACCAGAGACACACCGGCTTGGCTTTGTAGTGGTCGTTGATCGCGGTCTTGTAGTTCATGTCGGAGTTGTCTTTTTTATCGCAGCCCGCAGGCAGCAGCATCAGCATGCCTACACTGAATGCAAAGGAGAGTGTCTTTTTCATCGTCATTGGCTTTTCCTTCAATCGCAGAAAATGGGAAGAGTGGAGTCGCCTGCACCTGGCCGTTTCCACTTACCTCCGCTCGGATGCACATACCCGCAGCGCCGTCTCTCCATCCATAAGCGAAATGCATTTCAGGAGTTCACGATGCCAACACTCCCGGAACTCAAAACACTTCTGCGTTCACAGCAGGCCACGCAGCAGCATGCCGCACACCGCGATCCACCGTTTCAAGGATGGTTGCGCAGGAAGCAATGCCGCCTCGCGCTCCGACCGCCGTGCAATTCCACGCAGCCGCAGCACAGGCAAAATCCAGCTGCCGCATCAACGGCCAGCCCTGCAGCATGCCATAAATAAACCCTGCATGAAAGATATCGCCCGCCCCCGTCGTGTCCACAACCGGCACCTGGAAAGCGCAGGCATAGTGGATCTGCCGTCCATCCCAGGCCACCACCCCGTCCTGGCCCAGCGTGGCCGCCGTCAACCTGCAGCCGTAACGTTTCTGCATCGCGCTCAATGCACGCTCCAGGCTCGCTTCATGCATCAGGCGACAGGGAAAATCGCGGCTCACGATCAGGTAATCGACATTCTCCAATAGCTCATCGATGCCCGGATACACTTCATCGAGATCGGCAATCACAGGCACCCCTGCCTCCCGCGCCCAGCGCGCTGCCGTCGTCGCCGCCGCGGTGTCATGCCCGTCTATATGCAGCGCACGCGCATCCACAATCCAGCTGCGCTCCAGGTCCGCCGGCTGCAGGATCAGTCGTTCATCCCGGCGGCAAAGCACCGTGCGCTCGCCCGCACCGTCTACCAGGATCAGCGATTGAGGGCTTGCCCCACCTTCCACCGTAATCAGGCGCGCATCCACGCCCGTCCGTTCGAACTCCTGCCGATGCAGCGTGCCTGCTTCATCATCGCCAAGCTTGCCTACATATCTCGTACGCAGGCCCCAATGCTGGCAGGCCACCACCGTCGTGGCTACCTGGCCGCCCGGCAGCACGGTCACAGAGTGGTACTCGCTTTTCGATCCACGCTCGGGAAAATGCGGGAGGGGAATTACTGTGTCTGTCGCGTTCAGGCCTACTCCCACCAGGTCCACGCGTGCGTCGTTCGTCATCATGACACTCTAAATGCTGCCGGCATGAAATGCCTGCGCACCCTACCTGGTCCTGCACATCACGCCGTCAGAGACAGCCGTGGCTTGCCGCCTGCCAGCTTCGCCCCTCCATGCTTCTCGACGTGGGCCAGTGTCTCCGCCGCGCGAACCAGCTCCATCGCGGCACGATAGACCCCTTTGCCAATTGCACGGTCTGCTCCATCCATCGCGCGTTTGTAAATCTCAACGACCTCGCGATGGCGTTCATCACTTTCCTTCCATCGCTCCGTTGCCTTGCGCGAAAGATGCTCAAACTCTTCTTCCACCGCCTCCTTCACCACGGGGGCGAGTTCACCGTTTTTCGCTCCCGTCTTCACCAGCACAGCGAACGCCAGGTGTTCAGAAGCACGCAGCAGGTCGGCCGCGCCTTTTGCATAGCCGGCATTCAATTCGCTCTGTGCCAGTCCAATCAGCGTGGTGATGTCAGGCTTCGCTGCCGCCGGAACTTGCGTTATCAAAGTCTCCACCCGGCCAAGATGTTCATACGCACGCCGGAGGTCTTTCAGTATCTTGTGCTTTGGCTCTTTTTTGCCGTGTTTCCTGTGTTTCTCTTTCGGCTCCGGCTTCTTGTCTTCCGGTTCGTGTTTCGCAGCCTTTTTCAAAGCTTTCTTCGGTGCAGGCATCGTTGACATCCTCTTTCCAGCACATCCCGCACAGGCAGGCTCGCTAGTGGAACTTGTTCCAACGTTTCCTTGGATGCGACTTGCGCCCGGCTATCGCGGCAGGTCTTCGTCGTCCTTCGCCACGTACCACGGCACGCGGGTTACCGGAAACATCTCCCGGCTCTTCGACACCAGGTGGCACAGCATCCGGTGAGCCAGGTGGGCGGCATGCGCGACTTCACCTTCCAATTCTGTATCGCTCTCCGTTCCCGCGCTGCGAATCGACCAGCGTGCTGTCCGCACCGCAAGGATCACGCAGGCGGCTACCAGCAAAGCCCCGCCCAGCCTGGTGTAATCCACTTCCTTGGTATACCCCGCGGCCTCCGGCATCTCTCAGCGCCTCGCCGCCCGCGTCTGCGGAGACGGTCTTCCCAGGAAAACCTCGCTGGGCAGATACTGACGCTTCTCCAGGCAGAACGGACACGGAATAACGACAGGCTGTGAAGGCACCCCACTCGTTTGGGTAGGAATCGACTGTGCGCAACGCTTGCAGCGCACCACGGACGTGTGATCCAGGTGCAGCGTGGAGGAATGGAAGTACATGCGCCAAGTCTAGTGCTCCAGCCTGTGGAAAGGCGAACAAAATGCGAAAGCCGACTACCTTCCCTCGCGACTCTGCACCTGCAGCAGGGCCATCGTCGCATAGCCTGTCGCCGCATCGCTCATGAAGGCACTCGCAACACTGGAAGGCTCACGCTGCTTGTTCATGGACCACGCATCCCATGTCCCGTCAGCATGCTGGTGGTCTTTCAACCACGTCACCCCGCTCGCCAGGGCAGCATCGTGAGCCCCCGCCGTATCCAGAGCCATCACTACCAGGCCGGTCGCGTAGCCATCGCTCGCCGCAGGCTCGGGTGAGTGGTCGCTCCGCTCGATCGAGTCGAGCCCCATCGTGCGCCATCCCCCATCCGGCTGCTGCAGGCCATGCACCGTTTCGATCAGGACTTTCTTCGCCTCGCCACTCAGCAGATCCGGTGCCCTCGACGATGCCCACAACACGTACAACTGGTTCATCACCGGCTGCCCCGCATACTGCCGAAGCAGGTAGTCCTTCTGTCTCGCTACGTGTTCGCGAACGCCAGGCTCCCCGGCGTAGCCATCCGGAGCCGCAAGCACCTTCAGCAACAGCAATGCCGCACCCTGGTAGGCAGATTCGCCTGACTCCCATGGAGCCAGGTGGAAGTCCTGCCACTTCCATCCACCAGCCCGCTCACCGCTCTGCTCCTGCAGCGCCCACGCTTCATCGAGAGCAGTACGCGTGATCGCGCGCAGATGCCCCTGCTGCGCGTCAAAGCTGGTCAGGATCACTGCATTCAACACCGCCTCGGTCGCATGAGATTCTGCCGTCTTGCCTGCACCATCGTGTGCATCCGAATAGAAGGGCACCATCTCGGACCACTGTGCCACCCGCTTTTCAACGCTTCCCATCATGGCTGCTTCCTGTGCGGGCGCGATGGTCTCGCCAAGCTGGCGCTGCAATTGCGGACGCACCATCGCATACGGAAGCACAGTGTGGCACGACACGCAGACCGTCCCGTGGTCCTTCTGTGCATGCGGCCACTGCTGCCACCAGGTCTCCCGCGCATCCAGAGCATGCGCTGCCATGGGACCATTCCAGCCGGATACTCCGTTGGAAGCCGGAGCCTTGGCGGAAGCACCCTGCACCGGCAGCGCCCGCCATCCAAGCAACCCCGCCATGCATCCACTCAGCACCAGGTACGTCGCCGCCGGCCTGTTCTTCATCCCGTCTGCTCCCTCGTTTCGGGCCCTGGATATGGCTACGATCCTACTCCTGGAGCGCAGTGCGTCTAAGCATTTTCTCTGCAGGCAGCAGCCCCTTGCGCCGCGTGACCAGCATGTGACGGAAAGACTCCTCATCCAATACATTTGTGGAAGCCGGCCTTTCCGCCCTGTCCGCAGCGTCGCAGCTCGCGGGATGGCCTGCGTCAATTCAACCTCTGAGGAGAAGCACACGAATGAAAAGGGAAGCGCGCACACGGGCGCACATGCCATTGTTTACAGGGGCGCTTGCCCTTCTTGCTTGTGTTGCCGGCTGTGTTGTCTGTGCCGACGGGCAGACCACGTCTGCCAGTTCTGCTTCCACGCCCGCGTTGATCCAGGCGACGGCCAACCATGCACCAGGCCGCCTCACGTTGATGCCGCTCCCACGCACCATGACTCTCGGCGAAGGCGCTCTCGTAGTCACACCTGCCGGCGGCGGAACTTCCACTTTCACGCTGAAATATGCCGGGACCCACGACAGCCGGCTCGAAGAAGCCGTCATGCGCACCGTCTCGCAACTCGACCGCACCTGCGGCGGCGATGTAATGCGATCCGTAGTCAACCACGCCGATCCCGCTACTCCCTCTCTCACCATCAACGTCCAGGCCCCGGGCAATGCCGTGCAGACGATGGACGAGGATGAAACCTATCAGATGAATGTGACTGGGCAATCGGCTACTCTCACTGCGGCCACCGACCTGGGTGCGATGCACGGATTGCAGACCATCCTGCAACTTGCCACCAGTGATCGAGGCGCCTGCGTACTGCCTGCGGTCGCGATCGACGACTCACCCCGTTTTCGCTGGAGAGGCTTCATGCTGGATGTCAGCCGCCACTTCGAGCCGATCGCCGTGATCGAGCGCACGCTGGATGGCATGGCCGCTGCGAAACTGAATGTCTTCCACTGGCACCTAAGTGACGACCAGGCCTTCCGCGCCCAGAGCAGGAAATTTCCCAAACTGACAGACGCTGCCTCCGGCGGCCACTTCTACACCCAGGACGAAATGCGCGCAGTGGTTGCATACGCACGGGAACGTGGTATTCGCGTAGTTCCCGAGTTTGATATGCCGGGTCACACGACCAGTTGGATCCTGGCCTATCCGGAGTTGAGCGCCGAAGCGCACATCACGCAGCTGCCCATCGTCTTCGGTACGCCGACCGCAGTTCTCGATCCCACCCGCGAAAGCACTTACAAATTCGTCGACTCCCTCGTCGACGAGATGGGAAAGATTTTTCCTGACGCCTACTTCCATATCGGCGGCGACGAAGTACAGGCTTCCGCATGGACATCCAATCCGCGGGTCATGGCCTTCATGGCGAAGAAGGGCTTCGCCACCCCGGCAGCCTTGCAGGCCTACTTCAATCAGCGACTCGAAGTCATCCTGAAGAAGCACCACAAGACCATGCTGGGATGGGATGAAATTCTTGACCCCGCACTGCCGAAGACCATCGTGATTCAGAGCTGGCGCGGAAAAGAGTCGCTCGCCGGCGGAGCCAGCCAGGGCTATCAGGGCATCCTCTCCGCACCTTACTACCTCGACGCACAAAAGAACTCAGCGCAGATGTTTCTGGATGATCCCATTCCCGCGGACACGAAGCTGACCGCTGACCAGCAGAAGCTGATCCTTGGCGGCGAGGTCTGCATGTGGGCCGAGCAACTGGATGCGGAAACAGTCGACTCTCGCGTATGGCCCCGCACCATGGCTATCGCCGAACGATTCTGGTCGCCCCAGGCCGACAGGGATGTTTCCGATATGTATCGCAGGCTGCGGGTGAACTCGCTCAGGCTGGAAGACGTGGGGCTTACCCACATCAGTGGACCCGCTGGCTTGCGACGGAATCTCCTGCTGGCGAATGATCCTGAAGCTCTCGACCTGCTCGCTTCCGTCCTGGAGCCGATCAGCTTCCACAATCGGTATGCAGCACAGCATACCAACGGGCTCACCTCTCTGGATCGCCTGGTCGACGCGGTCGTGGCCGATCCGCCATCGCGTCAGCAATTCGCCGGCGACATCTACGCACTCGCCGGCAATATCACCCCACCACCGTCGGGCGTGGAAGAGGAGCACCGCGTCGACATAAGTGGTGACGTCCCGATGGGCGAAGTCCCTTCGCGTGAAGTTGCGATCCACCGGCTTCGGCAGCAGTTTCTCATGTGGCAGGCCGCGCAGTCTCGCCTGCTCGAAGATGCGCAGGAGTCACCGCGACTCAATGACATCCAGCCACGGATCGAGCAACTCGGTGAGTTAGCAGGCGCAGGTTTGTCCGCCGTGACCTATATTGAAACGCATACCACTCCTCCGCCAACCTGGCAGGCGCAGCAGATGACCCTCCTGGATAATGCAGAAAAGCCCTCGGCCCTGGTGCGCTTCACCTTCCTCTACTCTATGCGCAAGCTGGTTCTTGCTGCAGCGCAAGGCAACACGCAAGGCGCACCATGACTGCGTTTCAGTAGAGCAGATACTGCTTGCGTAGCATTTGGAACTGCTCGATATCCTCATCCCACTGCTCAGCGATGCGGCGTGGATCTTCTCCAGCTTCGACAGCCTCGAAGCTGGATTTGTTCACCATCAGCATGTCCAGCTTCTCGAGCTTGTAAGTCGCGGGATAAAGACTGCGCAACGCAGCAGCGATCTCCAGGCCGAGCTCCGGTGCGTCCAGCGCATCTCGCTCTGTGACTACGATGTTGACGCCGCCGCAGTCCTGGTGCGCATAGACCGAACTCTCCGGAGTGAAATGAATCGGAACAAAGCGCACTCCGCTGATCTCGCGACCATTCAGATAACGGGCAAGCTCTGAGGCATCGATCCACGGCGCGCCGAGCACCTCGAACGGCGTGTCCGTACCTCGACCGACAGAAATGTTGGTCGCCTCGATCATGCCAATCCCGGGATAGAGTGTCGCTTCGGTAAGGCTGCGCATATTGGGAGAAGGATTGATCCAGACGCTGCCAGTCGAGTCGAACCAGTCCCCACGCATCCAGCCGTTCATCGGGATCACCGTCAGCTTGGCTGCGATATGTCGCTCACTGTTGAACATCCGCGCCAGTTCGCCGATCGACATGCCATGCCGAATCGGCGTTTGCCAGTAGTCAACGAACGACGACCTGCCTGCGTCGGCAATCGGCCCCTGCACATAACTGCCCCCGATAGGATTCGGTCGATCCAGCACATACAGAGGCTTGTGCGCTTTCGCCGCCGCCTCCAGGAAATAACCGAGCGTGCTCTCGTAGGTATAGAACCGCACGCCGATATCTTGTATGTCGTACACGATCGCATCGATACTGCTGAGAGCTTCTTCCGTAGGCCGTCGCTTGCCATCCGTATCCCCATAAACGCTGTAGACCGGAGCACCCGTCGCACTATCCCGCCCATCGCTGATCTCGGTTGAATCGAGTTTGCCCGCAATGCCGTGTTCCGGACTGAAGATGGCTGCAAGCTTGATGCCAGGCGCGTGGGCCAGCACGTCCGCCGTGCGTGCACCCTTGGCATCCACGGCAGTCTGATTCGTGACCAGTCCGATACGGAGCGGATGATCAGTGTCTGCCTGCAGAGCACGAAAGCTGTCGGCCTCCAGCACGTCGATACCGGTCTTCACTACTGCATTGCGCGTAGTGATCCGACGCTCGGACATCAATGATTCGTTGTAGCCGGTAATCCGCGCCAGGCGCAGTCTGCTTTGTTCGCTCGGATCCAGTTTCAACGAAGCTGCCACGACCGTTGCCAGCCGGGAGCGAAGAGACACCAGCGGCTTGCCGCCACGCGGATGAACTGCATTCGTCAAAAGAATGATGTAAGTATCCGTCGTTGGATCCATCCAGACTGAAGTTCCAGTGAAGCCGGTATGACCATAGGATCCGATCGGGAAAAGCTCGCCGCGGTTCGTCGAGAAGGGTGAGTCGATATCCCATCCGAGCCCTCGCAGCGCAGCAGCTGTCAGCGGCTGCTGCGGCGTGCTCATCTTTTCGATCGTGGCCCGCCTCAGAACCCCCTTGCCGTCCAGAAGCGCTTGCGCAAATTTCGCAAGATCATCCGCAGTTGAAAATAATCCGGCATGCCCGGCAACCCCGTCCATACGCCGCGCCGTTGGGTCGTGTACGGTGCCGCGCAGCATGTGATTCTGCTCGTCATACTGGGTGGGTGCTGTCTCCGGGAGCCACGCTGCCGGCGGCAGAAATCGGGTGTGCTGCATCCCCAGCGGCGCAAATATATGTTTCGCCGTGTACTGATCCAGTGACATGCCGCTGACTTTCTCGACGAGAAAACCGAGGACTTCGAAATTGATGTCGCTGTACACAAAGCGCGTGCCCGGCGGATGCACGGGTGTCTGTTGCATCGCCCGTTCAAAGGCCGCCTCGCGTCCATGCCAATCTGTTTTCAGATCGAGGTCGGGAGCCAGGCCTGAGTAATGCGTCAGCAATTCGCGAATCGTTATATCCGCTTTACCATTCTGTGCAAACTCGGGCAGGTAGCTCGCCACGGGATCATTGAGCCGGATGCGGCCATCCTGCCAAAGCTCCATCACCGCAGTCGTTGTGGCAATGCACTTGGTGAGCGAGGCGAGATCGAAGATGGTCTCGGCCGTCATGCGCTCGCGCACCGGCTCGATCGAGCGGAAGCCGAACGCCTTACGGTAGATAATTCTGCCGTGATGCCCTACCACCACAACGCCGCCGGGAATACTCCCGCTGGCGACTGCGTCCTGCATGAGTGCATCGATCGGCGCCATTGCGCGCGGCGCTTGGTGGCGCTCAGGTAAAGGCTGCGCAAAAGATGATTGAAACAGTGCAAACAACAGCAGCAGCAAAGCAGGTCGCGCAGACCGCGAGCGAGTCATGCTTGCAGGATACTTCTCACCTAATTCTTTTTGCACATCGTACCTATGACCGCGGTGAGGGAGACTGGCCGTTAAATGAGTGTGGATCAAAAGAAAACTGCGACCTCAGGTAGGAACGAGGTCGCAGAACTCACTGTACCCGGTCGACGCAACTAGAACATCAGCTTGGCTCCCAGTTGAATCTGGCGCGGATCATGCGTACTCGTGACTGTCCCGAAGGTCGCCTGATCCGAGTTGGTCCCGATAGCATCGAAGTTGGTGTGATTGAAGGCATTGAAGAACTCACCTCGAAACTGAAACCGGGCGTGCTCTCCAAAATTCACGTTCTTGATTGCCGATAGATCCCAGAGCTGAAGGCCCGGACCCAGAAGTGCCCCTGTCGGCGAATTGCCGAAGTGACCGACCGCATCGCTGAAAGATCCTGGATTGAACCACTCAGTCTGCTTCTTGACCAGTTGAACTGGCGACACCCGGTCCGGCCGCGGAGCGATACTGCTGACATCGATATTGATGCCCCCTGGATACGTACCAGCAATGCAGCCGGTCGTGGCACCGGCAGGAGTCTTGCAGTCGAAATTGTCCGCTGCCTGCGTAATTGTCTGCGACTGCCCGGAGATGAATTCAGTGATGCCAGAGACCTCCCAGCCGCCAAGCGTGTGACCGGCAAATCCATGCTGCTGCTTGAAGAAGGGAAGTTCATAAACATAATTCGCCACAAACGTCTGCGGCTGGTTCAGATTGGATGGCCCATAATCAAGGTGGGGATTATAGGTATCGTAGGTCCCGGTAGTTCTATCGTTGGATTGATCCGTCAGCGTCTTGCTCCACGTATACGCAATGCCGAGAGTCAGACCATGCTCGCTGCGATGATTGAGAGACACCTGCAGCGAGTTATAGTTGCTCACGTACTGCGATAACCGCGCAGCAAACCAGGAGTAACCCGTATACGGCACGACTGCAGTAACATAAGCATTCGGATTCGAAGCGCGTGCGCCTAAGGTGGGCTGGTTGATGTCTCGCTCTCCAAGCAGATGCTTGCCTTCGGATCCGACATACGCTATCTCGAACACAGTGTTAGGCAGAATCTGATCCTGCGCAGAAAGGTTATAGTCCACATACGACGGATTCTTCAGCGTGGGATCGCCCGTCGACGTTATATGATTTGGCGAAAGAGATACGCTCGATGACCCCGCAAGCGGATGATCGAACTGCGTGTTGTTGATAGTTGCTGTCTGCACCAGCGGTGGATCCTGGAAGGCATTTTGTTCCCAGATGCCATTGAGCATCCGGTCGTAAAAAATGCCGAACCCGCCGCGCAAAGACATCCTGCCATTGCCATGCGGGTCAAACGCAAAGCCGACGCGCGGTGCCACATTGTTCTTTGGGTCAGGATTGACGTGGCTGCCATACGGCGAACAGCTGACGCCAGGCGCTATCGCCTGGGCCTGCGTGCATGCCTTGCCCTTCGGGAAAATAAGTCCATTCACGTAGGTAGCCGGGATCTGCCCACCTGCTACAAAATTGCCACTGACAGGATCGATCGTCGGAGCGCTTGAGGCAAGGAAAAGGCGCGGATCAAAATTGTTCAAGGTATTCAGCACATCACCGGGAGATGGAAAATAACTATAGCGAACTCCCATATTCAGTGTGAGTCGATCACTGACCTTCCAGTCATCCTGCGCAAATACCTCGAAATTCAAATAGTGAAGATCGGGTATGGTGTCCCGGCTGTTCTGTGTGTAGGACAGGACATTGCCGAGCAGGAAGTTCTGGAAATTCGAAAACTCAAAGTTTGCAACGCCACTGGAAGCATTCTCCGTCTTCAGCATCTGCGACACAGTAGCGCCCAGCCTGACTGTATGCCTGCCTGAGGTGACAGAAAAGTTGTCGAACAAAGTTCGATCCAGGTTGCGCTCCGAGTAGGGCGTACTTCCATAACTGAAACCCTGGACGGTCGAGCCGAGGAAAGAAATACCAGGAATACGGCCATATGGATCTGTGTAGGCAGTGTTATTCGTAAGTTGGCTTGCGACAGACGAAGCAGTTGCGATCGATCCCGGCGTGAAAGCAGAGGAAATGGTGCCCTGCGAATAGGCAAATTCTGCCTCATTTACAACTCTCGGTGAGACTGTCCATGTCAGGTTGCCCACCACATTCTCGCCGGGCGCGTTCACGGCCGAGCCCGCGACACCAGGAAAGTTGCTCCCGGCAAAGAGTCCCTCGGGAAAGTTTTCCGGCGTTTCGTCCTGCATGGCCCGCGCGAAGAAGTGCAGCTTCGCATTGATGTCGGCATCGAACCGCACCAGATCTTCACGAGTGTTGTTTAATTGCGAAAAGGTAGCAATGTACTGCCCACTGCTGCTGTTCGCAGGAAACTTGTCGTATAGATTGGCAAGATAGACCTTCGCATTCTGGCTATAGCAGGAAGGACTGATCGTGCTGGTGTTAGCCGCCGCATCGTAGCTCACGCAGCCCGCAGGTGCATTGGCAATCTGCCCCGTAAACGTACCATTAAGCTGTGCCTGTGTGGGCGGTGTAAGACTGCTCGTATTTGGAGAGCTTACCTTGCGCCACTCTTCTGACCAGAAGAAATAAGTCTTGTTCTTTGCGGTGTTATAGAGCTTCGGAATGTAGAGCGGACCGCCGATCGTGAAGCCATAGTCGTTGTAATGCTCAACCGCTCGCGCTAATCCAGCCTGCTTGTTGAAATATGTGTTCGCGTTGAAGATATTGTTGCGGCTGAACTCGTACACGTCGCCATGGAATGCACTGGTCCCCGAACGCGTCGCGACCAGCACCTGGCCCCCCGCACTGCGGCCGAATCCGGCGTCGTAGGTGCTCCGTTCCAGCGTAAACTCCTGGATCGCATCCACGCTGGGAACATTGAGCAGCGTGGCATTGGAACCGCTATCGTTGATATCGGCGCCATCCACTGTCCAATTGTTGGCGGTGTCTCGCACTCCATTCACAGCCACGGCAGACGTGTTATTCAGCCCGAAACCAACTTCATCGGGTAAGGCGCTCACAACGCCTGGCTGCAAGGTCACCAGTTGCTCAAAGTTGCGATTATTGAGCTGCAGTTCTCGTACCTGGGTGCCGGAAATCGTCCCGGCCTGCTCACTGCTGGATAGCTCAATCCCGGCTGTGCTGTCTTGAACCGTCACCGTCTGATCGACGTCGCCCGCCTGTAACTGCGCATTGACCGTGCGCTTCTGCGCAACGAATACGGTCACATCATTTGTAACCGAAGATTTGAAGTTGGCCGCCTTTACCGTGATCGTGTACGTACCGGGACCCAGGTTGGTGATGTTGTAGTTCCCGTTCTTATCGCTTACTTCTGTTCTGGCGATCCCTTTGGTCGCATTGTTTGTAACCTCAATCGTCGCGCCTGAAATTACCGCCCCGGTCGTGTCAGTGATGCTGCCATTTAGGCTCGCAGCAAGTTCCTGTGACCATGTAGCGAAGAAAGGACAACATAGAAGAAGGGTGATAACGACAAATCTGCTGAGTCGTGCCTGCATAGAGTGGCCTCTCCAAAAAAGTAAGTTGCGCTGGCAGGTACACGGTCGTTAGTAGACGCACCAGGCGCGGATACATGGTTTTCTATAGTTCGAAGAAAGGCGCCGCAAAGTGGCGCCAAATAGACTGCTAGCAGCAGCAAACAAACAGGTGTCACCGGGTAGGGCAACAGCGTCAATGCCTCACTTGCGAATCGGCACGACTGATTGTGAGACGATAGTAAAACGATTTAAAACAACAGCGCAAGAAACAAGCCCGACTCCGCAGTCAGATCGTCTACATCATGCCGATGCAAATGCCAGGAACACCGGCTCGATCACGAAAGCAGGCCGACTCTTGGACGAAGCGGACTCTCTGTGTTTTTATCGCAGTGTGCTGTCTGCTGCCTCGCTGTCTGCCTGCAGAAGCTTCGCATGAAGACAGTCGTGAACTACGCCAGGCGATAGCCGCCGGTTCGTCCGCTCTTCAGGAAGGACGATACGCCGAAGCAGAGAAAGCATTTCGTGACGCACTAAGGCTTGATCCGCGATCTGTGCCACTCCTGAACAACCTGGCTATTTGCCTGGCGCGGCAGCAGCGGGAAGATGAAGCGATTTCGCTCTATCAGCAGGCCCTCGTATTACAGCCCGGGGACTCCATCACCCGGCGCAACCTGGGTGTAGCACTCTTCCGGGCCAAACAATATGAGCGCGCCTTGCCGCTGCTGGAAGCTTTTGCAAAGTCGACTCGGAATTATCAGGCTCTCAATCTGACCGGTCTCGACTTGTTTGCTCTTGACCGTTACACGGAGGCGGCCAGATATCTTGAGGAAGCGCATAAGCTTCAGCCCGCAGACCTTGAGACTTTGGACATCCTTGGCAAGGCGTATCTTCGGGCGAAGAATTATGCAGGTGTAACCAGCGTGTTCAAGCAGATCATGGCGATTCAACCAGACTCTGCCGCAGCTCACGCCATGATGGGGATGGCCTATGACAAACTCTACCGAGAGGACGACGCGATCAAGGAGTATCAGGCAGCAGAAACATCGGATCCAAGCTATCCCGGCGTTCACACAGCTCTGGGCTTGATCTACTGGCGCAGCGATAATTACGACTCAGCCGAACGGGAATTCCGTGCCGAACTTGCCCATTATCCCGCAGATCCGATTGCCAACTGCACGCTGGGACGGATTCTGCGGCGCCGTAATCAGACCACGGAAGCAATCCACTACCTGCAAGCTGCCCTCATGGAAAATCACACTTACCTTGACGCGCTGCTTGAACTTGGTGAAGCCGAAATTGCTGCACAGCAACCAGGTGCAGCCATCCCGCCCTTGCAACAAGCCGTCACTCTGAAGCCGGATGACGCGGAAGCTCACTTCATCTTGGGAAGCGCGCTTATAAAGATAGGACGATCGAGCGAAGGTGCCAGAGAGCGCGCAATCTGCGCACGTCTCCGCGCCAGTCAGCGGACAAAGGTCGCGACCCCATAGAACAATGAGGGATAGAGCCAGGATCACTAAAGCTATAGATAATTACTTATTGACTACGCTCGACCGGCCAGGATCCTGACGTGAAGTATAAGTAAAGGAATCCACATCCACATAGCCGGATCGGCCGGCACTCCAGATACCGATGCGGTCACCACGGTAGAACGCCCAGCCAGCCTTGCAGGGAGTTCCGATCGCATGGAAGTCGATGCCGTCGACACTGTAGCTGAAGCGGCCGACCCCCTCCATGCCCCACGTGGATCGCAGCCACACCTGCTTGGCAGTAAGCGCAGTGGATGGCCCGGCAGCATCGTCCCACTCAAAGTGGATCGTCCGTCCTTGCGCGTCGCGGCTTACCACGAGAGCGCACACGTTCCGCGCATAGTGCATCAATCCTGCTTCCTGGCCGTCCGCCATTCCGGCCACCTCCAGTTTTATTGTCGCCACACTCTCTCGGGATCGCAGCGCGCGTTGTGTCAAAATG
>CAZZVA010000032.1:0-19101 GCA_964657345.1 uncultured Acetobacteraceae bacterium | reverse complement strand
GCCGTCGCGATGCGCAAACAACGTGCCATCCCCCAGCATCGCGTCCAGCAGCAGTCGCTCGTATCCATTTGCAGATGACTTGCCGAAAGCATCGGCATAGTTGAAGTCCATAATTACCGGACAAACTTCCATATTGGGACTCGGCACCTTCGAGCTGAATCGCAACGAGATTCCTTCATCCGGCTGAATGCGCATGGTGATGACGTTCGGCTGCAGTTCGCTGCAGCGCCCACGGCTCATGTCCTTGAATAACAGCTGTGGCGGCAGCTTGAACTGGATCGAGATTTCCGTAGTACGCTTCGCCAGCCGCTTGCCCGCGCGCAGATAGAAGGGGACGCCGGCCCATCGCCAGTTTTCTATCTGCAGCTTCAGCGCAGCGAACGTCTCTGTGCCCGAATCCGGATCGACACGATCCTCCTGTCGGTAACCCTTTACCTCCTGCCCCCCTACCTTGCCAGGACCATACTGGCCGCGGACCGTCTCGCGTTCATGGATCTGGTTCATCGCCTTCCACACCTTCAACTTTTCACGCCGCAAGGCATCTGCCTCGAAGGAAATAGGCGGCTCCATGCACACAAAAGAAAGCAGCTCCATAACGTGATTCTGCAGAACGTCGCGCAAGGCCCCGGCCTTTTCGTAGAACGGACCTCTGCCCTCGATGCCAATCTCTTCGGCCGCGGTAATCTGCACGTGGTCGATGTAATTGCGATTCCAGAGCGGCTCGAAGATGCCGTTTCCGAAACGGAACACGAGGATGTTCTGAACCGTCTCTTTGCCCAGGTAATGATCGATGCGGAAGATCTGTCCTTCATCGAAAACCCGGTTGACATCGTCATTCAGTTCCTTCGCGGACGCCAGGTCGTGCCCGAATGGCTTTTCGATGATGACATGCACCTTTCCCTTGTCAGGCTTCGCCATCTTGTGGTCGCCCAATTGGTGAATGATGTCCGCAAAGTATTCAGGCGCTGTCGAGAGGTAAAACAGGCGATTGCCACCGGTTCCCATCTCCTTATCGATCGACTCGAGCATCTGCTGCAGCTTCGCATAGCCTTCGTGGTCATCGAAGTTCATCGCGTGGTAGCGCACCTTCTTCATGAAAGGCGCCAGCTTCTCGTCGGCCTGGTCGACGCCGCCGTATTTGGTGATTCCTTCCTGCATGTCCTTCGTAAACTCGTCCTGCAAGGGACGCCGCGCGACTCCCACGACTGCGAACTTCTCAGGCAGAAGACCCGCCTGCTCCAGATGAAACAGAGCGGGCAGCAGCTTTCGCTTGGTGAGATCGCCGGACGCTCCGAAAATTACAACGACCGTCGGCTCGGGAGTACGTTCAGGACTTTTAGGAATCTGCGTGACTTCTGGCGCGACCGTCGCTGTAGCGGACATCTTGTCTCCTAACGTGCTGGCTGGAGCGGTTTAACTGAAGCAAAGCTTGCAATGCCTGATCAACGCTTCGATCGGTGCCTCGGGCGCACTGTGTGACTCTGAAGAACGCCAGCCTTTAGCCCTATTCGAATCCCTTCAGGCCTTCGCCGGTCCAGGACAGTTCCGCGCTTCGATCGCCTTGGTCTTATTAAGACGTCGCACAAATCGCGGCTCCTGGCTCTGGAACGTCGCACCCAGGTAGGAATCAATGAGGTCATAGGCCATATTGGCGCCGATGATTCTAGCGCCCAACACCAGCACGTTCATGTCGTCATGTTCTACGCCCTGATGTGCGGAGTAGTGGTCATGACACATGCACGCGCGTATCCCGGGCATCTTGTTCGCCGCGATGCAGACACCGACTCCGCTGCCGCATATCAGGATGCCACGCTCTGCCTGGCCGGCGATCAATGCTTTTCCAACGGCTTCGGCAAAGTCCGGATAGTCGGAAGGCTCGGTATTGAAGGCGCCCAGGTCGGCTACCTCGTGCCCCAGCTTCTCGAGATAATCACGGGCTTCCTCCTTCAACGGAAAGCCCGCGTGATCTGCTGCAATCACCAGCTTCATCGAGCTCCTGCCGTGACCACTTCGGCGCGATCGGGGCTGGAATTTTTCGCTCGCTCGATGATGAGTTTTGCCTGCTTCACCACATTCTCTGTACTGAAGCCCAGCTCTTCGAGTGCCTTGGTGCCCGGTGCGGATGCGCCGAAGCGATCCAGGCCGATCACCTGGCCATGCCGGCCAACCCACTTCCACCAGCCAAGAGTCGCACCTGCTTCAATCGCCAGCTTGGGCAGATGTGCCGGGAATATCTGGTCCTTGTATGCATCTGTCTGCTGCTCGAACAAGCGCCAGCTTGGCATAGAGACGACACGCGCGCTGATTCCCTGCTCCTTCAGAGCTTTCGCTCCATTGAGCGCAGTCCAGACTTCGGCTCCGGTTCCCACGATAAGTACATCCGGGTGATCGCCGCCCTGCTCGAGAACGTACGCCCCCTTCTTCACACCTTCAAACACCTTGTATTTGTCAGCATCGAGAATAGGCAGGTCCTGCCGGGACAAGGCAAAGAACGACGGCGCCTTGGTGGACAATGCCACGCCCCAGGCCGCGGAAGTTTCATTGGCGTCAGCGGGACGCAGGTCGATGATCTCCGGCACCGCGCGCAATGCCATCAGGTGCTCGATGGGCTGGTGGGTCGGACCGTCTTCGCCGAGTGCGATGGAATCGTGAGTGAACACGAAGATCGAGTGTGACTTCATCAGCGACGCCAGCCGGATAGCCGGCTTGCAGTAGTCCGAAAATACGAAGAAGGTCGAACCGTATGGAATGACTCCGCCATGAACGGCCATACCATTCACCATGGCGCACATGGCGAACTCACGCACTCCAAAGAAGACGTTGCGACCGGTCGGATCTACGTGGAAGTTGCCGCCGTCTTTCAGAATCGTCTTGGTGGAGGCAGTCAGGTCTGCCGCGCCGCCGAATACTTCCGGCAGAACCTTGGCGAAGCTGTTCATGATGGTGTTGCCCGCGGAACGCGTCGCGACCGGCTTGCCGTCTGCCGGAAAGACGGGCAGGCTCTTTTCCCAGCCAGTCGGCAACCTGCCTTCGTAGGTGCGCTCAAACTGTGCGGCCAACTCCGGATATTCAGTCTTGTATCTTGCGAATAGCTCGTTCCACTCAGCTTCGTACTTCTTGCCATTATCGATGATCTGGCGCCAGTTCTTCGCAGCTTCTTCCGGAACATAGAAGGTCTCTTCGTGGTCCCAGCCAAGCTTTTTCTTGGTCTCCTTCGTATGTTCCAGGCCCAGCGGCTCACCGTGTGCCTTGTTGGTACCGGCCAGCGGGCTGCCGTAGCCGATGATCGTGCGCACTGCAATCAGCGATGGGCGATCTGTAACTGCTTTGGCATTTTCGATCGCGCGACTGATCGCATCCAGGTCATTGCCGTCGTCGACAAACTGCGTATGCCAGTGATAGCCCTCGAAGCGTTCAATCACGTCTTCGGTGAACGAAAGATCGGTAGGCCCATCGAGAGAGATAAGGTTGTCGTCGTAGAGATAGATCATCTTTCCCAGCTGCAGCGTGCCTGCGAGCGAGGCCGCCTCGTGGGAAACACCTTCCATCAGGTCGCCGTCGCCGCAGATCACATACGTGTAGTGATCCACGATGTTGAAGCCCGGCTTGTTATAAACAGCCGCCAGATGTTTCTCAGCCGCAGCCATGCCTACGCCATTGGCAAACCCCTGGCCCAGCGGGCCGGTCGTCACTTCCACGCCGTCGGTGTGGTGATACTCCGGATGACCCGGCGTCTTCGAACCCCACTGGCGGAACTGCTTAACGTCCTCAAGCGAAAGCTTGTAGCCGGATAGATGCAGCAGGCTGTACAGCATCGCTGATGCGTGGCCGTTCGACAGCACAAAGCGATCCCGGTTTGCCCAGTGTGAGTTCAGTGGATTGTGCCGCATGTACTTGTGCCACAGCAGGTAAGCCATCGGTGCATCGCCGAGTGGCGCACCCGGATGGCCGCTTTTGGCCTTGTCTACGGCATCGACTGCCAAAAAACGAAGTGTGTTGATTGACAACTGATCCAGTTCGCTCATAATTCTGTGTCTTCCTTTCAACCTGGCCGAACATCGCGTTCCAGGCCGTGCTTGCTTGATGATCGGAGGCGCTCGAACAAATGCGCCTCGGGGAAAATGAAACTACCGGCACCTCGATCGGGTTAGAGCTGCGAGGGCCCGCCATCCCTGACACTATCCAAAAATGCGTGACATCCACTCTGCCTCAATTGGATGTCAATCAGGTCAATCTTGTCACATCGTTTTGAGCGATTCCAGTTCCACCTGGAAATTGCGCCCTTCCCAGCGATGATCTGCCGGCCAGAAAAACGTGAATTCCAGCGGACCTGACTGCCAATCGCCACTCGCCAGATCTACGTAGTGACCCGCCGAACCGGCGGCCTGGCTCCTGGTGATGTTTGTGGAGCCCCACTGATTGGCCGTCCAGGTCAACTCAAACGGCTGCTCACCGAGAATCCGCAGCCTCTTTCCCGGACGAATCGATTCAGCTTTTCGCAGGAACGACCAGATCTCCACCGCAACCGTGACACGTCTGGTACCGATATAGCGATCCTCCACTGCGGCAATCCGGTCAAAAACCCGGCCATCATGCACAGAACGCAGCAGCTTCAGGTATTCCGCGTGAGCCCAGACCAGCGGCATGGCAGAACCCGAAGGACGCCCGAACAGCATTCCCTTTTCCGGAAGATCCGGCGCGTCCCAGATCTGTTCCGGCAGCATGGCGCCGGGAGACGAGAAGCTTTCCATGGCCAAAATCAGGGGCTTCACATCGTGGCCGGCCGCGAACTCATAGTGCGCCCGTTCGCCCGTCAGCAACGGCCAGGCTCGACCCTGTCCCCAGCCCTTGAAGGGTGAACCGTCTTTACGCTGTCCGTAGCCATCGTGGTTATAGCGTCGCCAGCACCGACCAGTTTTCGTTTGCACCGCGAGTATGCGATCCACGACTTTCAACGAATCCACAATGAGCGGATCCTCTGCGGCCCGCACTCCGTAACGCACCAACTCCAGGAAGCCGGCATCGACAATTTCGCGGGCTTCGAAGTGAATCTGCTCATCGGGTTCGCGATTGTTGATCTGCACCATGCCTCGGTCCGCGTCATCCCGCGCATAGGGCTCGCCCGGCGCCGGCGGACAAATCCGCATGTAATGCCGCTTGATATCTGGATGCAGCACTCCATCATTGGTCGTCGTCCACTCATCCAGGTGGCCTTCGATCCAATCCGCATATTCCTCCAGAAAGACAGCCTGCTCAGCCTGCCCGTCTCCGCGCAGGATGTCTGCCGCGCAGACCAGGCCACTGATCACTGCGGCGAGTGTCGATGGCGAATATCCGGCATTTTCCTCCCAGCGTTCCTGCTGGGTCACGGGCGCGTGCCGCACCAGGTAGCCCGCGGCCCGCTCCACAAAAGGCACAATCATCGCCTGCCCCAGTGCGTTCCGTTTCCACAACCGCCACGCCAGCATGATCGGGAATGCGACCTCATCCAGTTGCATGCCGGTCCAGTAAGGCTGCCCATTCACCCAGAAATTCTGCGCAAACCCGCCATCCGGCTTCTGCGTACAGGCAAGATAGGTGAGTGCGCGAAGCGCAGTCTCGGCCCGGTTTGCAGCCAGCAGCGCACTGGCAGATTGCACCATGTCCCGTGTCCAGACCAGGTGATACCCGCCCAGGTCATCGTCCCCGGCCGCTTGCCCCCAGGGAATAGACGCCGACGCGATAAACGCGCCGGCAAACGTCTTGTCTTCATGCACCAGCAGCATGTTGTGACTGGTACGCAGCAGTCTGCCCCCGTCTCCGGACACGGGGTCCAGTTCATGTACGCCATTGACCCGTGACCACTGATCGTGAAAACGAGCCCGATGCTCGTCGAAGCCGCGGTTCAACGAGCCAACCAGGCTCGTCAACGCTGCATGGTGCCCTTCGCCAAATCCCAGCGCCAGCGTGAATTCCTTGCGGCCATTCAGTGCCAGTTCCCCGGTCAGGCCGAGGTTTCCGTTCAATGCCGAATCGAACTCCCAATCCATCCGAAAATGCCGCTTCACATCCTGGAAACCATCACTGGTTCCCGCATACCCGCAGCTGGTCCGCGTAAATCCGCAATCGGCGGTCATCGCCAGGGAGGTCGCGCCCTTCCACACCAGGAAGACTCGTCGTCCGGCAATATCCAGCGTCCGCGCCGAATTCCCTGCTCCTCCCACTTCGAGATGCGGCGCCAGGAGCACAAAAATCTTCAGCTTCGGCAGCAGCTCCGCGTCTCCATCGAGCCGCACCCGCATCAGCACCACCGGGGCATGCGGATCCGAAATAAATTCCTTGGTGAGGGTATAGCGGCCCTCTGGATCGCAGTTGGTGACCATGGGCGCCGGCGCTTCCGGAAACATATACCCGAAGTTGCTCTTCAGATCGCGCTTTTCCTCGTGCATGAACGTAGCGCCATCCGTGATCATCAAGCCGAGGTCGCGAGTCTGGGGACGATCAATCGTCGGATAGAAAATTTCGTTCAGGATGCCGTGCGACGTCGTAAACCATATGCGGCTGGACGCCGAGTAGGCCGTACAGACCGTATTCTTTTCGCTGGAAGTCCAGCGCGGCTCAATGCCCGGCGCACCAAAGGCTGCACCTTGCCCCTGCACCCAGCGGTATTCGAGAAGAGATTCGCTCATGCCTGGAACACTCCTTGCCGCCAGTTACTAGTTGAGAGTACGACGAGAGCCGTAGTTCTGCACTGAGCCGATAGTGCCCCTGGTTCAATTCAGGAATGAGGAAAATCGGAAGACCCGTTATGACACTTCCAAAACCCGGCAACAATGAGCCTAAAGAACCTGGGTATTGGCATCCGGATCAGGGTGGAAGGCGACTTCCCTCATGGCATGCTGGATTTCCCTGTTTTTCATAAAGGATTCCCACACCATACCGGTTCGAAGATTCTCCGCCATCAGCAGTCCGATACCCACATCGATGCCGATCACATCTTCGGCAAACCAGTTTGCTTTGGGCTGAATCGCATCCACAAACCCATATCGCTGATAGCCTTTATCGCCGAATCTCTGCTTGATCTCGAGCAGAACCGACGAACACTCTGCTGGGAGAAAGACCAGGGATCCGGCCGTCGCGCAGGGGACAATCGTCCCGTCCAATGGCCCCATATCCGGCGGCCCACCCCAGACGCGATAGCCCTGGCGCGAATCAGAAGCAGAAATACCCCACAAATTCTGATCGATCCAGCTGAACTTCTGCCCCAGCACCAGGCACCACAACTGGTGTGCGCGGGTGGCAGCGATCGAGTTCGTGAAGTAGTTGGCATACTTGTCGCGCTTGTCGCGGTAATCGACCCAGGCCTGCGGATACTGGTGAATAAACAGCGGCGCGACACCACTGATGTAATCGATGCCGCCAAACCCGATGATCGGCCTCTGCAGCGCATCCCAGGTCGCTGCCGGGATAGGATGAGTCGGCGAACCGATTGCCATCAAATACATGGTCGTTAATTCTGCGTAAATATCCCAGCGATGCTTAAGAAAGCCCTGGTCCGGCAGCCAGCCCATCGAGAGTGTGGTCCCACCATTGAGCATCCATTCCCAGTCCACGCGGCGATAGAGTGTGGTCGCCAGGGCCGCAATCCTCGCATTACCCTCAAAAAAGGTCCGGCAATGCAGAATGCCGCACATCAGCAGCGAAGTATCGATCGACGACAGCTCGCTGCCAAACATGCGCTGGCCGCTATCGATATCGATAAAGTGGTACAGAAAGCCGTGCTCATGCGGACACTGCTCCAGCAGGAACGCCAGCGTCTTCTCTACCCGCGCCTCGCAATCGCTGGGCCGGAGGTAATTGCGCTTGGCCGCGATGCACATGGCGCTCAGGCCGAAGCCGGTCGCAGCAATGGAGGCCACCCGGCTCAGCGATCGGCCCTGCGATGGTGCGCGATCCCGGACCAGGCCCGTCTTGGGACTGGCTTCGTTGTAGAAAAAGTCGCAGTTCCGCCCTTCCATGTCGTCCAGCAGCGCATCCGCGACCTTGGACACCTGGGTGAGCGGCCGGTTGATGAACACGCCTGGCGGATGAGCAAAATTCTCGGCAGTCTCACTCTGCGGTTTCGGACCCGTGCCCTTCGTGGCCGGCGCTTCCGTCTGATTCTGAAAGCCTCCTGCAGCAGCAAGGGCCGGAGCGCCAAGGGCCAGGGCGCTCGAGACGCCGGCTTCTTTCAGCAACTGTCTGCGAGTTATGCGGGGGCGGGCCAAGCGAGTGCGTCAGTTCCTCAGGATTTCTATCCGGTAAGCGTCAGGCTACTCGTACCGCCGTGGCGCCTCCTACTTCATAACCAATCTACCCGATCAGACTCAACCGCCGAATGTTTGGTTTCAACTTCTCGGCCTGGTCCAACGGCCAACCCAATTGCACCGATTTATGCATGAGACGCATCCATGCATCAGAATAGCTGAGGAGAATGACGAACGTCGGCCGCCACGACACGCTGACGTCCAACTCCCACAGAGGCACGGCTGCAGCACCGGTTGCCCACCGCTGTGGCCGAACATGAAAATGAGCTGACGAGCAATCAGAAGGAGAACCAAAGAATGGCACATGAACTTCCACCATTGCCCTACGACTACAACGCGCTCGAGCCGCATATCGACGAAGCAACCATGAAGCTTCATCATGACAAGCATCACCAGGCCTACATCACCAAGCTGAACGATGCGATTGCCAAGCATCCTGATCTCGAGAAGCACTCCGCCGAAGACCTGCTGAAGAACCTGCAGAGCCTCCCGGAAGATGTTCGCGGAGTGATCCGCAATCATGGCGGCGGTCACGTCAATCACACCATGTTCTGGCAGATCATGAAGCCCTCCGGTGGTGGTGAGCCTACCGGCAAGATCGGCGAACAGATCAAGAAGGATTTCGGCAGCTTTGCCGATTTCAAAAAGACCTTCAACGAAAAAACCGCAGCCCAGTTCGGCTCCGGCTGGGGCTGGCTGGTCTGGAACGGCTCCAAACTCGACATCGTCACCACGCCGAACCAGGACAATCCCATCTCCCAGGGCCACTATCCCATCCTCGGTAACGATGTGTGGGAGCATGCCTATTACCTCAAGTATCAGAACAAGCGGCCGGACTACCTGGAAGCCTGGTGGAATGTCGTGAACTGGCTCGAAGTCGATAAACGATTCACAACCGCCCAGCAGAAGTAACTGTCACGGCGACAGGAAAGCCTCGGCCCACGCCGGGGCTTTTTTACTTTCTCGATACTGTTTCGGAAAACAGGTTTATGACATCCTCTGGCATGAGCATTCGCACGCTGAGCACCCGGGAAGTCTATCGCAACAAGTGGATGTCCCTGCGCGAAGACCGCATAGAACGTCTACATGCGGATGGCACTGGTGTCGAAGGCGTCTACAGCGTAGTCGACAAGGATGAGTGCGCCTCCATCATCCCCATCGATCGCGACCTCGTTCATGGAGACCACATCTACCTGGTGGAACAATTTCGCTACATCATCCAGCAGCGCTGCCTGGAGCTGCCGCAGGGCGGCTGGGAGCGGGCGGTCGCCAATGCGGAAGAACTGGCACACGGAGAATTGCGCGAAGAAACCGGTCTGCTTGCCGAGCGCATGACCCATCTGGGCACTCTCCATATCGCCTACGGCTTCGCTAACCAGAAACAGCATGTCTTTCTCGCCGAAGGTCTGAGCATGGGCGAGGTCAAACGCGACCAGGAGGAACACGACCTTACCGTCCATCGTGTTCCCGTCAGCGAATTCGAAACCATGCTGCGGAATGGAACCATCCAGGATGCCTGCACCCTCGCTTCGTGGGCACTGTATCTATTGCGGCGGTAACAGGGTCAGGATGCCTGCTCCGCTCCAAAGATCCGGCGGACCAGTTCCAGTCCTTCCTCCCGCGAATGGATCGCCCCCTCCAACTGCGCATCCTCGGCAACTGCCAGCATCTGCTTGAACCGCGGACCAGGCTGGTAGCCGGCGTCGATCAGATCCTTACCCGTCACCAGCAGCGCAGGACGCACCTGCTCTGCCGGCATGTGCTGGTAGCGATCCCTGGCATAGTCATACAGGTCGAGCATGCCGTGGCTGGACAGGCAATCCATGCGGTGCAGCGCGAGATGCTCGTCGAACTTCGGCAGCCGGAAGAACCGTTTCAGCGTGGAATCTTTCATCTCCTTCACATCGCCGAACCGCATATGGTTCTTCACCAGCAGCGCAATCTGCTCGCATTCTTCGTTTGAAAAGCGCAGCCGCTTCAGGATCGCCTCGGCCATCCTGGTACCCACTTCTGCATGGCCGTCGAAGCGGATTCGCTCCGGCGCCTCGCGATACGTCGGCGGCTTGCCGACATCGTGCAGCAGCGTGCCCCAGGCCAGCGTCGGCGAAGCACCTGCTTCCAGCTTCTCCAGCAGCAGCAGCGTATGCACCCACACATCACCTTCCGGATGGTATTCCGGCGGCTGCGCCACACCCTTCATCCGCGCGATCTCCGGAAGCGTGTGCACCAGCAGGCCAGTCGTATCCAGCAGCTCAAAGGCTCGGGCGGCAGCGCCCTCGGTCAGCATGCGCGTCAACTCGTCCCGGATCCGCTCCTGGCTGACCTGGCCGATCTTTCCTGCCAACTTCCGGATCGCCATCAGCGTGTCCGGCTCGATGACAAAATCAAAGCGCGCCGCAAAGCGAACCGCCCGCAGCATGCGCAGCTTGTCCTCTTCGAAACGCCGCAGCGGGTCCCCAATGGCCCGGATCAGCCCGGCTTGCAGATCGCTCCGGCCGCCAACACAATCGAGCACGGCTGCGTCCCCATCCAGTAGCGGATCAAGCAGCATGCCATTGATTGTGAAGTCGCGCCTTCGCACATCTTCTTCGGCGCTGTCCGAAAACTGCACTGCATCCGGGTGGCGTCCATCGCTGTATGCCCCATCATGGCGAAAAGTCGCCACCTCGGTGACACTCTCGGCCCCATCTATCTCCGAACACACCAGCACCACGCCGAAATGCGCCCCCACCGCGTAAGTCTTCGGGAAAAGCTCCAGCACTGTCTCCGGACGGGCGCTGGTTGCCACGTCATAGTCAACCGCCGGCCGGCCCAGCAGCAGGTCGCGCACACAGCCACCGGCGAAGTATGCTTGGTAGCCGGCCTGTCGCAGACTGCGCACAATCTTTGTAGCTGCAGCACGCTGCGGCGGGTGCGCATGCGCCTTGCGCACCTGCATTGTTCCACTCGATGTCGGCTCCAGCTCCACAGCCTTATGATAAGCAAGTGAACGAGCACCTCCATAGCGACGCGGCAAATCTTCAGGGCTCCGGCCTCATCCTCGGCATTGAAAGCTCATGCGACGAAACCGCGGCTGCTGTCGTCGCGAAGGGCCAGGACCAGCGCTCGAGCATTGTGGCTTCGCAGTTCGCCACCCATGCGCCCTGGGGCGGTGTAGTCCCCGAGCTCGCGTCTCGCGAACACCTGCGCAATATCGTCCCTGTCGTCCAGGCCGCACTCGACCAGGCAGGCATCACCTTCGCCGATCTCTCAGCGATTGCCGTCACCGAAGGCCCCGGACTTGCCGGCGCCCTGCACGTCGGCATCACCTACGCCAAGGCCCTTGCCTTCGCACTGAACAAGCCGCTGATTTCTGTCAACCATCTTGAAGGCCACATCCACGCCGTGCTGCTGGAACAATCGCTGATCGGAGAAGATGCTCTCCCGCTGCCGGCACTGGCCCTGGTCGTCTCCGGTGGCCACACACATCTCTATCTCGCCACTCAGCAGAAGAACGCAGCCTGGCGCTACCGCAATGTCGGCCGCACAGTCGACGATGCAGCCGGCGAAGCCTTTGACAAGGTGGCCAAGCTGCTCGGCCTGCCTTACCCCGGCGGCCCGTTTATCGACGCACTGGCAGCCCATGGCAACCCCCGCGCCGTGCCATTCACCTTCGCCCAGGTCAAACCCAAGGCGCATCTCGGCCAGGTCACCAAGGATGACATCAAGGACTGGCAGGACGCCCTCGCCGCCGAGACCCTCTTCTCCTTCAGCGGCATCAAGACCGCCGTGCTCCGCTATGTCGAGCTGAATGCTCTGAAGCCCTCCATCGAAGCCCGGCGCGAAGCCCTGTTGCCACTCGCTGCTCCCCGGCCGGCAGATGCCCTGATACTCTGCGACCAGCAGACCCTCGACCTGATCGCCTCCTTCCAGCACGCCATCGTCGAAAACCTGAAGCGCCGCACATTCGCTGCAGCCGAGCACTATGGCGCGGCCAGCGTACTCGTTTCCGGCGGAGTCGCTGCCAACCGCGAACTCCGCGTCGCCTTCACCGCCGAAGCTGCTGCTCGTGGACTACCGGTCGGCTTTCCGTCGCTGGCCCTCTCGACCGACAACGCTGCCATGATCGCTGCAGCGGCATGGCCCAGGCTGGCTGCGGGAGAATACGCCGCTGCCGATCTCTCCGCCCAGCCGAATCTTCGCCTCGGCGCAGTAACTCCCACGCCAATGAAGTCTCCCGCCTGAACCAGCCTCAGCCGCTCCGTCTTATAATGAGCGCGGCTGCACTTTACGCTGCCGCTCGTCACGAAAGCGAGCGTGGTGGCGAAACGAATTCCGACCTACGCATCGCAAACTTCAGGAGAAGACATGAGTTCGAAACTTACGCCCGGGAAACTGGCCGGTCTGAAAGCTGTATCGAATAAGCACGGCGTCATCGCCGCAGCTGCCATGGACCAGCGCGGTTCCCTGCAGAAGTCCCTCGCCAAGGAAAAGGGCGTAGCCGATGTGCCGCCCGAAGCACTGGAAGAGTTCAAGACCCTCGTCACCTCGGTGCTCACTAAGCACGCCTCGGCCATACTGCTCGATCCCGAATTCGGCCTGCCCGCCACGCATCACCGCAATGGCAAGGGCCTCCTTTTGGCCTATGAAAAGACCGGCTATGACTCGAACACCGCGGGCCGCCTGCCCGACCTGTTGAACCACTGGTCCGTACAGCGCCTCAAGGAAGCCGGCGCCGACTGCATCAAGATCCTGCTCTACTACTCGCCGTATGAGACTTCGGACATCAACGACCAGAAGCATGCCTTCATCGAGCGCATCGGCGACGAGTGTCTTGCCCACGACATTCCGTTCTTCCTTGAGTTCGTCGGCTACGATGTGCACGGCAAAGGTGAAAAGACCCTCGACTATGCCCAGAAGAAGCCGCTGATTGTCTCCGGTTCCATGGCCGAGTTCGGCAAGGCCAAGTACAACGTCGACGTGCTGAAAGTCGAAGTGCCTGTCGAGATGGGCTTCGTGAAAGGCACCAAGGCCTTCAAGGGGGAAGCAGCCTACACCCGCGAAGAAGCACTGCAGCACTTCCGCGATGCTGCTGCCACCACCCACAAGCCCTTCATCTATCTCTCTGCCGGCGTCAGCAATGCTGTTTTCATCGAAACACTGGGCCTCGCAGCCGAAAGCGGCACCAGCTTCAACGGCGTGCTCTGCGGTCGTGCCACCTGGGCGGATGGTGTACCGGTCTACGCCAAGCAAGGCGCCAAGGCATTCGAAGACTGGCTCAACGACCAGGGCACCATCAACATCTCCAATGTCAACAAGGCCCTGGAGTCCGCGCACTCCTGGCATAGCAAGGTAAGCCAGTAGTTCGGCTGCAAGTGCATTCAACGACAAGGGCCTGGAGATTCATCTCCGGGCCCTTCCCGTTCGATACCGCTGGCTAGCCAACCGCCAGTCGCCGATGGAACAATTCCAGCATCATGCCCTTCAGCTGGTACTCCAGCGCCGGGTCGTAGCGCGGCCCTTCGTCGCGCATGAAGGCATGTGCGCCATTCACCTCGACCCACTGAAAGTTGGCATTCACTTCGTCCAGCCGCGCCTTCACCTTCACCCGGCCTTCCAGCGGAATATGCGGGTCCTGGCGTCCCCAGATGTGCAGCAGTTCACCCTTGATCTCGCCGGCCCGTGCCAGCGAGTCATCCTGCTTCCCAGCGCCCAGCGTGCCCGAATGCAGGTCTGTCGCATAAAAACACGTTGCAGCCAACACTTCCGGATGCAGCGCGCAACGGAAGGCGAGATGGCCGCCAAGACAGATCCCGACAGTACCAAGCTTCCCACTGCAGTCCTGACGCGCCAGCAGCATGTCGACCAGGGCGCGCGAGTCGGCGTCATACGACGCGAGGGTCTTTGCATATTTATCGACATTGCCTTTATCTGAACCTGCCTGGTCATAGGCGAGAACAGTCCCGGCAGCTTCCAGTTCGTGGTAGACCTCCGGCACCGCGACCAGGTAGCCATGACCCGCCAGGAACGCAGCAAATCGCTTGATTGGCCCGGTCATCTGAAAGATCTCCGAGTATAAGATGATTCCGGGATACCGCCCGGCCGCCCTGGGCCGAAACATGTAAGTGCGCATGGGCCCGGAAGCTGTGGGTACATCGAGGAATGCATCTTCTTCAAGAATCATGCGGATCAGTGTACAGGCGGATTCTAATGGCGCGTCTGGTGGATTGGGCGTTCTTGCTGAGGCAGTGCAGTAAACTGGAATGACATCGAAGCCTACTTCGGCCTATCGATCAAGGTCGGCACAAGGCAGATTTCTGCGTCCAATCTCTTTGCAAAAGCGTCTAATTGAGCCAGGCCTTCCATATCTTCCCAAAAGCAGGATTGATCATTCTCGGTTTCTTCAGTAAAAGCCATCCACCCGAAGGAGAGGGTCAAGCCCTGTCCCAGGTCAACCGGTGCGCCCATCGTGGTGCCGCACCTGTCCATATCGCCTTTGCAGTCTCTGCCCTTTTACTGCTCCTGCCGGGCAAACTTCTGGCCGCTCCCGCAGCAACGCCGATCGCAACAGCATTGCCTGATGATTTGCCCGATGCTCCCACGCCGGTGCCGGTCAACCTGCAGACAAGCTCTTCGTCCCAATCCTCGCCGACCGACACGACAAAGCCACAGGCGGCTCAGCCACAAACGCCGCAGACAGAAGACCAGGTACGCCGCCAGGAAAAACAGCGCGTTATGGGCATCGTGCCCAACTTCAACGTTTCTTACAGCTCCGACGTGCCGCCGCTCACGCGGAAACAAAAATTCCAACTGGCCTTTCGCAGTTCCATCGATCCATTTCAATTCGTAGCAGCCGCTCTCGACGCTGCCTACAGCCAGGCTACCGACGATTTCGGGCCGGAATTTGACTCCGGAAAAAACAGCCTGGGTCAGAAAATTGTTGTCCGCGAAGAAGGCTACGGCCAGGGATGGGTCGGTTACAGCAAACGTCTGGGCGCGTCTTATGCGGACAACTTTGACGGAACTATCCTCGGCAATGCCCTGCTGCCCATACTGCTCAAGGAAGACCCTCGCTACTTCCGACGTGGCACCGGCACCGTCAAACGCCGCATGCTGTACGCAATCTCGACCACCGTCTGGTGTAAACGCGACAACGGCACCTGGGGACCGAACTATTCAAACGTCATCGGCAACCTGGCCGCCGGCGGCATCTCGAACATCTACTATCCTTCGTCCGATCGAGGCGCTGGACTTACCATTACGCGTGGCCTGACTGTAACGGCAGAAGGAACGCTCGGTGGCCTGGCCAACGAATTTCTGCCTGATCTGACGCGGCATTTCCTGCATCGCGAAGTGTCAGGACAAAAAGTGAATGTCACGGCTGGTTCTACCCCGACGCCCGCTCCCACGTCGCCGCCTCCTGCTCCGCAGCCCTGAGGTAAGCACCGCTTCCCACCTTGGTGCTCCTGAATGCGGCTGCTGCCGTCCCGGATTCCCTGCGGACAGGTATCCTTGAGGTCGCATGTCTTCTACGACCGCATCGCCCAGGCGCACCTGGATCAGGTTCCAGGCCTGGCTCCTCATGACGTTGCTGCTGATGGGGACAAGTGCGCCCGCGCACAGTTACTCCTTCCTGACTCATGAGCTACTGGTCGATCTGGTGTGGAGCGACTCCATCCGCCCGCTCCTCCTCGCCCGCTATCCAGGCCTGACCGACGCGCAGTTAGAAGAAGCCCACGCCTACGCCTATGGCGGCTGCGCCATCCAGGATCTCGGCTATTACCCCTTTGGCAGGCCCACTTTCAGCGACCTGACGCACTATGTGCGTTCAGGCGATTTCGTCAAAAATCTGATTCGTGATTCCAAGAATGCCGATGAACTGGCCTTTGCGGTCGGTGCACTGGCGCACTACGTCGGCGACACCGAAGGACACAGTGAAGCAGTCAATCCTTCGGTAGCAGCAGAATTTCCCAAGCTCGCCGAAAAGTATGGTCCGAGTGTGGCGTACGACAAAAACCCACACGCCCATGTCCGCACCGAATTTGCCTTCGACATCAACGAAATCACCAAGCGCCGATTCCCCCCCCGCGCCTATCTCGAGCATGTCGGTATCAGCGTGCCAAACGACCTGCTGCGCAAGGCGTTTTTTGAAACCTATGGTCTGGACGAACAGCGGGTGCTGGGCAGCCGCCGGCCGACACTGCGCGGTTACAAATTCGCGGTTCGCCGTTTTCTGCCGCGTATCGCCTATGCCGAGACCGTGCTGCATCGCAAAAACATGCCACCGGATATGCCCGGCCCCGCTCTGGACGAGATCAACGCGAACCTGGCGAAGACCGAATTTGTGAAGAAGTGGGAGCCCTACCGTCACAAGGCCGGCATCGGCACCTACTCCCTGGCTGGCCTCATCTTCGTGCTACCCAAGGTAGGACCGCTGGCAAACCTGGCGATCAAGGGACCCACCCCGGAAACAGAACAGAAATACCTGGAGAGCGTCAATCGCTCAACCGCCGTGTTGAAGCACATCCTGATGCAATTACGAACTTCGAACGTGACCGTCGCGAACCGCGATCTCGATACCGGTCAGCGCACCAAGCCAGGCGGTTACAGCCTTACCGATGAAACCTACGAACGCCTGCTGAAAAAGATTACCGAGCAGCCCGAGAGAGGAATCCCGCTTGGTCTGAAGCAGGACATCGAGGCGTACTACGCCGATCCCAATGCGCCGATCCGGACTAAAAAAGACCCTGCCGCCTGGGCGCGGGTCCAGGCCGAATTGGTCGTGATCGAGAGCATGAAGACGCGGGGCCTGGCCATGGAAGCCGACGACGCATTGCCCGTTGACGCACCGGTTGCGACTCTAAGCACGCAATGAGCACGCCCTGAGATGGGCAATGCGCATACGTATCAGTAATGATTACCTACCGCTTCGCGAGATACGTGAGCGCGTCGACCGCAGCATTGTGACCGCACATGCCGTGAACGCCGCCGCCCGGTGGAGTCGACGAAGAACAGAGAAAAATGTCGTGCGCCGAGGTTTTATAAAAGCGGCGGGTCGGCCGCAGCACAAACTGGGTTGCTCCCATGGCGCCTCCATTGATGTCACCACCAACCAGGTTGGCATTCATCGCTTCCAGGCGTTCCGGATTGAGAACGCTGCTGGCAACCACGCAATCGCGGAAGCCGGGAGCGAACCGCTCCAGCTGCGATTCAATCGCAGGCTGCATATCGGTCGTCGAACCGTGCGGCACATGGCAATAGACCCACGCTGTATGGGGAGTCGGCATTTCGGCCTGGGGCGACGGCACACGCGTCGCATCGAACAGCGACGGCTGCGCCACCAGCAGGAAGGGCCGATCTGCCGCCCGGCCCGAGGCCATTGCCTGTTCGGACGCAGCAACTTCTTCGAGCGAGCCCCCGACGTGGACCGTTGCCGCACCACCGCAGGCCTGCGCCGTCCACGGAATGGGCCGGCTCAGCGCGTAATCGATTTTGAACGCGGCGGGCCCATAGCGGTACCTGCGCAGACTCTTTCTGTACACCGGGGTGAGTCGATCACCGGCAAGCGCCAACAACTGGCGCGGGGTCACATCGCACATCGTCAGGTCGGTGGGCGGAAGATCGTGCAGGCGATGGACCCGACGGCTGGTATGCAATGTGCCGCCAAGCGACTCAAAGTGGCGGAGGAGAGCGTTTGTAATTGCCTGCGAGCCGCCCCGCGGAATGGGCCAGCCGATGACGTGCCCTACCAGGCCAAGCACCAGGCCGAACGACGCGCTGAGCGGTGCATCCAGGGACAGGAACGAATGCGCGGCAAGTCCGGCGAAGAGGCCCCGCGTTGCCGGTTCGCGAAACAGGCTGCGCGACAGCAGCGTAGCCGGCAGCAGGGCAGGCAGCCCGAAGCGGGCCATCAGCAAGGGATGCCGCCAGATCGGACCCGAAAACGGCGTGAACGGGCGAAGAATGGCGTCGCGAACCTCGTTCCAGCGCGGGACCAGGGGCCCGAGAAGCCGCTTCCAGGCTGGACCGTCGGGGCCAAGCAGTTCCGCCTGGCGGACTATGTCCTGTTCCAGCGTAATGGCCGTGCCCGCAAGTGGGCCTTCCGCGAAGGGATGGGCGAGAGCCGATGGCGAATGGACCCATTCCAGTCCGTACCGATGCAGGGGCAGCGACTGGAAGAAGGGCGAAGCTGCCCCCATGGGGTGGACTGCCGACCCGAAGTCATGCAGGAAACCGGGACGCGTGAGTTCCAGCGTGCGGCAGGCTCCCCCTGGAGTCGCTTCTGCTTCGTACACTTTGACCCGCACACCAGCCTGGGCGAGCACGATGGCGGCGGACAGGCCGTTCGGTCCCGAGCCGATGACTGTAGCGGTAAGCGGCATGCTGCTTCCATCCTGACACGGATACCGTCGAAGAATTGGTATTGGCGGTCGCACCTTGTAAACAGCGATCCGTGTGTGAGCCGAGGATTTGAGACTTGACTCTGTCCCGCCGCATCTCTTCTATAGAAGAACGCCGCATGAAAGCAGAATAGCCGGGGCCATTTCCGTATCACCTGGGCGGCATCGTGAAGTAGAGGGCTCTTTATGCGAATCGGGATTGTTGTTCTGGCTGCATTGGTAGGTAGTGCGGGTCTGGCGGTGGCACAATCGGGTGGAAGCCATAGTGCCGGTCCGGGATCCATCTCGAGCGGTGCGGGTGGGCGCGGGATGAATGCGGGCGGCAGCGTGCATAGCACCGGATCGGTCGGCAGCACTCTTGGACCGCGCCAGGGTGGAACTGGAAGGCCCGGCGGATACACTCCGCGGCTTTCTCCATCAGCCAGCCCGGGCCGCTT
>CAZZVA010000031.1:0-19527 GCA_964657345.1 uncultured Acetobacteraceae bacterium | reverse complement strand
ACTTTACGCATGCGGCGGAGCCGGTGTTGAAGGCGGAGGCGCCGTATGAAGTCGGCGGCGGTGTCGAGGATCCGCGGCTGGTTAAGATCGCTGACCTCTGGTACCTGACCTACACCGGCTACAACGGCAAGGACGCGCAGCTATGCCTCGCGACGTCGAAGGACCTGAAGCATTGGGACCGCAAGGGTGTGATTCTGCCAGCGTATGTGGGGACGTGGAACAAGCGGTGGACGAAGTCAGGTGCGATTGTTCCGGAACGCGTGAACGGAAAGTGGTGGATGTACTATCTCGGAACGAAAGCAGATGGCCGCGACTACATGGGACTGGCAGTTTCAGACGACCTGCTGCACTGGAAAGATGCGACGGCAGAGCCGGTTCTGGCTCGACGCGACGGCGCGTTCGATGAGCAGGTGATGGAGCCAGGCCCTGCGCCGATCATGACGGAGCAGGGAATCCTGCTGCTGTACAACGGGGCTAATCGCAAGCTGATATACGGCCCGGGCTGGGTGCTCTTCGATCGGCATGATCCGTCGAAGGTAATCGCGCGCAGCGACGGTCCGTTTTTGAAGCCGGAGTTGGCGTGGGAGAAGGTCGGGCAGGTTCCGAATGTAATTTTCCTGGAGGGGGCGGTGGTGACAATGTACGAGAATGCTGGTGCTAGTTCCCGCTGCTTGCTCACTGGCTATTACGGGGCAGCGGATACACGGATTGGTGCGGCAAAAATCACGATCCAGATGAGCTGGTGATTGTCCGTTTGATCACGCCGCAGTGAAATCTTTCCATCGCGCTTCGCTTCGGTCGTGATGACAAAAGTATGTGTAGGTTACAGCGATAAACTTAGCTGAGGGCAACGAATGAAGGCGTTGGTAAAAAGTCGTGCGGAGCGCGGGCTGTGGCTCGAAGATGTGCCGGTTCCGGAGATCGGGATCAATGATGTGCTGATCCGGGTGCGGCACACGGGCATTTGCGGGACTGATGTGCACATCGATAACTGGGATGAGTGGGCGCAGAAGACGATCCAGGTGCCGCTGGTGATCGGGCACGAATTCGTAGGGCAGATTGTGGAGGTCGGCTCGAATGTGAACGACTTCCATCCGGGCGATATCGTTAGCGGCGAGGGCCACGTGGTGTGCGGACGGTGCCGCAATTGCCTTGCCGGGCGGCGCCATCTTTGTGCATACACGCAGGGTGTGGGCGTGAACCGCGCGGGTGCCTTTGCCGAATACATCGCGTTGCCAATGAGCAATATCTGGCGGCATCATCCCGATGTCGACCAGGAAGTCGCGGCGATCTTCGATCCCTTCGGCAACGCGGTGCATACGGCGCTGTCGTTCCCGGTGCTGGGTGAGGATGTGCTGATTACCGGCGCGGGCCCGATCGGGATTATGTGCATCCCGGTGGTGAAGAAGGCAGGTGCGCGGCATGTGGTGATTACGGATGTGAATCCCTACCGCCTGGCATTGGCGACGAAGATGGGTGCGCTCGCAGTCGATACGCGGGAGATGCCACTGAAGCAGGTGCAGCAGCAGCTTGGCATGACAGAAGGGTTTGATGTCGGCCTCGAAATGTCCGGCAATGGTTCGGCATTCGCGGACATGATTGCGAACATGGCGCATGGCGGCAAGATTGCGATGCTGGGGATTCCGGCAGGACAGATGTCGATTGAGTGGCGGCAGGTGATTTTCAACATGCTGACGATCAAGGGCATCTATGGCCGCGAGATGTACGAGACCTGGTACAAGATGAGCGTGCTGATCGAGTCGGGTGTGGACCTGCAGCCGATCATTACGCACAGGTACAGTTACAAAGAGTTTCAGCAGGGGTTTGATGCGATGCGGTCGGGCCAAACAGGGAAGGTGATTTTGGATTGGACCGAGTTGATTCGGTGAGTCAGGCTACAAGGTGCAGGAAGTCGCGCGGCGAGACGATTCGCGTTGTCAGCCACTGGTCTAGAATGCCGCAGGTTGCCGGTGACGAGATAGTCTGCTTCAGCCGCCTGAGCACATTCGAGGAAGATATTGTCGTCTGCATCTGTGCAGGCGTGGACACTGACCGAGCTTCGAAGCCAGAAGGCTTTTGCTCGAATCGCAGCCAGAAGCTCCTGAATTTCTTGATCGGAGCGTTGGAAACGCGGTCTGCGGATTACGTCAGCATATTCGTTGAAAATCTGTCCGGTAACGCATAGTTGTAAGTCGGCTCGAAGCAGAGTCATCCGCAGGGTAAGGGAGGGCGGTCCTTCAGGAGTCAGGAGAGCTGAAATCAGGATGTTCGTGTCAAGCACGACACGGATCATTGTCAATTGCGGATCTGATCCGAAATCCTTGATTTGCGTGAGCTTCGAATTTCAGCGTCAATGTCTTCTGCGGACAGTTGGTCCACGCCGTGTTGTTTTGCGCTCGCCCAGGACTTTTCTAGCCATTGGGGCGCAGTGCCAGGCCGTAAGGTCTGGATACTCACGGCTTCATCGTCACTCACGGGTCTGCCGACAAGGCTTTCGATGGCAGCTTTCTGTTCAGGCAACAAATCCTTGGCTTGGTAAATCATGCGGCCCGCTTTCGACTAGGTACAGCTTAGGACGTCTGCGGGTAGAAGCCAAGAGCGGATGGCTTTGCATCCCAAGGCGCCACTACGTGTCGATCATCGGGCACCCGACTTTGTCTACCGCCTAGCGGTTGAAGGCGCCGTGGCCCGGTAACGAGTGCATCAGCAGGGCCAAGGCGGCGAGCAGCGCGGTGTAGAAGAAAAGAATCTTTGTGCTGGAGACTTCCGGTTCATCCTGGTGCCGGTAAGCAGTATAGACACGGTAGAGGGCCCCGGCGGCGACAAGGTAGAACGTCAGCTGGCCGGTGATGTAGCCGATTGCGGCAGCGATGGCTACCAGTGCTAGTCGGCTGGTGCGATTGAGGGCGAGGACGGCCTGGCCTCCGTCGAGTATGAAGACGGGGATGAGGTTGAGGGCGTTGAGCCATCCTCCGACTGCGGCGAGTGCGGCCCACAGACCTGTTCCGGTCTTGAAGAACACGACAGCGCACACAGTGGAGGCAAGCAGTCCCGCGAAGGGACCGGCGAGCGAGATCTCCGCACGCGTTTCAAGACTGACGCCCAGCGCCTGCCAGCGGACGTAGGCCCCGAAGCCGGGCAGGAAGACAGGCATCTCGGCAGGGAGGCCGCGGCGTTTGACGTCGAGGTAGTGGCCCATCTCGTGAATGAGGACGAGCAGGGCGAAGCCTATGCCGAACTTGGCGCCGTAGATGGCCCAGTAGAAGCCGAAGAAGGCGAAGAAGCTGAAGAGGAATTTGAACTTCAGCAGGCCGACGAGAATGAATTTGAACTTGGCGAAGAAGACGGCGATGGGTGCGGCCCAGGCACCGAGCTTCTTGACCCAGGCAGAGCGGCTGGCTTCGGGGTGAGCGGCTTCGATGGCGGAGATGTGTTCGCGGATCCAGACGGCCTGGGCAGATTCTTTGGGCAGAAGCTTGAGTGCCTGCTGCCACCGCTCGATGGCGTGTTTGGGCTGGCCCTGCTGCTCCATTTGCTGGGCTTCACTGGAGTAGCGTGCCAGCAGTGCGGCCTGCTCAGGCGTGGCCAGGCTGGAAGGATCACTCATGTTCTGACGCTACCACGGGCGATCGGGTCGATGCGCGGCTTAGACAATGCCGGCGATGAGCCTGGACCTGCGGGCGAGCAGGACCGTTGACCAGCTGAAAGTGATAGTCAACAGGAAGACGGTGAGGCCCTTCAGGGCACCGGGCAAAGCGACTGGCAGGAGTCCGTACTGGAGCCAGATGACGAAGAAATAATGAACGATATAGATGCCGTAGGAGCAGGCGAGCAGGCTGTCCAGGATGGCATGGCGGTGCTGCAGCACCCGGAGAAAGACCGCGAGTGCGGCAAGGCTGCTGGTGGCGCAGGACAGAGTGAATGCGAGTGCGAGGGCGACATTCCATAAGGCGGGATTCCAGTGGCGGTGGGAAAGGTAGTTCAGTCCGAGCCATAGGCAGATGCCGGCGATGGCAGCTATGAGCCAGCCGGGCCAATTTCGGATGAGCTGCCGCAAGGTGTTCCGCGGCATACCTGGGGAAACCGCTATATCGATACCTCCTACGCCGACCGATGTCCCCACCAGGAAGTAGGCGAGATAGAGGAAGCACCGGCTTTTCGAGATCATGAAAGGGCCGTAGAGGAAAACGTCGAGCGGCCCGTAGTGGAGGACGAGCGGCAGATAGGTGACTGCCGAGAATACTGTCAGCAGGGCCGCGATGACGGCGGGGCTGCGCAACTCTTGGATGGAATGGCTGAAGGCTTCGAAGGGTTTGCGCACCCACGCGAAGAGGAAGACGGCGATGAGATCGAAGGCGAAGAGTGTCCAGAGGAACCAGGCGTGTCCGGAGGCCCAGAAGCCAATACGGGTCCACTGATGCCAGAAGCCATTATGGAGGCCTCCCTGCAGGTAGGCAGGGTAGTAGAAGGCCGGGGCGGCGAGGGCGATGGCCACGAAGGGTATGCCCAGACGGAGCAGGCGGCGGTTGAGATAGGCGGCAGGCCCTTTGCGCTCCAGGCTGCTCCAGACGAAGAGACCGGAGACGAAGAAGAAGAGGGCCATGCCATAGGAGTTGTTGAGCAGGATGTAGAGGGTGAAGCCTTTCCAGGTAGCCGTGTCGTAGACGGGAATCCAGAGCCACCAGGGGGGCCGGGTCGCGAGCGAACTGGCATGGTGAGGCATGGTGGCGTCGTAGGCAAACCAGGAGTGCCCGGCAACGACGAAGATGGTCATGATGGCGCGCAGGTAGCCGATAGGAAAGCAGTACACATTCTGCCGGGTGCCCGCTTCAGGGGTTCCGGCGAGGATGAGGTCTTCGGCAACAGCGGGCATAGGCGACCTGGGCGGCCGCCCTGTGACCTGGCACGGCGCACTCAGGTTATCGACTGGTCACGGGGGTGACGATTTCACTATTGCGCCGAGGTTAGGCACGAATGTTGTAGGCGGGGGTGCCGGGTCTGGCTCGACTCGGTCAGTTGGCGGCTGGCTGGCTGGCTTCCGTGTGGATCCAATGGTCGACGGTGACGAGGTTCATCCCGGTGCTGGGCACGACGGCCAGCAGCGAGGCAGTGGCGGCGATCGTGCGGCGGCGATCGGTGCCCATCTGTTTGTGGCCGCCGTCGTGGAGGAGGACATTAGTGCCGCGGCCGCGATTCTGGTTGTGCACGATGCCGCGCTCTACGTTGATTTCGATGGCGCGGGCCGACCGGGCGCTCCAGTCAAAGGCGGTGACGTTCCACAGGACAGGGGTAAGTTCCAGTTCGCGCAACAGGTGAAAGACTTCGGGACGGCGGGAGCCGAAGGGCGGGCGGAAGAAGGGCACGCGTTCGCCGAGGGTCTGTTCGAGGATCGTGGTGGAGATTTCGATTTCGCTGCGGATGCGGCGGGCGCCGGCGTACATCAGGTGAGGATGGGTGAGGGTATGGCTGCCGATGGTATGGCCTGCCTTGCGTACGGCGCGGGCGATCTCCGGCTTGCGCCGGACGAATTCGCCGATCATGAAGAAGGTGGCATGGACGTCGAAGCGGGCGAGCACATCGAGCAGTTCCAGGGTGTAGGGGTCGTTGGGGCCGTCGTCGTAGGTAAGGGCGAGTTCGGCGGAATCTCCGCCTTCGATGAGGGCATTGCCGAAGAGGCGGGACTCTGGCCAGAGGGCGGCATAGTGATAGCCGCCGACTGCAAGGCCGGTCGCAGCTCCACACATGAGAAAGGGAAGATACATCGAACCCAAGTGTAGCAATTCGATTCAAGCATGCGAGGGACAGGTTAGGGTTGGAGATGCATCGAACGAATGGGCTGTGTTCTGAATGCCCGGCGGGAGAGGTTTTCAGTGGCCGGGTCGGCGGCGTATACTCGGGCCGTAGCAGGTAGCATCCCTGCCGGGAGCTGCACTGGAGACGATGATGAGCACTCTGAACTTCCGCGATGCGGACAAGCCTGCGTCCTCGCAGGCCGGCACTCCTCCCAAAGTTACCCCTAACACCCTGGTTGAAAAGAAGCTTGCCGGCACCCCGATCACGGCGCTGACTGCGTATGACTACGCGACTGCGCGGCTGGTGGATGAGGCCGGCATTGACATGCTGCTGGTAGGCGATTCTCTGGCCATGGTGGTGATGGGGCTGGACAGCACGCTGCCGGTGACGGTGGACGAGATGCTGCACCATACCCGGGCCGTGCGTCGCGCGGTGAAGCGGGCGCTGCTGGTAGCGGATATGCCTTTCGGCTCATATCACGGGTCGGTGGATGCGGCAGTGGCAAATGCGGCGCGCTTCCTGAAAGAGGCGGGAGCCGAGGCAGTAAAGATCGAGGGCGGACGGCCGGAGCTGGTGCAGAAGCTGGTGAAGTCGGAGATTCCGGTGGTGGGTCACCTGGGATTGACGCCGCAATCCGTGCATCGCATGGGTGGCTACAAGGTGCAGGGCCGCACGCTGGACACGATTGAAGCAATGCGGCACGATGCGCTGGCGCTGGAAGCGGCGGGTGTATTTGCGATTGTGCTGGAGGGAATCCCGCGCGAAGTGGCGCGGATGATTACGGCGGAGTTGTCGATTCCGACGATCGGGATCGGCGCAGGGCCGGATTGCGACGGGCAGATCCTGGTACTGCACGACATGCTGAACCTGACGTTTTCGCATCGGCCGAAATTTGTGCGGCAGTATGGCGATGCGGCAGCGTTGTATCGCGAGGCGCTGGCCGGATATCGCCGCGATGTAGAGAGCCGCGCGTTTCCGTCTGAGGATGAAAGCTACCATCTGCCGAAAGGGACAGGCGCGGCGCTGGCGGGTGCGGACAGCCACCACGAACAGACGGCTGTTTCCAAGTCAAAGCGATAAGTCGGCATGCGGATTGAGACTACGGTCGCCGGCCTGCGAAGGGCGCGGCGCGAACTGACCGGGACGCTGGGGCTGGTGCCGACGATGGGAGCGCTTCATGAGGGGCACTTGTCCCTGGTGCGGGCAGCGAAGGCCGGCTGCGATCATGTGGCTGCGACCATCTTTGTGAATCCCACACAGTTTGGCCCGAAGGAAGATTTCGGCAATTATCCGCGGACCTTCGAAGCCGATTGTGTGTTGCTGGAGCAGGAGGGCGTGGCACTGCTGTTCGCGCCTTCTGCGGAGGAGATGTATCCGGCGGGCGCAACGACGCGGGTCTCGGTGGGGCCGGTGGGAGATCGGCTGGATGGATTGTCGCGGCCGGGACACTTTACGGGTGTGGCGACGGTGGTAGCGAAGCTGTTTCACATCTTCAGTCCGCAGCGGGCCTACTTCGGGCAGAAGGATGCCGCGCAGATTGCGGTGCTGCGGCAGATGGTGCGTGATTTGAATTTCGATGTGGAACTGGTGGCTTGCCCGATCGTGCGTGAGCCGGGTGGGCTGGCAATGAGTTCACGAAACCGCTACCTGTCGGCAGAAGAGCGTCGGCAGGCGCTGGTGTTGTCCCGCGCACTGGCGGAAGGGGCGCGTTTGTTTGCTGCGGGTGAGAAGTCTGGGCGAACGATTGTGGAGGCGGTGGCGCAGGTATTCGCTACTGAGGCAGCAGTGCGTGTCGATTATGTCGCCGTGGTAGATGCGCATACGCTGCTGCCCAAAGAACAGACCAGCCAGGGTGATCTGGTTGCCGTGGCGGCGTTTGTTGGAACGACGCGGTTGATTGACAACCAGGTGCTTTGAAGAGCGGTTAGGTCAGACGCCGCAGGACTTCGGATCCGCGGGAGCGACCCGGTGCCAGACCTCGGTGCGGCCGAGCAGCGAAATGCCGATGAAGCCGCGCAGGTTGAGCTGGTCGCCTTCTGCCACGATGGTGCCCTGGTACGTGCGGCCATTCTTGGGATCGTAGAGGTGGCCATCCTGCAGGTGGGCCGGGTCAGTCTGCTTGAAGCCGGTGCCGATGTCGAGTCCGCAGAGCTTGCGGCTGCGCAGATCTGCCTTGGGATTGTTATTGTCTTCGCGTTCCGGCGTGGATGCGGACAACTTGACGATTTTGGCGCAAACGGCGCCGCTGCATGGATAGATGCGGATCACGGACTGGTTCGGACTCATCCAGTCACCCATGACCGTGGAGGACGTGCCGGCTGCCCAGGCGATGCTGCTTGTGGCTGCGACTAGCAGTGTAACGACTGCGATCTTCATTCCCACTCCAGATGCTTTCAGTGCGACGTAAATGGTGGCACGCAGCGAGCAATGGTGCCCGCCAATTCTACGCGGTTGAAGACCTTTCGATCACGCTGATTTGTCCGTTGCGTTCGAGGACGGCGTAGTCGATCTGGTCCAGGGTGCTGAGACCGATGGTACGGGCGGCGGCCATGACGTCTGCGTGCGCGATGCTCATCTTGGCGAGCACTTCCGGCGTCCAGCTGCCGCTCTCGACCAACACGAGGGGAGTGCCATCCAGGAACGTTGCCGCCTTTTTCGAGCGTTGCTTCAGCCAGCCGACCAGTACGTACATGAGCGCGACGCCCACGACAACAGTGAAAGCGCTGGTCATGGAGAGTTCATCGCCCAGGACCGGCGCCATTACGGTGCCGCCGAGAAAGAAGATGATGACGGTGTCAAAGGGCGTAATCTGCGTGCCAAGGCGCTTGCCTGTCAGGCGCACGGCGAGGATCAGGAACAGGTAGCCGATCATGCCTCGGAATACGTTGACCATGGAACCAGGAACCCTCGCAAAGATAGATGCATTCCGCACAGCAGAGGGAAGTTTCCAGATTGGTCAGGCAATAATGGAGTTCGGAGAAAGACAGATGGCTGGTTGCGAAGCGCAAGTGTACGAGGGAGTGACAGGCGAGATGCTGCAGTGCCTGTCCGAGTCAATTGAGAGTGCGTTCGGGCTGGCTCTGCAGGGTGACAGCGGTTCGGCGTCCGCGATGGGAACCACGCTTGCGTGGAGCTATGAAGCTGCGTCGCTGCGGCTGACGCTTACCTGTACGGCCAGGCCGATGATGCTCTCCTGCAATGCGATTTACGAACACCTGGGCAAGATGCTGGACCGCTGCCGGGGCTGAAGCTCAGGCGTGTTGCAGTTCGGCGCGTTCGACCGGATGGCGTGTTGCAAGTCCGAAGGCGTCCGCGACCAGCTGGTAGGAGTGCCGCCGTGCCTCGTGGCTGTGCATGATGTTCACCAGCAGAACTTCGTCAGCAGCATACTCGGCTGCAACCCGCTGGATGCCTTCTTCCACCTGCCTGGGTGTGCCCAGGATGACGCGGCGACGCTCCAGCAGACCGGCGAGGGCGTGCGGATTCTGATCAAGGAAGACTCCGGCGTCTTCCGGCGTGGGCACGGCGATGAGACGGCCTGCGTGCAGCATCACCATCATCATGTAGAAGCTCTTCGCGAGGTGCCGGGCTTCGGCTTCGGAGTCGGCGCAGATGACCCAGGCGGCGACGGTGACGTGCGGCTGATCCGATACTGCGGATGGCTGGAAAGATTGCCGGTAGTGGTGTGCTGCATCGGCTCCGAAAGGATTGATGAAGTCGGCAAAGGTGTAGGGCAGGCCGAGTTCCGCAGCCCAGATAGCGCTTTGCGGCGATGATCCGAGCAGCGAGATGGCTGGACGCGCGTCGCCGCCGGGAAGGACCGCGCGACGGAATTGCCGGGGCGTGGTGCTCTCGCGATAGCGGAAGTCTTCGAGCAGTTCGATGAGCTGGTCGTGAAAGTCGTCGGGGCCTCTCTGCCGTCGATCGCGCTGGAGGGCAAGCGTAGTGGAGGCGTCAGTGCCCGCAGCGCGGCCGATCCCGAGGTCGATGCGATCGGGATAGAGGGCGGCGAGCATGCTGAAGGTTTCCGCCACTTTGAGCGGACTGTAATGGGGTAGCATGATGCCGCCGCTGCCGATGCGCATGTGCGTTGTCTCGGCGGCTAGCAGGCCGATCATGACCTCGGGAGCAGCGAGCGCGAGGCCCGGGGTGCCGTGATGCTCGGCGACCCAGTAGCGTGAATAGCCGAGAGAGTCGGTCAGCCGGGCCAGGTCGAGGGTATTGCGCAGGGCATCGCCACCGGTGCGGCCTTCGGGGACGGGCGACTGATCGAGAACGCCGAGAGTGAGCGGGCGTGCAGTGGTCATGGTGGGCACCTGTTGTTCTAGATGCCGGGGTGCGTTGAGGCGATTCAGGGGACTGGCCGTGGCAGCGCAGGTTCTACCATATTGGGGGCATCAGGTCTTGCAGACGATGCTCTGCCGGTGTTCAATCGGCTGCCATGTTTACTGAGATTGGAGGAGACAACGAGCATGAAAAACCTTTTCGATGCGACTGTCGCGAACCAGGTAAAGGGCCGGCTGGGGCAGCTGGGGCCACAAAGTGAGAGGCTCTGGGGCAGGATGAATGCGGCGCAGATGCTGGCACATTGCTCGGCGAGTCTGCAGTGGGCGGTCGGAGACGTGGTGCCGGAAAAGCCAGCTCTCCCGGTACGGGTGATCGGGCGGCTGGTCAAGCCGCTGGTGTTTCGGAACGACGACCCGATACGCAGGAATTCCCCCACGGCAAAGAGCCTGATTGTGACGGACGAACGCGATCTGACCAAGGAACGGACGGCGTTGCTGAGCCTGATCGACAGGTTTGCCGCGGGAGGGCCCGCAGGATGTACGAAAAGCCCGCATAGCTTCTTCGGGAAAATGACGCCGGAGGAGTGGGCAATCCTGATGTACAAACATCTCGACCATCACCTGCGCCAATTCGGGGTCTGATGGTTGGGTGTGGAAATGGGCGTCCGGGCTCGCGCACTTTGAACGTAAGCCCGGATCAATTACCGAGGCTGCACGACGACGTTGAGCGGTCCGGGGACGCTGTAGGGCGAGCCCGGGGCCTGGCTGACGCTGGTCGGCGTGATGGTGAAGACGTAGAGCTTCTCGCTGACCTGGCTGATCGCGTAGAGGTGATTGTCGTGATCCCAGAAAGCCTGCGCGATCTCGTCGTTCGTGAGCAGACCGGTGTAACGGGTGAGGGAGCCGGCCCCGTTGAAGTGAAAGATCTGCAGGCCGCTTGAACCAGCGACGGCGAGGAGTTTTCCGGAGGGCGACATCCTGAGATCCGAAATGTACTGGATGTCGGTCTTCGGCATATTGCTGCTGGTGCTGGCGGTAGAGAGATTGCCGCTGGTGTCGGCAGTGTAGGTCGCCAGTTGCGGCGTGCCTACGTTCTCGTCGGTGTAGGTGTCGATCTGCTGAAATGAAATGGCGACGTGGTTGGTAGGGTCAGCCGCTGTGAGTGCGGGGCAGTACAGATAGCGCGAGGGATCCGGGGTGGCGGGAAAGGGAGCGTTGATGCCGATGTGCGTGGTGAAACCGTTGTCCTGCCGCTCAAATCCATAAATTTGTGGAACGTACTCGTGGTCGTAAATGTCGCACTCGGCGGCATAGGCATATTTGTTGTTGCCGATAAAGCTGAATGGCAGGTAGAGAAAGCCTAGATTGGGATCGGCGCCGAGGTATTTGAGATTGCCGGGTGACTTCTCGACTGCGAAGGATTGAGCAACGTCCGATCCGCAGTTGAGAAAGTCATCGAGATACTCGTAGATGGTGGATCCGGTGTGGTCGAGGATGAGCGGCCCGAGAGAACTGAGGCAGCCGGGAGTGTCGTACGCGGCGACGTTGGTGGAGTGGACCCAGCTGAGAGCGCCATTCGGCTGGATGAGAAACTGCGCGATGTACTTGTTGCTGCTGGTATTGCCGAAAAAATATCTTCCATTGACGGCCATGGCGCCAACGTCGTCATGGAACGGCGAGCCGGGGATCTTCGTGAGTTCTCCGCTGGGAGCGGCGGCGTAGGCCTGGACGACGTGCTTGCCGGTCCGGGTGGGCGCACTGGATACGTAGATAAAAGCTACAGGCGCAGTTGCAGTCTGACGGGCTTCCGGAGTTTGCGCGGAAGCAGTCTGTAGAAGTCCTGTGAGGGCGAGGAGAACGGCAGAGAGAATTGCAGAGATGGCGCGGTGTTTCATACAGCCTCCTGGTGGTGCAGGGCCCGGAAGCGTTGCGATTGTAGGTGGTTTGTCGTGATGCGGGCAAGACTTCTCTTAGCGACGTCCTGATCGCCGGAACGAGCGAGGGCGCTACTGTGGCGTGATCTGGATGCTGTTGGCGCGGCAGGAGCGAACGCCCTGGCAGGCTTCCGGCTGCAGGTTTTTGTCGAGGCAGATCTCGATGGCAGTCAGGCGATTGTTGCCGCAGCTGAGAGCGATGCTGCCAGCCGGATAGGCGGCATTGGCAGACTGGAACCGGGCGAGCAGTTGATCGGGCGTCACCCCGTTTTGATCGTTGCCCGTGCCGATGCCGGAGGGGATTTTGACAGCAGAATCGGCGCGGCGGATGGCGGTGAAGTAGGCGTCGGCAGCGAGGCCGGAGCAGGTGCCGTGGGTCTGCCACTCGTGCTGGATGAGGCTGACCGTGGGGATAATGTCCGTGTAGGCCTGCGGATTGGCGGGGCCAGGAGCATCGCTGCAGTCTTCCGGATAGTCGCCGCTGTTGTCCTGTGGCCAGAGGCCGTGCACGACGAAGCCGAGACCGCGTCCGCATTCAGTGCTGGTGTGGGTGGCGCAAAACTCGGGCGACCAGGAGAGATTGAGCAGGTAGAAATCGAAGACGCCGGGGGCAGCCTGGGTGTCGGCGCGTCCGCGGCGGGAGCGCCGTCGGCCAGGGCGGTTGTCGATCGGGAAGTCGGATGACGATTGCTGACGGTACGCGGAGTTGCTATGCGGCGCGGCCGCTGGTGGAATGTATTTGCATCCGGCAAGTGGGAGGACAAGGGCGCAGGCAAGTAGCAGGATGCGGCGTGCCGGCTTCTGAAAATAGCGATTTTCAACGTCTGCGAATGAGCGCATTGTCTGAGGAGTGTCCCTTGCTGCGGTGATTATCGCCTAACCATTTCAAGGATGCTATGCGCTGCGTGCCGCAGTCACCTGCAGATACTGGTTGGCTACAAGCAGATGATCGGCTGGATCAGGTGCGGTGTTGGCGCCTGCCCACAGGGCTTCGAGATCGCCCGCGAGCGCGGCCTGCCCCGCGTCGTCGAGGCGACTGAAGGCCATCTGGGTGGGTCCGAAGTACTTCCGGAAGAAGGTAACAGCGCCCGCCGCGTTCGTTGGCATATCGAAGTCGATATCGATGAGCCTGGTCTCGATCTTCTCGAAAAACGGTGCGAGTCGCTGACGCACTGTGGCCTCATCTCCCCAGAGAACGGGCGGAGCAATGCCGGGCGGCGGTGGGACGTGACGGCCGGTGACACCGAACATCCGGCCACTGAAGCTGGCGGGATTCCAGTTGGCCATCGCCAGGCGCCCGCCGGGTTTTACAACACGCGCGAGTTCGGAGGCGACGACTTCAGGACGGGGTGCGAACATGGCGCCGAACATGGTAACGACAGCGTCAAAAGATGCGTCGGCATAGGGCAGCTGTTCGGCATCGCCTTCGTCGAAGGTAATGGACAGGTTCTCGGCGGCAGCCCGTTCGCGGGCCTGCTCCAGCAGGTTCGGCGCGATGTCGACGCCGGTGACGATGCAGCCCTGCCGGGCGAGAGGGACTGCGAGATTCCCCGTGCCGCAGGCTACGTCGAGGACCCGGGTTCCGCAGGGAAGGTCAAGGCCGGCGATGAAAAGCTCTGCGCCGCGAGCGATCGTCTTAGCGACGACGCCGAAGTCGCCGGCCATCCAGGAGGCGCGCATGGAGGCTTTGAGTTGCTCGAATCTCGGGTCGGCAGTTGAAGTAGTCATCGGCGCCCTCGCGTGTGGATACAGGGTGCTTGACGGAGGCGGGGGCGTCAAGGAATTACACAGCGCGGACAGAGATGAGATGGTCCCGCCTGTCCCATCCTGGCTGCGCGAGGTCGGGATCACCCGAATCGGTTGGATGGTCAGGAGTGAGCGGCGCTTTCCAGGGCAGCGAGGTCGATCTTCTTCATCTGCAGCATGGCTTCCATCGCTTTGGGATTTTGGATGAGGGCGGGAAGCTGCTTCGGGATGACCTGCCAGGACAGTCCAAACTTGTCTTTGAGCCAGCCGCACGGGCCTTCCTTGCCACCCTCGGAAAGTTTGCTCCAGTAGTGATCGACGTCGAACTGGTTCTCACAACTGACGACAAACGAGACGGCTTCGTTGAAGTGATGGATCGGGCCGCCGTTCAGAGCCATGAAATTCTGACCGTCCAGCTGGAAGCTGATAGTGATGACCTTGCCCGGTCTGCCCTGCGCATCTGCAGGCTGCAGCGTGCGGGTGCGCTGCGAGTTGGGGAAGATGCCGAGGTAAAAGTTGACGGCCTCTTCTGCATTCTTGTCGAACCACAGAAACGGCGTGATGCACGAGGCGGGGTGAACAGTGGACATGATGCTCCTTGGGTAAATGCAGGAGCGCAGTATAACGGGTCTTCGTGAAGCCCTGCCTTCTAGTCGGAAGCCGCCAGCGGGGCGGAGACATTTTCAAGGGACATGCCTTCAGCTTTTACACCCAGAAAGGCTTCGGCGATCGCGCCAAGAATCATCAGAGCAGCCCCTCCGTAGTAGCCGTAGACCAGTGGCTGACGGCTTTGCTCGGCGATGAGGTGGCCGAAGATCGAGGGCGCGCCCACCCCGCCAATCAGGGTGCCGGCGGCGTAGAAAATGGAAATGGCGAGGGCGCGGATCTCGAGCGGAAAGATCTCGCTGACCGTGAGATAAGCGGCACTGGAGGCGCATGACGCAACGAAGAAAATCGCAGTCCAGCACAACGACTGCGTACGCGCAGTGAGAACGCCCATGCCGAAGAGCCAGCCGGTGATCGCGAGCAAAATGCCTGAGCCCGCATAGGTGAGGACGATCATCGGCTTGCGGCCGACGGTGTCAAACAGGCGGCCCATCAGCAGCGGTCCAAGCACGTTGCCGAGCGCAAAAGGCAGCAGGTAAAGGCCGGTGCGACCTGCGGGAACGTTGTAGAAGCGGATGAGGACGAGCGCGTAGGTGAAGAAGATGGCGTTGTAAAAGAAGGCCTGCGCGACCATCAGCGTGATTCCGAGCAGGGACCGGCTGGCATTTTTCCGCAGCATGGAATCGAAGACTTCTTTCCACGGCGTGTGGAAGCGGACCTTGAGGCGAAGCGGCTTGCTGTCGGGTTTAGGCAGCGGCCCAAACTGCTCTTCCACCTGCTTCTCGATGCCTTCGACGGTCTGCTCGGCCTCATCTTCCTGGCCGTGGGTCATGAGCCAGCGCGGGCTCTCGGGGATAAAGCGGCGTATGAAAATGATGATGATGCCAAGGGCAGCTCCCACGAGAAAGGCCAGCCGCCAGCCGAGATTGGCAGGAACCAGGTTTGCGTTGAGCAGGAAGATGGTGGCTGTCGCCCCGCCAGCTGCGCCCAGCCAGTAGGTGGCGTTGATGAAGAGATCGACCTGGCCCCGGACGCGCGCGGGTATAAGCTCGTCTATGGCCGAATTAATGGCCGAGTATTCGCCGCCGATACCCATGCCGGTAATGCAGCGGAAGATCGCGTAGCTCCAGAAGTTCCAGCTGAGCGCGCTGCATGCCGTGGCTACGAGATAGATGAGCAGGGTAATGGTGAAGAGTTTCTTGCGGCCAAGGCGGTCGGTCGCATAGCCGAAGAAAATAGCACCCACGACCGCGCCGAGCAGGTAGGTAGTCGCGCTTTCTCCAACCTGTGTATCAGTCATGTGCAGGCTGGTTTTGAGGACGCCGCCGACGGTCCCGGCGAGTGTGACTTCGAGCCCGTCGAGAACCCACGTGATGCCGAGCCCGGTGATCACCAGCCAGTGCCACTTGCTCCAGGGCAGTCGGTCCATGCGCGCCGGGATGTGAGTTTCAATAATGTCGCCTTCGCGCTTTTTTGGTTCTGGCACCCTGCTCCTCCGGCGGCACTCGTGGTGCCTGACCTGCGTTTGGAATCAAGTGGGGACTGCGCTGTTGCATGCCTCAAGGAAAACCTGCTTGAGTGCATCGACGGGCACTCCGTGGGAATCTACTCAGGACAGAATGGAGGCAGGCATGCCGGTGGATGTGAAAGCAGGAAGTCAGTCAGTGGATGAGGCAATACTCGCGCGACGCAGTCCGCGTACTTTTTCAGACAAAGCCGTTCCGGGTGAGGATTTGAAGAGGGTCTTTGAGGCGGCGCGATGGGCGGCCTCTTCCTATAACGAACAGCCGTGGCGCTTCTTTGTGGGCCGCAAGGGCGACGCGACATACCAGAAGATCTTCGAGTCACTGGTGCCGTTCAACCAGGAGTGGGCGAAGAGTGCGCCAGTGCTGATCCTGTCTGTGGCGAGCAAGAAGTTTGCGCACAATGCCACGCCGAATCGCTACGGACTGCACGACACTGGCGCGGCGACGGCCTTGCTCACGCTGCAGGCGTTTGCGCTGGGGTTGCATACGCACTCGATGGGCGGCTTTGACATGGCTGCTGCGCGGGAGGCGTTCCACGTGGGCGAGGAGTACGAGATCGGCGCGGTGACGGCGCTTGGCTATCTCGGCGATGGCTCGGAGTTATCGGAGCAGTTCCGCAAGATGGAGACGGCGCCGCGGACGCGCAAGCCGCTGGAGGAGATCGTGCTGGCTGCGTGGGATGTGCCGGCTACACTTTAACGAATGCCAGGCGTACGCCAGCGGTAGCGCAGCGACAGGATGCGCAGCAGGAAGCCGGCGGCGATGGCGACGACGGTGGAGGCAGTGCGGGAGAAGTGGAGCCACTCGCAACTGAAGAAAGCCAGTACCGCGAAGATCGAGGCAATCGCATAAGGCTCGCCGCGTTCAAAGATGCGCGGAGTCCGGCCGGTAAACACATCGCGCAGGGAGCCACCGCCGACTGCGGTGGTGACGCCGAGCAGCAGCGCCGGCAGGATGGTCAGGCCGTTATTGACGGCGCGGGTGGCTCCTGCTACCGAGAAGAGGCCGAGGGCCGCGGCATCAACGACGATGAGGAAACGGCGGAGACTGCCGCTGACTTCGCCGGTCGTTGCGTCGAAGTTGCGGCTGTACCGCATGAGCAGCAGGGCAAGAATGGCGCCCAGCAATGCGTCGAGCAGGTAGTAGGTGTCCTGGAAAGCGAGCGGCGGTCCGCTGCCGAGCAGCATGTCGCGCAGGATTCCGCCTCCAAGTGCGGAGAGAAATGCGAGGCCGAGCAGGCCGATCACATCGTAGTCGTAGCGGGAGTTGCGTTTGACTTCGAGTGCACCGCCGAGTGCTCCGACAACGACGCCGGAGAATTCGACGACCGAGAAGACCTGGCTGGCATGGGCGGAAGGGTGCATGGTCGATCGCTACCTCAAGTCTTGCACAGCGTGCTACTGTGGGCATTTCACAAGGGGGTTCTGCTTGGGATACAGATCGATTGCTCTGATGGTAGCGGGTTTGCTGAGTTGCCTGCCGGGGCTTGCACAGGGTTCGCCGACGGATGTGGCCTTTGCACGCGCGACGCATCTTCGCCGGGGCATCAACGCAAGTATGTGGTTCGCGCAGTCGCCGCGTGACTATTCGCCACAGCGTCTGACCACCTACACCACCGCAGAAGATTTCAAGCTGATACGGCAGCTTGGCTTCGATCATGTCCGCTTGTCGATTGACCCGCAGCCGTTGCTGCGTGATCCGCTTACGAAAGGATTGAATGCCGATCATCTGAAGCTGCTGGACGGTGCTTTGAAGGAGGCGCTGGATGCCGGGCTGAACGTGGTCCTCGACATTCATCCGGAAGACGACTTCAAGCTGGCGCTGCGCACCGACCGGCAGGCGCAGGCAGACTTCGTGCACTTCTGGAGTGCGTTCGCCGCGCATTATGCCGGGAGTGATCCGGAGCATGTTTATTTCGAGGTGTTGAACGAGCCGGAGGTGACGGATGCCGGGTTGTGGGCGAATATCCAGGGCCAGGTGGTGCCGGCGATCCGGGCGGCTGCGCCGCGGCATACGATCATTGCGACAGCGGCGCACTATTCGGGATTGAAAGATTTGCTGCGGCTGCAGCCCGTGTCGGATCGCAACGTAATCTACACCTTTCACGATTACGAACCAATGCCTTTTACGCACCAGGGTGCGAGCTGGACAATGGATGAGGTGAAGCCGCTGCGGCAGATTCCGTATCCGTCGACACTGGAGAATATCGCGCCGAAGCTGGGACAGGAGCCTGATCTTGCCGGCCAGTTTTTTCTGAACGAGTATGGGCTGGATAAGTGGGATGCGGCACGTATCGCAGCGGAGATCAGCTTCGCTCGCAAGTGGGGCGAGCAGTACCACGTGCCGGTGTGGTGTGGGGAATTCGGCGTCTATCGCGAGCATGCCGATCCGCAGATGCGGGCGCAGTGGCTGCACGATATGCGGGTGGCGTTTGAAGCGAATGGCATTGGCTGGAATATGTGGGATTATCGGGCGAGCTTCGGGATTGTGAGCGATACCAGTGGCAAGCGGGTGGCTGACCCGCTCGTGGTGACGGCACTGGGTTTGAAGAAATAGGTCGACGTTCGAGTGTTGGTGGTGAGTCGGGACGTCGAGATCTCTCCACAGCGCTTCGCTCCGGTCGAGACGACAAATTCGTCCTGCGGGCGGAAGAGGGCGGAAAGCTTCGCCATACCTGAGGTGTCGCTTTTGCGTCGAACGTGGAGCACCCGGTCGCGTCCTGATCCGGATGATTGAGGTTTGAACAGTGTTACGCTGCATTGACAGGATATTCATTGATGAGATCTGCTTTCACGCCCCGTTCTCTGCGCATTGCTGCGCTCGTTTCCACGGCTTCATTCACCGTGTTGGCCGCAATGTGGACAGCGGGCTGCAACAACAGCAAACCGGTTGCCGGCCCCACGGAGAATAACCAGGCTGCCAACACAACCGTGCCGCCCATTCCGGGCTTACCGCAGGCGGCGTTGCAGGCGGCGCAGAGTATCGATCCGGAACAGATTCGGGCATCCGTGAAAGAGCTGGCGGATGACAAGTACCAGGGCCGCTATCCGGGAACTCCCGGTGGCGATGCCGCGGCAAAGTATATTGCCGACCAGTTTGCGGCGTATGGCGTGAAGCCGGCGGGGGATGGCGGGACATTCTTTCAGAAAGTGCCGTTCTATGCCGTGCATACCGTGGCAGACCAGACACAGTTCGCGCTGGTGCCGAAGAGCGGCAGCCCGATTGATCTGAAGTACGCCGATGACTTTGTGACCAACAACCAGACTGGCACTGCAACGGCGACGATCGATGCGCCGATCGTATTTGTGGGTCATGGCATTGAGGCGCCCGAGTACCAGTGGGACGACTTCAAGGGCGTGGACGTAAAGGGCAAGGTCCTGCTGGTCGTGGTGAATGAGCCGGCGTCCGATGATCCGAATTTCTTCAAGGGCAAGGCGCTCACCTACTATGGCCGCTGGACCTACAAGTACGAAGAAGCAGTGCGCAAGGGCGCGATCGGCGTGCTGATTATTCACCGGACGGACCTGGCGAGTTATCCGTGGCAGGTGGTGCGTTCGTGGTGGGCAGGGGAGCATTCGTACCTGGCGAATGATCCACTGGCGAAGCTGAAGGCGGCGAGCTGGATCCAGCTCGATA
>CAZZVA010000030.1:0-19656 GCA_964657345.1 uncultured Acetobacteraceae bacterium | reverse complement strand
TTTCACCTGCTGGATGCTCTTGAGAGCTGTGCGGGTCTATTTACTCGCTTCGGGGGCCACGCGCATGCAGTTGGGTTTTCTCTGCCTGCGGAGCGAGTTGAAACCCTGCGATCGAGCATGGAAGCTCATGCGGCTAAAGTGCTGACGCCGGAAAGCTGCCTGCGGGTGCTCCAGTGCCATGCAGACCTGCCGCTTACCCAGATCACTCCGGTTCTCTTCAAGGCGCTTTCACGTCTGCAACCAACTGGTCTTGGCAATCCGGAGCCGGTCTTCGTCGCACAAGGGGTGAAGCTGGCAGCGCCGCCACGCATACTGAAAGAGAGACATATCAAGCTGCAGCTTGCGCAATCCACCGGAGGGCAGGAGGCAAGGTTTGCAGCGCTCGGCTGGAATATGGCCGAGCGGGTAACGGAGTGCGGCCTGCAGGAAGGATCGATGGTGGATGTTGCTTACACCCTTCGCTACAACGAACACCCTGAGTATGGCGGCCTTGAGCTAGAGGTCGTGGATCTGCGTTTGAGTCATACAAACCAGACCGCGGCGACACCTACCTGGCATGAGGCTTGATGATCTCTCCGAGGATATCCTTATCACCCTTCGCCGCCTCCAGGTAGGGATATCGCTCACCACCGTGATAGTCCACCTTGAGCACCTTGAAGTAGCCGGTGTTTGAAACGATGAACTGAATGGGTTCGTTCGAAGTTTTCGCCCGGTCGATCGCATCTTTCAGTAGTGGCCCGGCGTACGCGCGACCGTTGACGGCAACGACCGTCATCGCCGGTCCGAAGCCGGCCTTGTAGGCAGGCGAATCTATCAGCACGTCCGAGACGTGGCCCGAGTCTGCGACGCGCATACCGAGCGACCACCAGGCGTTGACGTTGCTGTTGTCGCTTTCTTCCGCCTTCGCGTATTCAGTGGGTTTCTCTGCATACTTCAATACGTATCCACCATGGGCCAGGCCGTCCAGTGGTGCGTGGTCTGACTTGCTGTGCAGACGCGCGTCCAGGAAGGCCGCCCAGTCATTCGGCACGACGGCATTCAGACCTGCAACCACGTCCTCTAAGCTGTAAGGAACTACTTCAGGCGGGGTGTTCCCTCCGAGACCATGGAAGGCAGCGCAGAAGTCATCCAGGCTCTTTCTGCCATTGGTCAACTTGCGGATGGTTGTGTCGACATCCAGCCACACCAGCTCGCCTTCGGGATAGTAGTCGACACTGCGCCGCCAGTTGTCCCACTGGCTTCCGGTGCCGTAAAGGGTCTGCGCAGCGATAGCCGTGTCTTCAAGGTCGCGCCAGGTGCGCCCCGGTCTTGCATCCATGGTCGCAGCTGTCAGTGCGAGATTCTCGCGATACTGGTCGGGCGTCCAGATTCCGCTGCGTGCCGCGAGTACGTCGCCGAGATACTGGGTCAGACCTTCGTAGACCCAGAGCAGGTCGCCTTTCATAGGGATCTGGTAGTTGGAAGTGGCGAGCCCAGCCGGCCGCCGGTATTTCCCATTCCATGAATGAGTGAACTCGTGCGGCAGCAGATCACCGGCAAGGAGTTCCTGGTCGGGATCGAGGAAAGTTTTTTCAGGGACGCGGTCGTCGCTCGATTGATGATGCTCCAGCCCGAAATGCGCGACCTGTTCGCTCAACGTCACAAGGAAGTGATAGCTGCCGTAGTGACGCGATTTGTAGAGAGCGCCTGTCTCGCGTACGAGATTGCCGAATGCGGCAAGAGACTGGGGCTTGAGTTCCAGATCTTCGGGACCGTCGGCTGCAAGGTCGAGGAAATGCTTCGGAGCAAGTTCAGGAGCAAGAGGGACTTCGCGAAAGTACCTGCCGGCAAGCAAGGGTGAGTCCACCAACTGCTCGAGGGATACTGTCCCAAAGGAGGGATCGCTGGAACCGCCGGATTTTCTTTCGAGCGCAGTGCCGAACTGCCAGCCCTCCGGAAGCTTCACCGCGGGGGAGAACATCACGTCTGCGGCATTGGCGCCGTCGGGATAGAGGATAACTTCATTCCAGCTGAGCATGGCGAGATTAGCGCTTGTGGATGCGCCTGCAGAGAAGCCGGAGGCTGCCGCAGTAGCCAGGAAATCCAGCTTTGCTTCCACGCTCGTGACACCCTCGGGGACGTCGAGGCGAAAGGTGAACATATTGATACTGTCCCGCTTCCATGGAAGGTCCTTGCCTGCTGCCATGAAATGCAGTCCGGCCATGTTGTCGATGGGGCCGGTGGGGCCATGCTCTCCCGGGATCCACTCTGGATAGACAAAAGTGTTGGTGCCGGCATGCACAGGCAGCTCAAGGCTGGCGTGCAGGATTTTGCGCGGGGCATCTGTCATATCTACTGTTACTTGAATGGGAGGAGGAGTTGAAGACTGTGCAAACAGGGAGGATGCTGCGACGATGGCAGAAAAGAGCAGGAGATTTCGAACCAGTGACAAACCGTCCTCCGGATGATGATGCAACGGATAGGGCGATGGTACACTCCAGCCATGTCGCGCGGCTTCTTTCTCACCTTTGAGGGTCTCGACGGCTCGGGCAAATCCACCCAGGTGAAGAAGCTGGCTCGCTCGCTGCAGGCGGCCGGCAAGCCATTCGTGCTTACGCGACAGCCCGGCGGGACAGCTATCGGGGATCGCATTCGCGCATTGCTGCTGGATAGCCGCGTCGAGAGCCCGGCGCCTCACGCAGAGCTTGCCTTGATGTTCGCAGACCGTCTTCAATGCGTGCACCAGGTGATTCTGCCTGCGCTGGCCGGGGGAAAGGTTGTAATCTGCGACCGCTTTACAGATTCGACGGAGGCCTACCAAGGTGGAGGACGTGGTCTCGGCAGTGAGATTGTGCGCGATCTGCATCGGACCCTCTGCGGCGATCTGCATCCGGACCTGACGATCCTTTTACTGCCGCCGCTGGCCGTGTCTCTGGCGCGGGCGAGGATGCGAAATGATCGAATTCTCGCGAATACCGGCAGCGACGAGAACCGCTTCGAGCGATTGGATGATGGTTTCTTTCAGCGTGTCTATGACATGTATTGCACGATAGCGGAGCGCGACAATATGCGTGTGGTCGCAATCAGGGAGGATGCCGGGATAGAGAGCGTCGCAGGCATTATCCTGAAATTGGTGACTGAGAGAGTCGACCAATTCCGGAATGCAGCCAGATAGATTGCAAAAGCGTGCACCATGGCAACGATGATCCCTCCCAGAAACGAAGATCGGCAGGATGAGCCCGATGCCGTCCTTGTGGAGAAATTCGGTGGTGTGGAACACGAAGGCGAGTTCAGTTTTCCTCCCGGGCTGAAACTCAACCTGCCTTTCTATATACTGCGGCGTTTCTTCAAGGCTTCCAATCCGATCTCGCTCTTCGAGCACCTGGCGAAAACCTACGGCCCGATCTCCCATTACAAGCTGGGCTGGCAGCATATCGTGTTTCTGAATGATCCAGAGATGATCCGGGAGATCTTGATCAACCAGCCGCAATACTTCATCAAGGAACGGACGCAGCGGCGCATGAAGATCCTGCTCGGTGAGGGTCTGATTACGAGCGAAGGCAGATTTCATATGCGGCAGCGGCGGATTGCTGCGCCCGCTTTTCATCGTCAGCGCATTCACGCCTATGCCGACAGCATGGTGGAGAGTGCCCGCTCCATGCGGGAATCGTGGACGGAGAGAGCTGCGGCCGGGGCTTCTATCGACATCGGCGCAGAGATGATGCATCTGTCGCTGGAGATCGTCGCGAGAACGCTGTTCAACACAGAAGTGACAGCAGAGATTCGCGAGATCAACCGCGAAGTGAACGCCATCATGGACGTGTACAACCTGCTGATTGCACTGCCGCAGGCGGAGAAATATCTGGGGGCGCCGATACCGGGTCTGATTCGCTTCCGACATGCACGTGCGCGGTTGGACGCTGTGGTTCACAAAATGATCGCGGATCGCAGGTTGGCGATGGAGACCGATAGTGTCGACCATGGCGATCTGCTGTCCATGCTGATGTCGTCGCGCGATGACGAGGCCTCTGTGGACGGCGAGTCGGCAGGCATGACCGATGAGCAGCTTCGCGATGAGATTCTCACCATCTTTCTTGCAGGCTATGAAACGACGGCCAACGCGCTTACGTGGACGTGGCTGCTCCTGGCGCAAAATCCGCAGTCAGCCGAACGATTCTACGAAGAGGTGGATACCGTCCTCGATGGACGACTGCCGACACTGGAAGATGTTCCGAAGCTGCGTTACACGGAACAGGTCTTCGCGGAGTCGATGCGTCTGTATCCGCCGGCCTGGGCGATGGGTCGCCAGGCGATCGAGCCATTCCGGCTTGGCAAATATTATTTTCCGAAGGACACCTACTTCTTCTTCAGTCAATACATTCTTCAGCGAAGTGAGCGATATTTCCCGGATCCCCTGCGCTTTGATCCGGAGCGCTTCACTCCTGAAAACAAAGCCGGGCGTCCCCGCTTCGCGTACTTCCCTTTCGGCGGCGGCGGGCGACAGTGTATCGGTGAAGCGTTTGCATGGATGGAAGGGGTGTCGCTGCTTGCGACAATCGCGCAGAAATGGCGGCTGGAGTTGATTCCTGGTCCCATCCAAAATGCCGAGCACGTGCAGCCGAAGATTACACTCCGTCCAAAGTACCCGATTTTCATGCACCTTCATGCGCGCTGAGGCTGAATCCCTGACTTTCACCGCGGCATCAGAGTAGCCAGGTAGTTTTCTCAAGAGGGTGAATCATGAAAATTCTTCGTTCTACGATGGCTGCTTTGTTGCTCGCTACACTGCTGACTGCCGTGCCTGCTTTCGCCATGCAGGATAGTTCGACTCCTGCAGCATCGTCGTCTCAAACAGATTCACAGAAGAAGCAGGAGAAGGCGCAGAAGAAGCAACTGAAGGCGAACCAGAAGGCCGACAAAGCGAAAGCCAATGCGGCCAAACAGCAGCAGAAAGCCATGGATGCCCAGGACAAAGCAGCCAAGGATTCGCAGAAGGCCACTGCGAACCACTAAGCTTCTGTTCACCCCGATCATCGTGTGAAAGCCCGGTGATACCATCGCTCACATCGCATGCGATCTCGACGGTACCAACCGGTTCTCTTCCTCGGGCTGTGGCTTGTGCTCCCGTTTGTGCAGGCACAAACACAGCCGACTGTTCTTCGAGCAGCCCATCTTCTGGTGATCGAAAGCGGCGAACTTGTTTCGCCGGGTGAAATCCTGGTGAGCGGTTCCCGCATTCAGCAGGTTGGCTCGAGCGTCCCGCATCCACCGGGCACCTCCGTCATAGACCTCGGTGACCTGACTCTCATGCCCGGTCTGATTGATGCGCACGTGCATCTCTTCCTTCACCCCGGCGATGAGGAATTGCAGACCGTAAAAGAGTCTGTACCAGAGCGCACCATCCTGGCTTCGCTGGCTGCGCGCGATGATCTGATGGCAGGATTTACTGCTGAACGCGACATGGGCACAGAGGGTGCGGGCTCAGCGGACACGGCGGTGCGGGATGCCATCAACCAGGGGCTGATTCCCGGGCCGCGCATGCGAATCAGTGGCAATGCCATCAGCGTGCTTGGCGGCCACGAAGACGCCATCAACTTCAATCCGGAGCAGCACGTTCTGGGCAATGCGACCTACGCCGAGAATGCGGATCAGCTCGTTGCCGTCATACGGGAACAACTCAAGGAAGGCGCAGACTTCATCAAGATTTATGAGACCGGCAAAGATGAAGAGCGCGATGGTCGATTTACTACCACCTGGCAATACAACGAGGCAGAACTTTCGGCAGCGATCACCGAAGCTGCCCGACAGCATACACGGGTAGCCGTCCATTGCACCGGTGAGCCGGGTGCCTCGTATGCAGTCCAGGCCGGAGTCGCATCGGTCGATCACGCTTACCAGCTGAGCGAAGAGACCATGAAGCAGATGCGCGAAAAGCACATCTTTGCGGTGCCGACCTTTGCCATCTCGGAATACTTTGCTGATCATGCTGCGACTGCTGCGGACGCTGCAAGGGAACGGAAGCTTCAGGCATTCCATGCAGAGCAGTTCCGGCGGCAGCTTGCAGCGAGAGTACCGATAGCGATGGGCTCGGACGTCGGCCCCTTCCCCCACGGCACGCAGGCACGAGAACTTGAATTGATGGTGGAGTACGGGATGACGCCACTGGCTGCGTTGCAGGCAGACCTGCTGAATGGAGCCCAACTGCTGGACTGGGCGGGGCAGATCGGTTCGCTGAAGCAGGGCTATTATGCGGATATTGTCGGTGTCGCGGGCAATCCTCTCACAGACATCAGTGTGTTGAAGCAGGTTCGATTCGTGATGAAGGATGGCGTCGTCTACCGCAGATGAGACAGGGCGAACCTGGATGGAGGAACCGCGTATGCGCTGGCTGCTGGCTATCACGATGATCACCTTGACCGCTGCCCTCCCCTTGCGGTCGCAGACAGCCAGGGCTCACCACTGGGCCATTGTTGTGCATGGAGGCGCCGGGGTCATTGAGCGCAAAACCATGGACGCGAAGACTGAAGCTGCATATCGGGCTTCGATGGCGGCAGCGCTTCATCGTGGTGCGGAGGTCCTGGACAAGGGAGGGTCGAGCCTGGACGCTGTTGAAGCTTCGATCCGCTTTCTTGAGGATGACCCGCTTTTCAATGCCGGCAAGGGAGCCGTCTTCACGGCTGACGGCCGCAACGAACTGGACGCCGCGATTATGGATGGAGCCTCGCTTAAAGCGGGATCTGTCGCCGGGGTGACCCGTACGAAGAATCCGATCACACTGGCGCGGACAGTGATGGAGAAATCGCCCCACGTGATGCTGATCGGGCCAGGCGCGGACAGCTTTGCAGCTGCCAGCGGGCTCGAGATGGTGGATCCCAGCTATTTCTTCACCGAACGTCGATGGGACAGCCTGGTAAAACAGTTGCAGCAGGAAGGTAAGCCGCTTCCGGTGAGACCGGCCAACCTTCCTCCTGCCGGCAGCCCTACCGCACTGGCCGAGCAACCCGACGCCCATAAGTACGGGACTGTCGGGGTCGTCGCTCTTGATCGAAATGGAGATATCGCGGCAGGAACATCCACCGGGGGTATCCAGGCGAAGCAGTATGGCCGCGTTGGTGACTCTCCGATTATTGGCGCCGGCACCTATGCTTCGAATCAATCGTGTGCCGTGTCCGCGACCGGAGCCGGGGAGTACTTTATCCGGCTGACGGTAGCCCGGGAGGTTTGCGCCCTCGTCCAATACAAGAACATGCGCCTCCAGAACGCAGTGGACGACGTGATCCATCGGCAGCTCCCTGCTATCCACGGGGATGGCGGAGTCATCGCGCTGACGGCGGACGGCCAGCTTGCCTGGAGCTTCAACACGCCCGGCATGTATCGCGCCCGCATGGCGGAAGGCGGCAAGGCCCAGGTGTCCATCTACCAGGACGAACCATAGCCGTCAGCAGGAGGATTTCAGGCATCAGTTTTGCTGGTCGGTCGCTTCCTGCTGATGGTTGATACTTTCTTCGCACTCGGTGGCGTACGTGCGGGAGCAGTCTTGCGGGCGGATTTGCGCGCTTTCGCTGCGGCTGGAGTATTGCTGACAAACTGCTTTCCGCTCCTCGATCCTCGCTGTTTCTTGTCGTTGGTAGCGGTTTTCTCGTCCGCAGAGAGTTTGTCCCATGCTTTCTCCGGAAGATAGCGGGTCGTGCCGCCTTTCCGATCAGCCTTCTTGCCATCGGCAGTCGTCCATTTCTCATCGCCCCAGGCTTCGAGGCTTTTTTGCGGTACGGTCTTCTTCTTCTTGAATCCACCGCCGGCCGCCTTGTACTCGTTGGTGACAAGCTGTGCCTTGCGGGCGCTCCATTGACCGGGTTTTCCACCTTTCTCCCCTGCGGTCACCTTCTTCTTGATCGAGTCTCGCAACTCCGGCTTTGTGTACTGTCCGGGGTCGGACTTTGATACTTTGGCCATGGCCTCTCCCATCCGTCTTTCGGTTCTGATGCTGGAGGTTAGTCACTCAATCCGGGAATGTTTACCACTTTGGCGTTATATAAATAATCTATTCCGGATGTGAGAACTAGTTCTGGCATCCTAAAGTCGCAGACTGCGGCTAAACAGGACAGGACGGTGGAGTTCAACCGCGATGCCGCAGCGATCGAATTTCCGAGGAGTGGTCTCATGTTGGAAGCTTCACGTGCACTTTGGCTGGCGGGCGCCCTGTCGTTGGTGACAATGACAGGCTGCAGCGCACCTACCATCAATGGCTTCAACCTGACGGCCGGTCCCAGCACTATCACTATTGTTCCGGGTGGAACTGCCGCCCTCAATATTGCGTCGACGAGCACCAGCAATGCCGCGAGCACAGCGACGGTGATCATCTACAACCTGCCGTCGGGTGTGTCGTACTCGCCTGCCTCTCCAACAATTGCTACCGGCACTCAATCCACAATCACGCTGACAGCTGCTCCGGGGTCACCCGCATCGACCAGGCAGGTTCAAGTGAGTGGCATCGCAGGACTTGCCGACAGCAATGCCTTTGTAACCGTGACCGTTGTTCCAAACCCCTGAGCTTTTACTCGAATCTGACGTCCGCATTCGCCTGATGCAGAGTCCTGCTACTCTCTTGCTGTGAGCTACCGTGATTTTCTAGGCAATGCCGGGACTGTTCGTCATTTGCGCGAAGCCGTCGCGGCCGGCCGGCTCCCGCAGGCGATCATTCTGAGCGGACCTCGCGGTGCCGGAAAATACACGCTTGCGTTGATGCTGGCGCGTACAGTGAACTGTCTTTCGAAACCCGTCTCAGATGGCCTGCCCGACTTCTGCGGGATCTGCAGCTACTGCAGCAGGGCAGCATCTGCCTTCCCGCTTGAGGACCGCGTAGCAGAAGCGGTGGCAGCGCGCGAGGAGATGCGCGATGTCGATAAGAAAGACACGCGAATTCTTATCCAGCCGCATCCTGACCTGTTGATCATTCCGCCTGACCCGCCGCAGTTGCTGATCAAGCTGGGACAGGTGCGATCGTTGATCCGGGGTGTGTACCGCGTGCCTGCTGAAGCGAGGCGGGCGATTTATATTTTTACCGCAGCCGCCTTTATGAAAGAGGCCGCCAACTCTCTGTTGAAGGTACTGGAGGAGCCGCCGGAACATGCCATGATTGTTCTTCTGGCGGAGAATCCCAGCGAGTTGCTGCCGACGATCCGCTCCCGGGCAGCTACATTTCGGCTGGGCGCTCTTCCCCCTGCTGAAATCGAAACACTGGTTGCTGAGCGACGGCCGGAGCTGCAGGCTCGACAGCGAGCACTGCTGGCGCGGCTTGCTGAAGGCACTGTAGGTCGAGCGCTGACTCTGGATCTTCCTACCTACCTTGTCAATCGGCAGGATGCTCTCCTGCTTCTGCGGCACGCGTTTGTTGAGTCCGACCATTCGGCGCTGTTCAAGATGACAGAAACTTTCCGGGCGGGCGCGGAAGGTGCGGAAAAAACTGTGTCAATGCTGCGAACGCTGTCTTCCCTGCTTGAGGACCTGCTGATGTTGCATTCTGGCGTGCCGGGACTGGTGCGCAACATCGACATACTTCCAGAGCTGGAGCGACTTGCTTCGAGTATCTCCATGGAGTGGATTGAAGCCGCCTCCCGTGGTCTCGACCAGGTTGAGTCCGGCATGCGGCGCAACCTGCTCCGATCGCTCGCGCTCGACAGCTTCGCCGCAGGCCTGACCCGAGGCTGATAACAAACATAAGAACACTCGTTCTCGTAATCCCACGAAGGTGATTGCCCCTGCGCTCACTCTTGATTAGTATGGTCGCCAGAAGCCATCCATAAAGCGAAATCCAGCGCATCCTCGTTCCAAGGGGAGGCTTGTCTCGTAAATGCTGGAAGATCAAAGGCTCAACCGGTCAGGAAAGACCAGTGGGGATCATGGCCAATTCGTCTGTACTTCCTCCCCGGCCGCTCGGGCAAGAGGGTGAGCGACGTTCTTCACCACCGGTGCCGGCACCGCCTGTTGTACCTCCACTCGGGCCGCGCAAACTGGTGCGGCCGACGCTGCCCGAATCCACTGTCCGGCGGAACTTCTCGAGACGCGGCGAGCCCGCGCTCATGGCGCATCAGGCGCTTGAAGACCATGCCATTGCGGCTGCCGGACATGACAGTTCGCATGCAGAAGCCTTCTACTTTCAGAAACAGGTGCAGGCGCAGACACTGATGTGTTTCGTTCTGAGCGATGGGGAGAAAGTCGAAGGAATCATCGAGTGGTACGACCGCAACTCGATCAAGATCCGGAACGACGCGAGAACACTGATTTACAAATCCTGCATCAAGTATCTGTACAAGGCCGGCGAAAACTCACACTGAAGTGCCTGTACTTAAGGGTGTGGCCTGGCGGCTTTCTGAAGGCGATCGCACAAGGCTGAACCGACTCCCTCGCTGGAGGGACGCGGACAGAGGATTCGCTGGACGCCGCGGCGATCCAGGTCGCGCAGGCCGGCGTACAGGTTTCGTGCGAGGCTCTCGTGATCGGTCCATGAACCCCAATCGAAGATCTGCAAAGAAGCTCCTGGTGCTACCTTCCAATCCTGTGGCAGCAAAACGCCGGTGGCGCCTGGCTGTTGCCGTGCTTGATCGAGAGCTGAATCGAACTGTTCGGCGGCTACCACGATCAATTCTGCCTGTGGAGCATAATGCCTCTCGCCGATGCCTGGTGAAGGTTGCGCCTGCCGAGGAGTGCTGGCGAGTTCTTGGGTATACGCGATGACATCCGGAAGATGAAGGCGCAATTGTTCGATCGAGATCATCCCGGGACGATAGACAATCGCCGGCGATGCATTTGCATCCATCACGGTGGATTCGAGACCAAGGCTGGTCGCACCGCCATCCACGACTGCATCGATCCGGCCGTCAAGGTCTTCCAGAACATGCTGCGCAGTGGTGGGACTGATTTTCGAAAATGAATTGGCGCTCGGTGCAGCAATGGGAATGCCGGCTATACGCAACAGCTCCCGGGCGACCGGGTGCGAAGGCATTCTCACGCCGATGGTAGCTCGGCCGGCAGTCACGTTTGCAGGTACGGTTTCCTGCTTTGGGAGGAGCAGGGTCAAAGCACCAGGCCAGAAGGCGGCCATGAGCTTGCTGTTGACGGCGGATACATCGAGCACCAGCTTCTGCAGAATATCCAGCTCGGCGATGTGGACGATCAGTGGATCCCAGGCCGGCCGCTTCTTTGCTTCGAAGATACGATCTACGGCGGCAGCATCAAGGGCATTGGCTCCAAGTCCGTAGACGGTTTCGGTGGGAAAAGCAACGATTCCCCCCGTGCGCAGGATGGCAGCCGCCGCCTTCAGAGACGCCTGCGAGGCAGGACTGTTGATGTTATAGGGGTCGACAGAAAGCAGGAGAGTGGACGTCATGGCTGAGGCTGCTGAGAAGTGGTGGCGCAGACAGGAAAATACTCTAAACTTGTGAACATGCAAGCGCTCGAGACCGAGGTAAAGATCTGCGTACGCGATCGTGCGCAACTGGAGCAGAAGTTGCTTAATTCGGGCTTCAGATTACTCACTCCCAGCACGTTTGAACGCAACACGCTTTACGATACCCCAGACCGGCGTTTGCGTGCACAGCATCAGATCCTGCGGGTGCGACAGTACGGCGACCAGTGGGTGGTGACGCATAAGCGAATGCCGGACAGCCAGCCCACTGCTGCGGGCAATGTTCAGCCGGAAAAACATAAGCAGCGCATCGAGACCGAAACGGTTGTGGACGATGGCACTGCGATAGCGACCATCTTCACGCAACTGGGTTTTCAACCGACGTTCAGCTACGAAAAATGGCGCAGCGAATATGCAGACGCAGCAGGACACTGCGTTATCGATGAAACGCCTATCGGCTTGTTTGCCGAGTTAGAAGGACCTATGGAGTGGATCGATGCGAAGCTGGCCGCACTTGAAGTGGCTCCGGCAGATGTCATCACGCTGAGCTACGGGCGGCTGTTTGAAAAGTGGAAAGTGGATACGGGTAGTGCTGCCGAGAACATGACATTTGAGGAAGTCAAGCCACTGTAGGCGACCAGCGGCTAGGCGCCGTGGCACTTCTTGTATTTCTTGCCGGAACCGCAGGGGCAGGGTGCGTTCGGACCGACCTTTTCGCCGGCACGGCGTGGCGTCGAGCTGCCGTTTGCAGCGGTATCCGCGGCACCGGCAGAGCGGGCAGTCTGCAACTCACGTTCCTTCTTTTTCATGAAGTCGCGCTCGATTGCATCGATCGTCGTAGAAGGCGCATGCACCGGGATCGAGACCGGCTGCGATTCTTTTCGCTGCGGCGCCTGCTCGACCGGCGGCTGACCATGAGAGCCGTTGCCGTTTGAGAGGACAGGCGCGGCAGCACCCGCACCCAGAGCCCCCGCAATGGTCTGCGAAGACTCCAGTTCGGGTGTTGCGGCGCTTAGGTCCTGGGCATCCAGCACGTGCTGCGGGACCTGCGTAATCGGCTGACCGTCCGGCCCGACGATCTGCATCAGGAAGAGATAGCGAACAGTATCTTCCTGGAAGCGGGTCATCATCGCTTCAAACATGTCAAAGGATTCTTTCTTGTACGCGACCAGCGGATCCTGCTGACCGTATCCGCGGAGGCCAATGCCTTCCTTGAGATGGTCCATGTTCAGCAGATGATCTTTCCATAAGCCGTCAAGAACGCTGAGCATGATCATGCGTTCATGGAATCGCATGGCCTGTGAACCGAGGATCAACTCTTTCAACTCGTACTTGGCCTTGAGCCGCGCGAATAGAGTTTCCCCGAGATCATGTCGATTCAACTGGTCGACCTGGATGTCTTCGTTCTCAAGATCGAGGCCGAACTGTTCTTTCAGATTTGTGCCGAGAGAGGCCATGTCCCATTGATCCGGATGCTTGGCTTCGGGAGCGAACTGCTCCATTTGTGCACTAAGGATGTTGGCGACGTAGTCTTCCAGAATGAGTTCTTTCTGATCCAACCCTTCAAGCAATTGATGACGGGTGCCGTAGACTGCCTCACGCTGCTTGTTCATCACGTCGTCGTACTCGAGCAGGTGCTTCCGGGCTTCGAAGTTCTGCGCTTCGACGGCTTTCTGCGCGGCTTCGATACGACTGGTGATCATCTTCGATTCGATCGGCACGCCTTCTTCCATGCCGAGACGCTGAAGCAGGGTGGAGACCCATTCCTTGGCGAAGATGCGCATCAGGTCATCTTCGAGAGACAGATAGAAGCGCGAGGCACCGGGGTCACCCTGCCGGCCTGCTCGACCGCGCAGCTGGTTATCGACGCGGCGGGATTCGTGGCGTTCCGTCCCGATGATGTGGAGTCCACCGGAGGCAAGTACCTCTTCCCGTTCACGGCTGGTGTTGGCCTGGTGTACAGCGAAGGTCCGATCCCAGTGCTCCTGCATGGTCTCGAACTCCTGCCCCTGGTAGTAGAAGCGCATCATGCCGGGCCCGGCCATGGGCGAGATAGTTCCTTCTGCTGCACTGACGGCACGCGCGAGACCGCGCTTGAGCAGGTCCTGCTTGGCGACAAACTCGGCATTACCGCCAAGCAGAATGTCGGTTCCGCGACCCGCCATGTTGGTGGCGATCGTCACCATGCCGAGACGACCGGCCTGGGCGACAATCTCGGCTTCGCGCTCGTGGTACTTGGCATTCAGAACGACGTGCTTGACGCCCTTGCTCAACAGGATCGACGAGAGCAGTTCGGACTTTTCAATCGAGGTGGTGCCGACCAGGACCGGCTGCTTGTTCTCGTGCAGCCGGCTGATCTCGTCTGCTACGGCGAAGTACTTTTCTTTCGCGGTCCGGAAGACGACATCCTGATACTCGATCCGGCACATCTGCCGGTTGGTCGGCACGACCACGATGTCGAGTTTGTAGATCTTGTCGAATTCCGTGGCTTCCGTTTCGGCTGTACCAGTCATGCCGGAGAGCTTGTTGTAGAGACGGAAATAGTTCTGAAAGGTGATGGTCGCAAGGGTCTGGTCTTCGCGGCGGATGTTGACGCCTTCCTTGGCCTCGATTGCCTGGTGCAGGCCATCGGACCAGCGACGTCCCGGCATGAGACGGCCGGTAAACTCGTCGACAATGATGACTTCACCTTCCTTGACGACATACTGGACGTCGCCACGGTAGAGGCTGTGCGCCTTGATAGCGACCTCGACGTGATGCTTGAGTTCCCAGTTCTCAACCTCGGCAATGTTGCCGATGCCGAGAAGCTGCTCGACCTTTTCCCAGCCTTCATCGGTGACGGTAATGGTCTTGTGCTTTTCGTCCACGACATAATCGCCGGTGAGAATCTTGTCTTCACCCTGGGTGATCTCTTCGCCAAGCTCAAGGGAAGGAATGATGCGGTTCACGCGCGCGTATTTGTCGGTGGTTTGATCGGTCGGACCACTGATAATGAGCGGCGTTCTCGCTTCGTCGATCAGGATCGAGTCGACTTCGTCCACGATGGAAAAATAGTGGCCGCGCTGCACGCACTCAGAGATTTCGAACTTCATGTTGTCGCGCAGATAATCGAAGCCAAATTCGTTGTTGGTCCCGTATGTGATGTCGGCCGCATAGGCTGCGCGCCGCTGCGCATCGTCAAGATCGTGAACGATGACTCCGACGGTCAGCCCGAGATATTCGTAGATTTTGCCCATCCACTCGGCATCGCGCTTGGCCAGGTAGTCGTTCACGGTCACGACGTGAACACCGTGGCCTGCGAGCGCGTTCAGGTAGCAGGCAAGGGTGGCAACCAGCGTTTTACCTTCACCGGTCCGCATTTCAGCGATCTTGCCCTGGTGCAGCACCATTCCGCCCAGTAGTTGGACGTCGAAGTGGCGCATGCCGAGAATGCGGCGGCCCGCCTCGCGCACGACTGCGAAGGCCTCGGGAAGAAGCTCGTCCAGGACTTCCTTCTCCGCCTGCCTGCGTGCGTCCTTTGTTTCTTTATCTGGGGAGCGATTATCGTCCGATGGATCAGGAGTGCTGCTGATACCTTCCAGGCGGGCAGCGATGCGCTTGCGGAACTCTGCCGTTTTATTGCGCAGGTCAGCATGCGAGAGCGCCTGCATCGCGGGTTCAAGCTCGCTGATGGCTGCTACCGTCGGCATAAGGCGCTTCACGACGCGCTCATTGCTGGTGCCGAAAATCTTGGTGAGAGTACTACCGATCAAGGGGAATCCTTACCAGTTACCGGGCGTTTGACGTGCAACGTCTATTTTACGCGAGTCACGGCTGCCGGGAGAGTCAAGATCGCGATTCACCGGATGGTCACCGGGCCCGGGGATGGGTCTTGTCATAAACCCGAGTGACTTGATTCGAGGTCAATTGCGTGTATCGCTCCGTGGTGGACAGGCGCTCATGGCCCAGCATTTCCTGGATGGCCCGCAGATCCGCGCCTTCTTCCAGCATGTGCGTCCCAAAAGCATGGCGCAGGGTGTGGGGATGCGTCTCTGTCGGCATTCCATGATAGATCGCGAGCCGCTTTATGATGCGCCCTACGCTTCGGGTGGTGAGCCGAACCTGATGCGAAGCATCCCCTTTCACCCGTGCATCAATCAGGAGTGCCGATGTGTCCTTACCAATGGACTGAAGCCGCTGTTCACGTTGGGGAAGATAGCCGCGCAGGGCGATCACGGCGGCTTCGCCAAGCGGCACATAGCGCTCCTTGTTTCCCTTGCCGCGGATACGGACAGCCTCGTTCGCCCACTCAATGTCCGGGAGATTGATGCCGCACAGTTCGGCGTTGCGGATACCGCAACCGTACAGGAGTTCAAAGATGACGCGGTCGCGCTCCGGCCAGGTCGAGGCTGGCTGGCTCGCTGGGCCTGACTTCTGCAGACCGTCGGCGACGCGGTTCATCTGCTCGATCGTCGGTACGCGCGGCAGGTGTTTCGGCAGTTTTGGTGTTGCGACAAGACGGGCTGGATTCTGATCGACGTGACCCATCTTAGCCAGCCACTTGTACCAGGAGCGGATAGCGGCGAGGGCGCGCGCCGTGGAAGCCTTGGACAAGCCACGCTTGCCTGACGCGACCAGCAGGGTTCCGAGATAGGACCGTATCAATGTGTGGTCCACCTCGGATGGCAGCGTCTTCCCCCGACTCTGAATAAAGCTGAGGAAGGATGCCAGTTCGCGAGTATAGGCACGGATGGTGTGTCGAGAGGCTCCGCGCTCGTTGACCAGCATGGAGAGGAAGCCATCTACCAGCAAACCGAGTTGCGGTTTCACAGTCACTCGGCTGCCGCAATGCCCGGGGAGGTCCGGGCGCGTGGGTGATGACGGCGGTGGACTTCCTTGAGACGGGTGAGCGCCACGTGGGTATACACCTGCGTGGTGCCGATGTCGGCGTGGCCTAGGAGAGTCTGCACGGTGCGCAGATCCGCCCCGTGCTCCACCATGTGCGTGGCGCAGCTGTGACGCAGGCGATGCGGGCTTGCCGTGGCATCAGCGCGCTTCACCAGCGTCCATATCCAGCCGCGGGTAAGAGGCCTGCCTCGCTGCGAAAGGAAGATGGTGCTCCGGTCGGATCGGGATAATAGCGGCCGGCCATGCTGCAGATAAACGGACAGTGCTTCGACTGCGGATCGGCCCAAAGGAACGAGGCGTTCCTTGTCCCCTTTGCCTCGTACAAGGATGCGACCGGCGTCGTGTGCAAAGTCTTCGATCTGCAGACTCGTCAACTCGGAGACGCGGATACCGCCGGCGTACAGAACTTCCAGTATGGCTGTGTCGCGCAGGGCGCTCGGACTGGATGCGGCCTGGCTTGCTGTGGCTGCCGAGATGTCGAGCATGGCCTTCACCTCGGACTCGGCAAGGGACTTGGGCAGGACCTTCCAGCTTTTCGGTGACTCCATGTTCACAGTCGGATCGTGTTGTATGCGCTTGTCTAGCAGGAGCCAGCGATAGAGCCCGCGCAGGCATGACAGCTTGCGGGCGATGGAGCGGGAGTTTCGATCATGGGTTCTGAGGTGCTCAAGGAATCCGGAAACCTCCTGCTGGCGTGCCTCGTGCAGCGCGGGCTTCGTGGCGCTTTCGAGATATTCCGCGAACATCAGCAGATCGGCACGGTAGGCTTCGCAGGTGAGCGGACGGAGGCCTTTTTCGACGCGCAGGTAGACAAGATACTCATCGATGCGGGTCAGGTTCGTCGGTGCGGCCACATAGGTATTATCGGCGAATTCGTTAGCGAGGAGGCAGATGGTTGGGGAATGCATCAAGTTGGATAGCGTGTGCCTCGCGGGCTGAAGCCCTCTGGCCGAAATGACAAGTAAATGCAGGGGGCAGTTGACTAGATCCGTTGTTTCGCCCATCTTCCCTGCCGGAAGAGCACCAAGCTGATCAACACAATAATTGTCTGGGCGACTACGACAGAGAGGAATACGCCATTCACGTGCAGCCGTGTATGCATTGCGAGCCACCAGGCAAGAGGGATCTCGACGATCCAGAAGCCGAAGAGGTTCACATACGTGGGAGTAAGGGTGTCGCCGGCTCCGTTGAATGCCTGCAGCAACACCATACCGTAGGCGAAAGCCATGTTGCCGCAGCTGAAGATGCGCAGGCAGTTCACGGCGATGGGAACGACAGACGGGTCCTGCGTAAACAGGTGAATGACCCATGGAGCGAAGATCAGGAAAACGACTCCTACCGATCCGAGAAAGATGAGGTTCCATAGTCCTGTGCGCAGTACCGCCTGTCGCGCTCGTTCAGGATGGCCGGCACCCAGGTTCTGTCCGACCAGGGTAGCCGCAGCATTGCTCAAGCCCCACGATGGCAGAATGTAGAAGATGACGATCCGGATGGCGATGGTGTAGCTCGCCAGCGCCGGAGCGCCGAAAAGGCTGACGATGCGCACCAGTCCCAGCCAGCTTGCCTGGCCGATGAGGAACTGCAGGATGCCGGTGATCGATACACGGATGAGCCGCCACAAGACATCAGCTTGCAGACGCATGTGGCGTGCGAGGATGTGGAGCCGCTCGGTGCCTTTGCTAAGCCGGTAGAACTGGTACAGGACGCCGATACTGCGGCCGCTGAAGGTTGCCAGCGCGGCGCCCGTGACGCCCATCTTCGGAAAGGGTCCCAGGCCAAAGATGAGGCAAGGGTCGAGGACCAGGTTGAGGATGTTTGAGACCCACAACAAGCGCATCGCGATGGCGGCATCACCCGCACCGCGGAAGATAGCGTTGTTGAGGAAAAGCAGCAGGACAACGCCGGATCCTCCCAGCGCGATGCGGGTGTAGTTGACGCCGGATGCGATGATCTCTGGAGACGCGCCCATTAAGGCGAGCAGCTTCGGCGCGAAGATGAAAAATGGAACGCCCATGACCAACGCAGCGGTCAAACCGAGGATGATTGCCTGTACGGCGGCAATCGCCGCGCCATCCTGATCTTTCTCGCCGATGCGTCTCGCGACCATGGCCGTGGTCGACATGCCCAGGCCCATGCCAACGGCAAAGACCAGCGTTAGTACGGATTCGGTGAGCCCGACGGTTGCTATTGCATTTGCGCCGAGGCGGCTGACGAAGAACACGTCCACGACGGCGAAGAGCGACTCAAGAACCATCTCGAGGACCATGGGGATGGCCAGCAGCAGGATGGAGCGATTGAGGCTCCCGGCAGTGTAATCCTGGTGACTGCCGCGGAGGGCCTCGCGCACGGACTGCCAGAGGGTAGGCGTGCGGATCGCAATCGCTGGTGTGTTATCGAACTGCATGACGGTGGAGTGTGAACATCATACGTTTATCCGGGTTGGTCTCCACTGCATTTCTTTGTCGCGGTTGCCGCTACTTCATTCCACCGGAAGGGTCGGGAGTACGCGCGGTGTTCATGTCTATGAACGTGGAAGGGCCCGGCGGCAATCCGGGCGCGTAGCAGTTGCCGTCGGCGGCAGCGTTCCTGAGGCAGCCCGCACTGAATTGTGCACGCCTCGGAGAGAGCGCGTACTGCCAGGCAACTGCCGCAGGGATGCCGCTCTCGTCCGGACCCTGGCTGGTTCTTGCGCATCCGTTGGATGGTGGGCATGCATCCTTGGCGACCCATAAAGCGATGCTCTCGTCCCGGGCCTTCGCCCGAGCTAGGATATCGCCAGCCGTGCTGATGGTACTGCTTCCGTCAGGCACATCGATGCCGGAGCAATAGACACCCGCACGATCTCCGGCGGTATGCACGGCTGCGGCCCAGGCGAAGATGTACGCGGATTGCTCTGGAAGCAGTCGGCCACCTTCCTCCTGGTCCAGGAAAATCAGGACATTGCGCGGGAAACCTTCCTTGCGGGCTGCCGCCACGGCGGCTTTGCCATCGGCAGTCCCGAGGGCCGAGGCGTCTTGGCCCTTCAAGGCTGCTTCCATGCGCCCGTTAAAGAGCACCAGAAAACCAAAGCGATGCTGCAGCAACAACGGCCTTTTTCCTGTCCAGGTATTTGTGGATTCGCCCGGAGGATTGTTGAGCCAGAAGCCCGTGTACCAGAAGGTCTTGCGCAGGGCTTCAAGACTGGCATCGCCGGGATAGTCGTTGCGATCGAAGCCGAGATAGTTCTCCTGCCCAAGGATGGTGCGCTGCGCGGCCACGCTGGTAACCAGTGCAAGACCCATGGTGAGCACCATCGGTAGTCTCGATCTCATACTGAAAGCTCCTCTTTTACGATGACGCAAAGGTGGTGCAGTTATGATGAAGCAGGAGTGTTGTTCAAGTGACAT
>CAZZVA010000029.1:0-19779 GCA_964657345.1 uncultured Acetobacteraceae bacterium | reverse complement strand
AAGGAATTGGTCTGGAAAGTGGGCGAGCTTTGCGAGGTGGCCCACGAGTCATAGATAAAGCGATAGAAGCCGCGCAGCTTGTCGTTCACAACGTGATCGATGCGGAAGAGTTCTTCACGGTTCGTGGTGAGCTGCGAAGGCGAAGCCTGGTAGAAAGAGGACGCTCCGGAACCCACGTTCGCAGTCGGAATTAGAACGAGAAGTGCCTGCGCGTTGGGGTCGATCGGGACCTGATTGTTAGGGTAATACTGAGGGACGCCATTATTCGTGGCAGCGGTCGCGGGATCTGTGGGACAACCAGCGAAGCTGCCGGTCGGGTCCGGACACAGGTCAGAAAAATTGCCAGTGCGTTCAGCAGTAGAGGGCACCTGCGTGTTGTAAAAGGTACCCGGCACTAACTCGTGGCGCCATTCCTGCGAGTAGAAGAAAAAAGTCTTGTCCTGCGCCGGTTTGTATAGCTTCGGAATAAACACCGGGCCGCCAATGGTAAAGCCATAGTCATGTTTCTTGTAAGTCGGAACGGTCGTCGAAAAGTAGTTGCGCGCATTGAAGGCGTCATTGCGCAGGAACTCAAACACGTCGCCATGGAAATGCTCGGTGCCGGATTTCGTCTGCGCCTGCACCGTGCCGGAAGCATTGCGGCCGTATTGCGCTCCGTAATTGGAAGTCAGCACTTCGGTCTCTGCAATCGCGTCGACATTCGGGTAAACATTCAGCGTACTGTTGCTGCCGTTGTCCATCAGGCTCGACCCATCGAGCTCCCAGTTGTTGTACTCGGTGCGTCCGCCATTGATGCTGTAGGCGACGCTGCCGGCAACGCCCGTCTCGCCTTCATCTTGCCCCGTCTGATTGATCACTCCCGGCGATAGGGTCACCAGCTGGCTGAAGTTGCGGCCATTGAGGACAAGCTGCGTGATCTGCTTGCCAGTGATGGTGAACGACATCTCCGGCGATTCCGTCTGCACAGCGCCAAGCTCCGTGCCAGTGACCTGGACAGCAGAGGTCACGGCGCCCACGGTCAGCTTGGCGTCAACACGTTCGGTGCGGGCGACGCGGAGAGTAATGCCGGAAGCTTCATACTTTTCAAACCCGGGCGCCGTCACGGTGAGGCTGTAGGTGCCGGCCTGCAGCGCCGGGAAAGCGTACTCACCACTCGCGTTCGTGGTCACATTGAGCGTGGTACCCTGCGCAGTGTCAGTCAGTGTCACCGTGGCGTTCGAAACGACGCTGCCGCTGGCATCCGTAACGCTGCCGTTGATCGAGCCCGATTGCTGCGCGGAAAGGCGAAGCGTCGGAAGCAGCACCAGCAGCGAAACCAGCAGAATACGGATGAACATGGCAGCGGGCGAGGGGAGAAGTTGCTTCTTTGCAAGCGGTTGCATGATCAAGACGAAAATCCTCGGTAGTATTTCGGATAAAGCCTGTAGATAATTCGGGGGCACGGTGAGAGCGCCTCAAAAGCACGAGTGAAAAACTCGGTGTCGCGAAGTGATTCAGGGCTTCCGACGGCATAGGTAGGCAAGTGCCTCAAATATATTGCAACGCTGTGGCGAGTCAAGCGAAAGTTTGCACGTGCGCGTTGAATGGAAACCGCAGCCAAAGTCGTTGAGAGTTCGAACGCGAGGAGTGATGCGGTCTTGAAATGGCCCCGACAAGGAAGTTGGCTGCTACTGATCGCCTTGAGTGGTGGTCACGCGGCGCAGTGCCAGCAGTCCGCTGCCGTGGTCTTCCATCAGGGTTCAGACGCTTTGCAGCATGGTGACCTTCATCAGGCCGAGCAGGACTTCCGCACCGTCCTCACAATGGATCCACAATCCAGTGCCGCGCATGTGAATCTTGGCGTCACGCTGATGCGGCAGAAGCGATGGGCCGACGCATTGACAGAGTTGCATCGCGCGGACGAACTGCATCCCGGCCAGCCCGGAGTGCAGTTGAACATCGGCCTCGTGTACTATCGCCAGAACCAGTTTGCCGCGGCCATCCCTGCGCTGCAGGCGGCAGTGCAGGCCGGTAGCACGGCGCAGGCAGAATATCTGCTCGGACTCTGCTATTTCTTCACCGCCCGGTATAAGGACGCTGTTGCAAGCTTGCGGCAGCTATGGTCGTCGCAGGACCATAACCTCAATTATCTATATGTAGTCAGTATTGCGGCGAGTAAGTCGGGAGATCCCGAGTTACAGAAACGTTCCTTCGATCAGATGCTCGCCGTGGGTCAGGATCAGCCGGTATTTCATCTGTATGTCGGCAAAGCCTGGCTGGCCCAGGATAACTTTGCGAATGCGCTGAAAGAATTTCGCGAGGCCACCGCCGCCAATCCGACCATGCCTATGGTCCATCACTTTCTGGGTCGAACCTATCTGCAGCAGCATAATTATCCTGAAGCCGAAGCAGAGTTTCTACGCGACATCGCCCTGGAGCCGGAAGTCGCCTCGAACTACGAGGATCTTGGCACCTTGTATGCCGGTACTGGACATCCGGAGAAAGCGAAGGATCAATTCCGACACGCGCTTGAGCGGGATGGCACGCTGGTGACCTCTTTACTTGGACTCGCCCGGATAGACCACCAGGATGGCCACGACGCCGAGGCGCTCACGTTACTGGATCGTGCCGTGGCACTCGCTCCCCGCAATGCAAGCGTGCATTATCTGCGTGCCCAGGAATTAGCCAGGACCGGAAGTACAGCGAAGGCAAAAGAGGAGTATGCCGCTTCCGCCGCACTGCTGAAAGCAGTCAACGACCAGTTGCAGCAGGGCGCCTCCAGCGACCAGGCCGCCGATGCACAGGACGCGGCGCAGCAATAATTTCCAGCCGCAAATAGTAACCTGGCCGGACAAACCAGCACTCCACAGAAAAGCCTGGCACCCACAAAGCGGGATATCATCGTCGTCGCGACCAGTATGTTCCGGATTCGTCTTCCTGAGGTTCGGATGCGGTCGGTTTGAAGAGGCACGCAGCGCTGAACAGCATCGTGCCGACGACGGGAGCATCACAAACGCCTATGTCCCACGTACTTTCGCTCGACCAGGGCACAACCAGTTCGCGCGCCATCCTCTTCAACCATGCCGGCAAAATCGTAGGCGTGGCGCAGCATGAATTCAAGCAGATCTATCCCGACAAAGGCTGGGTCGAGCATGATCCCTACGACATTCTCACGTCGCAGCTCACGTCGGCTGTCGAAGTGCTCGGCAAAGCGCAGGTGCGGCCCCGCGACGTCGTCGCACTCGGAATTACCAACCAGCGCGAAACCACCATCGTATGGAATCGCGAAACCGGCAAACCCGTCTACAACGCCATCGTGTGGCAGGATCGTCGCGGCGCGCCCCTCTGCAGCACGTTGACGAAGGATGGCGCGGAAGACACCATCCGCCAGAAGACCGGGCTGGTCATTGATCCCTATTTCTCCGCAACCAAAATTGCCTGGATCCTTGACAACATAAGCGGTGCGCGCGCCGACGCAGAGAATGGCAGGCTGGCCTTCGGCACCGTCGATTCGTGGCTCATCTGGAATCTCACCAGCGGCAAGCGTCATATCACCGATCGCACCAACGCCAGTCGCACCATGCTCTATAACGTCGTTCGCGATCGCTGGGACAACGACCTCCTGAAGCTGCTCAAAATTCCTGAGAGCATGATGCCGAAAGTCGTGTGGTCTTCCGAAGTCGTCGGTGGGGTCACCACATCGCTCGGCCTCGGCGAAGTCAAGATCGCCGGGATCGCCGGCGACCAGCAGGCAGCCTTGTTTGGCCAGTTATGCGTCTCGCCCGGCGACGCCAAGAATACCTACGGCACCGGCTGCTTCCTGCTCCAGAATCTCGGCACCAAGTTCACGCTCTCGCACGAGCGCCTCATCACCACACTGGTATGCAGCACACAGAAAAAATTGGAGTACGCGCTCGAAGGCAGCATCTTCGTCGGCGGCGCCGTCGTGCAATGGCTGCGCGACAACATGCGCTTCTTCTCCGACTCGCCGGACGTCGAACAAATCGCAGCAGCCGTCGACTCCACACAGGGCGTAGTGTTTGTGCCCGCGTTTACCGGCCTCGGCGCCCCGCATTGGGACCCCTATGCGAGCGGCATGATCATCGGCCTGCAGCGCAGCACCCAGATCGGGCACATCGCCCGCGCCGCTCTCGAGAGTATCGCCTTCCAGGTCTCTGACGTCCTGCATGCCATGGACCGCGACACCACCGCCAAATTCAAGGAACTGCGCGTCGATGGCGGCGCTGCAGCGAATGACATGCTCATGCAGTTCCAGGCAGACCTGCTGCAGCTTCCGGTACGCCGGCCCGCAGTCCTTGAGACCACCGCACTGGGAGCCGCCTACCTCGCCGGCCTGGCCGTAGGATTCTGGAACGACACCAAGGAGATCGCAAAACTGCGCGAGCCCGATACCGTCTTCCAACCAAAGGCCGACAAAAAGGAAATGGACGCACGCCAGGCGAAATGGCAGGACGCCGTGCAGCGGTCAACAGGTTGGAACGCGCCACTGGACGCATCCGGAAAAAAAAGTAAGGAGAAGTCATGAATCGCGAGGCAATGCTCGAGCGGGTGCGCCAGCGCACCGAACCATGGGACATGATCATCATCGGCGGCGGCGCCACCGGGGCCGGTGTAGCCGTCGACGCAGCACAGCGCGGTTATGCAGTGCTCCTGCTGGAGCGCGAAGACTTTGCCAAAGGTACCTCCAGCCGCAGCACCAAGCTCGTCCATGGCGGCGTGCGCTATCTCGAGCAGGGCAATATCTCACTCGTCATGGAAGCCCTGAAAGAGCGCGGCCTGCTGCGTCGCAACGCGCCTCACCTGGTCCACGATGTCCAATTCATCGTGCCGAATTATTCGTGGTGGGAAGCTCCGTTCTACGGCATCGGCATGAAAGTCTATGACCTGCTCGCCGGCAAATATGGATTCGGACGCTCGAAAATTCTCTCGCAGGAAGAAACACTCGCACTCATTCCCACACTGCGGCAGGACGGTCTCCGCGGCGGCGTCGTCTATCACGATGGCCAGTTCGACGATGCGCGACTCCTGATCCAGCTGATCGAAACCGCCGCCGACCATGGCGCCACCGTGCTCAACTACTGCGCCGTAACCGAGCTTCGCAAAGACGCCGACGGCTTCCTCAACGGCGTCGTAGCCGTCGATGGAGAGACCGGCGACACCTTCGACCTCGGCGCCAATGTCGTAGTCAACGCGACCGGCATTTTCACTGACGAAATCCGCCGCATGGCAGATACAAAAGCCCACGCGATGGTGGCGCCAAGCCAGGGCATCCACCTGGTGCTTGACCACTCCTTCCTCCGCGGACAGGCCGCCATCATGGTTCCGCACACCAGCGATGGCCGTGTGCTCTTTGCCATCCCGTGGCATGGACACACCGTCCTGGGTACCACCGACACGCCCATCGACGCGCCATCCTACGAGCCCCTGCCCTTCGAAACAGAGATCGAGTTCGTGCTCGAAACAGCAGCCCAGTATCTCAGCCGCAAGCCCAGCCGCGCCGACGTGCTCAGTGTCTACGTCGGCATCCGCCCGCTCGTAAAAGCAGCAGGATCGGATGCAAGCAAGACCTCGGCTTTGTCGCGCGATCACACCATCCACATTGACAACTCCGGACTGCTGACCATCGTCGGCGGCAAGTGGACCACCTACCGCCACATGGCCGAAGACGCCGTCAACCACGCCATCACCCTCGGCAAATTGGCCGATGCAAAGTGTGGGACCGAAGAGCTGCGCATCCATGGCTACACCGAACGAACCGACCTCGGCAGCATGCTCGTCTACGGAACCGACGCAGAAAAAATCCGCGAACTCGCAGACAGCGATCCGGAGCTGAACAGCCAGCTGCATCCCGACCTGCCATACATCGCCGCCGAAGTCGTATGGGCAGCGCGGGAAGAAATGGCGCGGACCGTCGAGGATGTACTCGCGCGACGTACCCGCGCACTCTTCCTCAATGCCCATGCTGCGATTGCCATGGCCCCGGAAGTAGCCAGGTTACTGGCGAAAGAACTCGGTCGCACTCAGGCGTGGACAGAACAGCAGCTGGCAGACTTTAATACGCTGGCTGCTCAGTACACGCTCGCCAGGACAAATCGCGGCGAGCAGCCAGTAGCTGAAACACATACAGCAGCTTGATGTTCATGTACCAGGAAGGATTGCATTCGATGCGCTCTCCAATGCTCGGCGAGTTCATGGGCACGCTCATCATGATGCTGCTTGGCGATGGAGTCGTCGCCGGCGTGCTTCTGAAGAAGAGCAAGGCCGAGAACGCAGGCTGGCTCGCCATCACCACTGCCTGGGCCTTTGCCGTCCTGTGCGGAATCTTCACAGCCAACCTCTTCGGCAGTCGCGATGCTCATCTCAACCCGGCCATTACCCTCGCCATGGCCATCCAGACTCATGACTTTTCCAAGCTCCCGACCTATGCCATCGCCCAGTTCGCCGGCGGCTTCTGCGGTGCAGTCCTGGTATGGCTCTTCTATCTGCCTCACTGGAGCGTGACCGAAGACGCCGACGTAAAGCGCGGCGTCTTCTGCACCTCGCCGGCCATCCGCAACTATCCGGCAAACCTTTTGTCGGAAGCCATCGCCACCTTCGTGCTGGTCCTCGTCGTCGGCGCCACCGGGTCAAAGCTGGTCCTCACCACCGGCGCCGCCGCCGGCCTCTCACCCTTCCTGGTGGGCTGCCTGGTCTGGGGCATCGGCCTCTCACTCGGCGGCACCACCGGATACGCCATCAATCCAGCCCGCGACTTCGGTCCCCGCATCGCCCACGCGCTCCTGCCCATCCCCGGAAAAACCAACTCCGACTGGCCCTATGCCTGGGTACCCATCGCCGGGCCCGCCATCGGAGCCGCACTCGCCGGATGGGTGCTCAAAATGCTCGCAGCTTGAGTGGGATCGGCAAATAAGTCGGCGTTCCAGGCCCTCATACTTGCCAGGCATTGCGTCAGCCAGGTTGGATCATGGAGATCGCTCAAGCCTCGTAATCAACTCACCGCTGTATCTTCAAAGCAAACTGCAGGATCCGTGGCGGCTGCGCTTCCGTAATCTGTCCGAACACCGGCGAATTGATGTCATCGACCGGCAGAATGAAGTTGGCATGATTCGTCACGTTGAAAGCCTCCGCACGAAACTGCAGCCGCGTCTTTTCCCCCACCGCAAAACTCTTGTCGAGCGACGCATCCAGGCTCCCGAACGCCGGCCCGTCCACACTGTTCCGCTGTTCATTCCCGAACTGCCCGGCATTGGCGACCGGGTCCAGCCGCTGAAATGCCGAACGGCTCACCCACTGCGAAACTTTGTGCGGAGCACCCTGGTTCGGATCACCCACAACATTCGGCCGATCGCCGAACATACCCGACACACCCGGATGCGGCGCCTGCAGTGACACATTGGCCGAGTCATACACCGTAAACGGCGTACTCGAATTCACAGCCAGCAGCGCATTCACCTGCCAGCCATCCAGCAACACCCGTTCCGGACGGGCAAGATGCCGCGCAAACGGAACAGCATAAGTGACACTTCCCGCAAATCGCTGGCGCGCATCGAAAAGCGACCGTCCATACTCGCCTTTGAGATCAAGATTGTTCTGCGGAACATCCAGCTCCCCAAGGTTCAGCCACGGTGCCGGACCCGACATATGGAGACTGGAGGAATAATCAAGATCCTTCGACAACGTGTACGCCAGCGTATAGTTCAGATCTGGCGCACCCCGCCGTGTCACCGAAAATTGCGCCGAGTGGAACGTTGAGTTGGCATTGCCCTCCACCAGCCCCGCCGTGCCCAGTGTGCAGGTGCCGGTCGTCAGCGTGCAGCCCGAGTAGAGCCGCCGCCGCCCCGAGTTCGCCAGCGTCGCGCCGGGCTGATAGATCGCTGGGTTGCCCTCCACCAGCCGCGGCAGGCGTGTGCCCTTCGCGCCGATGTAGCCGATAGAAAAAACCTGTCCACCGATACTCTCGTCGACCGTAAGATTCCAGTCCTGCGTGTACGGCGGCAGCAGCTTGCGGTCGATCGTGAACGTGGACGCCGGCAATGCCACCTGGCCCGGCGTAAACGGATTCGTCACCGTCGCCAGCGGATTCGCGTAATTGATCTTTCCCGTCAGCGTCCGCACAACAGTATTGGGCAGGGCCGAGCTCGCACCCCGCATCGGCATCCCTACCCCATTCAGCAGCTCGTCATAGAAAATGCCATAAGCCGAGCGAACCACGGTCCGGCTGTCGCCTCGCGGATCCCACGCGAACCCGACCCGCGGTGCAAAATCTTCCTTGAACACTGGCGTAATCGTGTCCGGCACCCCGGCATCTCCCGGAAACAGCAGACCCTTCGGCGCATTCGGATGCACCGTGGACTGCTGGCCTGGCGTAAACGCCATCAGCCGGTTGTGAATGTCCTTGAACGGCGTCGTAATTTCGTAGCGCACGCCATAGTTCAGCGTGAGCCTTGCACCCAGGCGGTACTCATCCTGGGCATACGAGCCCAGCTCCCATCCGCGCAGGTCGCGATTGAAATCCCCACCCGCCTGCGTAAAAATATCCGGCCGCCCCAGCAGAAAATTTGCCATGGAATTATTGGTCAAACCCTGCACCGTAAAGCTGAACGTCCCCGACGCAAAGTTGGCCTGGTAGCCATTGATCTGCGTGCGCCGGAACTGCGCTCCAAAGCTCGTCACGTGCTTGCCCCGCGTGTGGGCCACGTTGTCGCTCACCGCATAATCGTTCTGGATCGTGTCCCGTGGATTGATAATCGGATCTCCCACGTTGGAGTAGCCCTGCGTCATGATCAAGGGCGCGCCCGTCGCTTCCGGCCGCGTCGATCCATAGCCGAACCCGAACGACTGCGGCGAGTTCCCGGAGAGACGCTTGTCCAGCAGAATATGGTTCTGGAAGAAGCTGACATTCGCTGTCATCACCGTCTGCGGAGAAAATGTGTGCGTCTCTGTCAGTCCGCCCAGGTGCGTGTTGGTGTAGTAGCCCACCGGAAAGCCCGGCACATCGGCGCCCAGCTCCGAATATGGATTGAGCAGCGACAGCGTGGAATAGCTGTAACGCCCGCTCACCACGTCCAGCGGTCCCAGCAGCCAATCCACCTTGGCACCCAGCTGATCGCTGTTGTATCTGCTCGTGTTGGTGGTCTGCGCCAGGTTCGGATTCTCCACCGTATTCGGCACCGGAAAATAGCTGAGATACCGCGCAGTGATGGGGTTGATTGGACCGATCTGGTTGCCGTAAGCCGCATGGGTAGCATTCAGCAGGATCGGCGCATCTGCCGAGAAGTCTCCAGCCCGCTCCGCCAGCGTCGGCACCACCACTCCATGCGTAATGTCCTGGATACTGCGCAGCCCCTCGTAATAGGTAAAGAAGTAGGCATGGTTCTTCAGAACCGGCCCACCCACCGTACCCCCGAACTGGTTCTGCTTCAGTCTTTCCTTTTGTTGGGCAAAGTAGTTGTTGGCATCCAGCGCGTCGTTACGGAAGAAATCGTAGAGCGTGCCGTGAAGCGTATTCGTACCTGATTTGGTTACGATAGTCGTGATGCCGCCATTGGTGCCGCCGAACTCGGCCGGCGCGGTCGTGGTAAGAATCCGAAACTCGGCAATGGAATCCGCCGGCGGCCGGAAAGCATAACCCGCATCCATCCGATTGATATCGCGCATTCCATCGATAAGAAAATTGTTGGATTCAGGACGCTGCCCGTTCACCTCGTAATTCTGGCCATTGCGCCGAAAGCTGCCCTGCGTCATGAGACTCGAAGACGCCGGACGCACGCCGGGTTGCAGAATGCCAAGCTGCGCAAAGTTCCGCCCATTCAGCGGTAGAGCAGCAATCTCGTGCTCGCCCACCACCGCGCCTTGGCCAATCTCGTTGGTCTGCAGACGGGACGCAACATCCGTCACCTCCACCGTCTGCTGGGTCGCCGCCGTCACCAGCTCCACCGCAATCTGCGACTGGTTGCCCACATCCAGATGGATGCGCGCGTTCGCCCAGGTAGCAAATCCCGAGGCTCGCACTTCCACCCGGTAGTCCCCGATGAACAATTCCTGGAAAGAAAACTCGCCGTGACTATCTGACCGCTCGGTATGCTGTTGCGCCGTATCGACCGACGTGATCACCACATCCGCACCCGGCACCACGGCATGCGAAGGATCGGTAACAACGCCGCGCAAGGACGCCGTTGCGCTTTGACCCATGCCGTCAGGAGCCGGAAACAGAAAGATCGCTGCGATAGCGAGAGATAAAAGAATGCGCTTCATGGATTGACCTGTTTTCAGAACCTGAAGAAACATACCCGACCCACCACGGCAGCGCATCCATCCGAGGATGGAGAGAAATACCCTCCCGGACAAAAGCGCTACTGCCGCTTGAGATGGGCAGCTTCGCAGACCAGAGCTGCATTGACCCTCGGCGCAGCAGGAGTACGAATCATCCGCAAACCCCGCTGACACCAGCATGTAGGTAAACTGAAACCGAGAGCCAATTAGCCCAGCCGAGGAACCATGTCCGCCCGCGAGATGCGCGATTTTCCGCACCACATGCTGAAAGAAATCTACGAACAGCCGAACGCAATCCGAACCACCCTCGGCCATTACCTCAAAGACGGCACACTGAACCCCGAACCCTTCGCCGCCGTAGCCGACGCTCTGCGCGGCCATGAGCGTCTCGTCATCGCCGCCAGCGGATCCAGCCGCCACGCCGGACTGGCCGCGGAAATCATCCTAGAAGACCTCGCCGGCCTCACCGTCGATGTCGAATACGCCAGCGAGTATTGCTACCGCTCCACACATACCCTGCAGTCGCCGGGCGTCATCGTCATTTCGCAGTCGGGCGAAACCGCCGACACCCTGGCAGCCCTCAAGGAAGCCGCCTCGCGCGGCTTGTCCACCGTAGCCGTCACCAACAACGCCACCTCCACCATGGCGAAGAGCGCCAATGCTTCGCTGCCCGTATACGTAGGTACCGAACTGGCGATCCCGGCCACCAAGAGTTTCACCGGCCAGCTCGTCGTCCTGTACCTGCTCGCCCTGCACCTCGCACACCTGCGCGGGCGTTTGACCCGCCAGGGCGTAGCCGCCATGTGCGCCCAGGCCGCCAGTCTTCCTGAACTGCTGGAAGCCGTCCTGCCCCGGTGGGAAGCCGCGACCCGGGCCATCGCCACCGCGACCTTCAGCGCCAATGCCGTCATGTTCCTGGGTCGCGGCATCCACTACGCCATCGCCCGGGAAGGAGCCCTCAAGCTCAAGGAATCCGCCTACGTCCAGGCCGAGGGATATCCCACCGGCGAGCTCAAGCATGGCCCCAATGCACTCGTCAACAGCGGCGCCGCCCTCGTCGTGCTGGCTACCCGCGATGAAGCCGATCCTGACTCTGTGCTGCGCTACGAGAAATCCCTGCAGCTGGTGCGCGACCTGAAGCAGCAGCAGGCACAGATGTACCTGCTCGCCTCTGACGACGATGTCGCCGTCGATGGCATGGCCTCCGAAGTCATCCGCGTCCCGAAAGTCAGTGAATACCTGCTGCCCGTCCTCGAAGTCATCCCACTGCAGCTGCTCGCCTACTGGAGTGCCATCCTGCGCGGCATCGATGTGGACAATCCACGGAACCTGGTCAAAGCAGTCGTCAGGGAGTAGCGGCCCACCTCCCCTGCTTCCGGCAACCATGGCCGTGTTGCCGGATATTCTCTTGACTCTGGGAATCAGGCGTCCTAAACTCCTGCCGTTGATGATCCATGCAGCCCGCAGGCACGCGCTGCATACTTCTCGTACTTTTTCCCTCCTGTGCTGTTCTCTCCCGCCGAACTCCTGACAGCACCTTGCTGCCGTGCCATTGTGCAGCGCCGGGCCCAGTAAATCGAATTGGACCCGCATGTCGGTCCGAAAAGGAATCGCCCATGACGCTGAGCCCATTGCGCCTGGCCTGCCTCTCCGTTTTCGCGTCGTTGTCCGCCCTCGCCGCCATCCCGGACGCTGCAGCACAGCAGATCACCTACTACGACTTCAATGTGCCCGCCAGTGCGCAGGCGCCCTATGCCTCCTGTGCGCCGTCAACCACCACACCGCTGGTATGCCTGAACAACAATCCCGCACTGTCGAATTCTTCCGGGCCATCGTATGTAACGGCGACCTATCCGACCGCAATCGATCCGACCGCAAATGGCAGCACCGACTCGCCGCCATACCAGGCAGTGCAATTGACGCAGGCGGCCGGCACTCAGGGCGGAAGCCTGTGGTTCGCGGTACCGCAGAAAGTGGCGAACGGGTTTACCGCCTATTTCACCTTCCAGATCACGCCGAGCAGGAGCAGCGGCAATACCGCCGATGGTATCGCCTTTGTCATCCAGAATGCCCACGGCGGCCAGTCGTCAGGCCAGCGAGGCGCCGGAACCTATTGCGCGGAAAACAATGCCAACGTCACCGTAACAGGCGCCGATGGCGGCTGCATCGGTTACGGCGGCATCGATAACAGTGTCGCTTTCGAATTCGACACCTACGCAAACTCCTGGGACCCCTTCGCCCTGGGAGCCGGGAATAACAACGATAACCATATTGCGATCATGAGCTGCGGCACAGCAGCCAACTCGCCGGACCATACCGGACCATGCCAGGTCACGCTGAATGCCGGCACCAATCTCGCACAGCAGGCCCTGGTGAACAATCCGAATAACGTGACCCTGGCGGACGGAAACATCCACCAGGTGGTCATCACCTATAACGGTCCCAACGAAGCCAATCCCAACCTGTTGCAGATATTCATCGATCCCGTATTCAACCCCGGGACACATACGCCGATGACCGGCTCCACCCCCGCGCTCTCCGGTGTCTACAACCTGACGGCGAACCTGAACCTGATCAACAGCGCCACCGGCAACAGTCCACCGTCGCCGGACAGCGCCTACGTCGGCTTCACGTCATCGACAGGCGCAGACTTCGAAACACATACGTTGTTGAACTGGACCTATACGCCCCATACGCCGGTTACCCAGACCCAGCCGATCGCGCAGAACGGCCAGACGACCGTCTTTCCATTCGGCGCCCATACGTACGGCGTGACCTATCCGGCGGACATTCCCACCTCCGGCATCAGCATGACCGTGACCGCGAATCCGATCTCGCAGACACTGTTTTCACAACTCATCAACGCCGGTCCCTTCGCCGGCTCGCAGTGCCAGTTGTATGACGAGACCGGCGGCAACTGCATCGTCTATACCGTGTCCTGCGTCTACACCGCCTCCGGCACGCCCACAGCATGTCCGGCAGCCACTGCTGCCGATCCCATCATCATCAAATCGGCATACAACGATTCCATTCCAGCCACCAAGCCCGGCTTCCTCCAGGGCGACCCGTTCTATTCCCCGTTGGCCACCATCTCCGGAAATGGGACGACGGCCACCGTCAACTGCACAGGGGAATGCGCAGTGACCGCAGGCCAGGTAGTCACAATCGCAGCTGCGCAAAGCGGCGGCAATCCAAGCCCCTTCAATGGAACCGTGATAGTGCTTTCCGTCCCGGCTACCAATCAGTTCACCTTCGCGAGCCCAGTCAGCAGCAGCGCAACCGGCGGGTACCTCACGTCCACCAACCTGCAGAACATCTTCTACCAGCAGCTTCCATACCGGCTGGACGCAACCACCACGGGCAAGACCAAAAACTTCTCTGACTTTGTCGTAACCGCCGTAACCGTTGCCCCGGTGGCGACAGTCTCGCCCTCGAGCCTCGACTTCGGAACGTTGTACCTGGGCAGTCTGCGCATCAGGACCGTCACGCTGACTAACACCGGAAACGCGCCGATGACCGTCTCGACGCCCTTCATCCAGAATGTGGGCAATGGCGACTCGAAAGAGTTCGTCGCGCTCAGCCTCTGTCCGAAGACGCTCGCAGCAGGGAAGTCCTGCAACATTTACGTAACGTTCCTGGCAGGCCCTGCCTACACACCCCAGACTGCGACATTGAAGGTAATGGATAGCGCGCCCGGCAGCCCGCAGCTCGTGCCATTGACCGCAACCGTCATCAACCCGCGTGGGACATTCAGTCCTTCGCCGGTCTTCTTCGGCTATGACAAGGTAGGCTCGGCTCCGCTGACATCTTCGGTTGTGCTGAAAAATGCAGGAGCAACACCACTGACGATTACCGGCATGACCCTGCTGGGCGCGAATCCAGCAGACTTCTCGTTCACCAGCACATGTCCGTCCACCCTGGCAGGCGGGACCAGCTGCACCATCCCGTTGACCTTCACCCCGGGAGCGAATAACAGACGGACGGCGTTGTTGGTCGTCACCGACAATGCTGCGGGCGGGACCCAGCAGGTGGAGCTCATCGGGAATTCGTCCCAGGGAAATACACGGAACGAGTAGGACGCCGGCAGTGAAAAGAGAAACGTCAAGGTCGCTGCAAACGAGCCTTGACGTTCCTCCTTCCGTTCTATGCCGGGTTACGCAGCCAGCCTACCGTCCCTGACCGGAAGCATTGCATGACCCATTACCCTGGTGCCAGCCATAGTTCGTCGAACTGCAGGCTGCCGTCAGAATATTGTTCACTGACGTCAGGCTGCTGTTGTACCTGCCTCCGAATGCATCGGTAGACTTGTACGTCGCCGTCGAGGAAGCACCCGTGTGACTGGTGACGCTGAAGCTGGCGCTGAATCCGAGCGCATCCGTCGACTTGACCTCTTCGTCGGAAGACGAATTCAGACCAAAGGGTCCGAACTGCCTGGAAATGGCCTGTAGATCCGCCGTTGTGGTCTGCAGGTAGCTGCCATCGGGATTGGTGGCCAGGTTGATGTTGAGATTCAAGGGCAGCGATGTTTGAGTCTCCTGCGTAATCGCACCCTCGCGTAGCGCCGTCGTCACCTTCGAATCGACAGTCGACGTCAGCGCGTCATTCACCAGGTTCACCGTTGCACTGTTTGTCAGGTTCTGGTCGTTGACGAAGTTGACCGTCTGCTCCACCGTAGTCGTTACTTTGCCGTGGGAAGTATTCAGCTCGCCGCGAATCGAGAATGTCCGCTTCAACGACTCCTTCACCTCGGCCGTACCGTAGCCGTTCGCATCCAGGTTTACGTTGGCAGTTACAGTCGTCGCCGGTGTCGGGGTAAGCGTATCGCTCAGCAGGCTCCCGGTGAGCACCTTCTTGCCATGGTCCGTATACACCAGCAGGTTACCGTTCACCAGCGAACTCCCCTGCGTGTTGATATCGTTCAGCACGATCGTATGCGGATTGCCATCCGTCAACACTCCCGCAAACGGCGTCAGATCCACACGATACGGCTTGAAGATCAGCGCCTGCGGACTCGGCAGCGGCTCCCACAGGTAGGGATCGACGCCTCCTGTGAAGATGTACGGATGCTCTGGCGCAATCCCCGCCGGCTTGCCGTCAATGGATACATCCACCTCGCGCAGTCCACTCCCAAAGTCCGCATTGATGTACGGCGCGGCCTGCGCATTCGGCGTGGTCAGGTACCAGAATTCGTCGCTCTGCGCCACCACATCCAGGTACACCCGCTCCACGTTGGTGGGCAGCGTGATCGTCTCGCTCAGAGGCGCGGTCGGCGTGTAGAAGTGGTACGCATCGCCATTGTTATAAATCGGCAGCACCACGTCCGGAACCGGAGGCGCGGGCGCGAAGAAAGCCGCAGGATAAAAGTCCAGCTCGGCATTGCCATAAATGATGCCGGTATACGTCGAATCGACCGGGTTCTGAATATTGGCGATCCCGTTCTGCGCCGACTGGAACAATGCCGAAAGATCCGTAACATCGCTCTCCACGTGCCAGGAAGGACTCAGCGTCGCCCGCGGTTCAGCCGTGCTCCCGCGCATCAGCGTCACATTGCCAAGGTAGATCTGCGTGCTCCGGTCGAACTGTCTGCCCGCCGTCACTGTGAAGTCTGCGCTGAAGACCACCTTCGCCCAGGGTCCCTTGCAATCCGCCGGCGGCGTGTACGTGTAAGGGCGCTCGTTGAAGTCGGTAAAGGACAGGTTCTGAAACAGCTGAACCTTGCACGGCTTCGTCGCCGGCCGCGAGACCAGCGGCTCCGCACTGACCGGGTTCGAGGAACCGATCTGCGGACTGCCCGTGATAACCACCTGGGCGTGAATAGAAGCCGCTAACGTGATCGGGAGCACGACGAGACTTAAAGTCCGGCCAACAATGGAAGGGAACGCAGGGAATGATCGATGCAAGAGAGTTTCCTTTAGAAAAAGTATTTGGGCGTGCGTGGCAAGTGCAATCCTCTGAACCGGTTCCAGTTTTGACTGGCCGGGCGCTCAGTAGCCGGGGACACTCAACCGCGGAACTGATAGTAGTGACGGCCAACAATCCAGACAATGAAAATCGTTAACTGTACCGATCCGGATTTACAGTACCATGAAGTTCCGGGGCATGAGCTTCCAGCACCACGACCCCGGGCCCAACCGCTTTCCTGGGTGCGCCTCAGCTTAGCTGCCCTGGAAGCTCTTCGTCGATTCCCGGTAAATCGATTGCAAATCGGCTCGCTCCAGAATGCGGCCCGCGTTGTCTTCCCGGCTGATGCCCTCCAGGATGCGCACCACCTCGCGATAATGCGGCGTCGCCTCACTCGCCTTCCCGCTCTGGACCAGTAGCGACGCCAGCCCGTACTGCGCACGCGCTTCCAGGATGCGCAGACCCAGCTTTTCAGCGCGCGCCAGCGCCAAGTCGAGTGCCTGCCGCGCACTGCTGTAGTCCTTGCTCGCCGTTAGCATCTCGCCCAGGTGCAGAGAGCATGCTACCGACAGCGGCTTCAGACCCAGCGCATCGGCATCCTCCCCCAGCTTCTTGAACACCGGGCTGGAGTGAGCGAGCACCATCTCCACCTTGGCCTTGTTGATCTTCGCCGACAGGATCGTCTCGCGGTCCGTCGTCTTCAGTGCGACGGCCAGCGCCTTGTCATACTGCTGCCGCGCCACAAAGTAGTCGCCCTTGTAATAAAACGCATCCCCGATCCAGTTCATCACCCGCGCCGCAGCAGCATCGTCCTTCACCGCGTGCGCAATATTGAGAGCATTGTCCAGGTATGGCCTGCCTTCATCGCCGCGCCCCACCTGGGACAGCAGATGACCCCATCCTCCAAAGATGTCCGCCGTAAACGTCGTCATCTCCTTGCTCTGCTGAAAATATTTCAGCGCATCCTGCATGGAGCTCAGCGCCGCATCGAATCTGCCCTGCTGCGCAAACAGCCGAGCCACGCTGGCGGACTCGATCGCAACCGCCCGCTGGTCGTTCATACTGCGGTTCACGTCGATCGCCTTCACCGACAATGCCAGCGCCTCGTCATACTGGCCCAGCTTGGTGTGCGCCTCCGCAAGATTGTGCAGCGACTCGGCAATATCCTGCGGAACATTCAGCTTCTGCCGCAGCTGGTAACCCTGTTCGAGATACGTCAGCGCCTCCTGGTACTCCCCCTTATCCAGGCGGATACTGCCGATATTGCTCAAACAGAGCGCCTGCTTCGACTCGTCACCCAGCTCCCGCACAGTCTGCAAAGCATCCGTAAAGTACTTCAGCGCGTCATCGGCCTTCCCGTGATCGTGATAAAAAGAGCCGGTATCGATCAGAGAATTGGCGATACCCGCCTGGTCGCCGATCTCACGACGCGTCGCCAGGGCCTCCTTGTAGGAAGCGAGTGCAGCATCCGGATGGCCGGTACTGTCCTCGATACTGGCAATCTCTTCGAGACTGGCCGCTGCACCCCGCTTGTCGCCGATCTGCTGCTTGATCGTGCGGGACTCCTGGTAATTGCGCAGCGCTTCTTCCGGCTGGTTGAGCATGCTGTCCGCAATGCCGGTAGCCTGCAGGATAGCCGCTTTCTCTTCCTGGTTATCCAGCTGGATAGCGAGAGTCAGCGCGCGTTTGAGAAAATCCAGTCCACCCGTCGGATCACCGCTCTTGATCGCGACCCGCCCACTGGCCAGCAGCACCTGCACGTTTTTCGGATCGTCAGAAAGCGCTGCCGCCAGCCGATGCCTGGCCGCGCTGAAGTCGCTGGTCTGTTCATAGAGCGACGCCAGCTGGATCTGCACATCCGCATCCGCCGGATTGCTGCTCGACAGGTGCTCGTAGGCAGTGATGGCCTTGCCCGTGTCCTTGTTCACGCGGGCGTGGTCTGCCTCAATCAGGTACTTCTCCTGCGCCGGCAGGCTGTCACTCAACTCGACCGCGCGCCGTGAGGCGGCTTGCGCCTGCTCGTCATGCCCCAGATTTTCCAGCGCCCCGGCCAGTTTGGAATACGCCAGCGCAAACGCCGGATCCGCCTGGGTCGCGGCCTCGAACTGCTTCTGCGCATCCAGGTTGTTGCCCGTGCGGCTGAACGCCAGGCCCTTGTCATACGCAGTCAGCGCATCGACGGATTGGGTGGACGGCCGCGCCGCATGGGCCTTCAGCTCCTTGAGCATGTCCGGATTCGCAGCAAGTTTTTCGCGCACCTGCCCGGCCAGCGTGTCGATCGTGGCCAGCAGGTCCTTCTGCGACGGCAGCGGCGTAGTCAGAACAGACTGCGTATCGCGTGAGAGGTCCAGGATCGTCGTCCTGATCTGAATCTGGCCCCCGCTGGTTTCATAACGGCCAAAAACGATGGTCTCTGCATTCGCAAATCCCGCAAGCCGGCGCAGCGTCGCCACATCGACCTCCGAACGCCCGGAAATATGCAGATCCTGCAGCACCTGGTGCAGACGGTCCGGCGAAACCATGCGGACACTGGCAGACTGGCCGATCGAGCTGCTCAGCATCTCCGCCAGCGTCGTGCCAAGCGAGTCCAGCGACGGGTCGGCCGACGCATTATAAAAGGGCATGATCGCCAGCGAGATCACCGGCGTCACTGCCGATTGGCCGGCGGTGCGCCCACCCGCATAGCGCCGGCCCACCAGGACGCCCGTAATGGCGAGCCCCAGTACCAGCACCACAGCGCCGATCACCATCAACCAGCGACCACTCAAACCGGCAGACGCCACGTTCGCATGAAATTTGGGCCGGTCAGCCGCAACCCGCTTGCCCTCCCAGGCTTTCAGATCATCCAGCACCTGGCCGATATCTCCGTAGCGCTGCGCCACGTCCCGCTCCAGGCACTTGCTCACGATCGCTGCCAATGCCCCGGGAATATGCGGATCGTGAACAGTCACAGCAGCCGCGCGCTCCTGCGTCCGCTTGATCAGGCTGGCCAGCGCACTCTCGGCCCGGAACGGCATATTGCCCGTAAGCATCTCGTAGCAGATCAGACCCAGCGCGAAAATGTCCGAGCGCTGGTCGAGATCTTTTCCTAGCGCCTGCTCCGGCGACATGTACTCCATGGTGCCCACCATCGCGCCGGACTGCGTCATGCCGTCCCCCGCGATCGTGCGGGCCAGGCCGAAGTCCATCACGACAATACGGCCGCTGGCGTCCTGCATAATGTTCTGCGGCTTCAGGTCTCGGTGCAGAATGCCAACGCCATGCGCTGCTTCGAGCGCAAGGCAGATCTGCTGCAGGATGGCAACTGCCTCTGCAGGCGCCAGCTTGCCATGCTGCTCGATGATCGAGCGCAGATCGCGACCCTCCACGAACTCCATTGTGATGAAACGCATGCCGGCGTCCTCGCCGAGGTCATACATGCGGATCACGTTTTTGTGCGTGACCAGGTGCGAGAGTCGCAGCTCCTGCTTGAAACGATCGACAATAGCCGTGTTGCGCGCCAGCTCGGGACGAATCACTTTAAGCGCGACCGAGTCGCCGAATTGACGTCACGCTTCGACGTTCCGTGATTCGGACGCCGCGCCTGATCGTACGCGCGGTCGAGCG
>CAZZVA010000028.1:0-19955 GCA_964657345.1 uncultured Acetobacteraceae bacterium | reverse complement strand
ACTGTCCAGAACAGCTTCACCGGCCCCGGCGTCGACATGGTCGCGAACCTTACCTATGCCGCCACGCCATCGCTCGTGAACGAGTTTGTCGCCGACTATACGACGGACCACATCACTCTCACCAACATCAGCCCTGCCACGGATCGCGGCACCTTCGCAGGCAATGGCTTCTTCAACAATGGCTATGGTGGCGTACTGCCTTCTATCAACATTACCGACCCCCATTACGGCGTGAACAGCAACATCGTTGTCGGGACCGGCTACTTTCCCTGGAAAAATTCCAATCCCACTTACACTTATCGCGACCAATTAACCAAGACCCTCAAGCAGCACACCTTTATCTTTGGCGCCAGCTTTATCGCGGCGCAGAAGAATGAGCCCAGCACCGGCAATAACCAGGGCACTTTCTCATTCAACAATTTCTCCGGCGTCACCACGGGTAACGGTTTCGCTGACCTGCTTACCGCACGCGTCGCACAATTCTCCCAGACTTCTGCGCAGCCCAAGTACTACAACCGCTACAAGATCTTTGAGCCATTTTTTCAGGACAACTGGCGCGTCAACCCCAAGCTCACGCTCAACCTGGGCCTGCGTGTCAGCATGTTCGGGACTTATCATGACATCAGCGACCAGTCCGGCAATTTTGAACCGGGCACCTGGAGTGCCGCCAACGCACCCGCTATCGACGTGGATGGCTCGATCACCGGGCAATCCGGCGCCATCGTTCCGGGCTCGGGTAACATCTTCAACGGCCTGGTCAGCTGCGGCCTCAATCACGTTTACTCCGGCTGCATGACTGGTCATCTTTTCAATCCCGCACCGCGCGTGGGTTTCGCCTATGACGCACTGGGCAATGGCAAAATTTCTGTGCGCGGCGGCTACGGCATCTTCTTTGAACACACCAACGGCAATGAGAGCAATACCGAATTGCTCGAAGGCAGCGCCCCGGTAGTACAGACCCCGAACAAGTATAACTTTGTCGGTTACACTAACGCCGGCGGCGGCGCCGTAGAGTTTCCGCTAAATGTCATTGCGATCCCCACCCACGCTGTCTGGCCCTACGTGCAGCAATTCGATCTTGCGGTGCAGGCCGAGCTTCCCAGCCACGTCGTTGCCCAGGTGAGCTACGTGGGCAGTGTCGGCCGTCATCTTCCTATCCGTCATGAGCTGAACCAACTACAGCCGGTTGCTGCCGGCGCGAATCCGTACGGTCCCGGCCAGCCTATTACCTCCGCCGACTGCGCCTCCGCCATAAACGGGCAGGCCACCCCTCCGACTGCCAATGGCCAGGTCATTACGGCGGACACCGCGAACCACATCCAGATTGCCTGCGGGAACTCCTCTGCTGTGCCGTTCCGTCCGTACATTGGCTACAACGGCATTGACAATGATTCGAATATTGGCCAGTCACAATACGATGCACTCCAGGTGGGCCTTACCCGCTACTTTGGCAGGGTGAGCGGCAGCGTCGCCTACACCTATAGCCACTCCATCGATGACGGCTCGGATGGCGCTTTCGATGAAATCGTAAATGGCTACAACCCGCAGGGGAGCCTCGCCAGCTCCGGCTTTGACGAACGCCACATCCTGGAAGCGAGCGTTGTGTACGATCTTCCCCTGTTCACCAAACCCGGCTTCCTGCATGACACCCTGGGCGGCTGGCAGGTATCTGATCTCACCAGCTTCCAGACTGGCACGCCCTTCAGCGTCATCAACAATCAAAGCTTCGCCGACAATGCGGGCACCGGCAACACTGTCAGCAGCAACGGCTCCACTTCGGTCAATTCCTATCCGGACATCGTGAGCAAGCTTCATGGCCATATCGCCATTCCTCATCCTGCGGGTGTGCAGGGTCCGCGCCTCTACAACAGCGACGCCTACGCGCAACCACAGGGTCTTACCTATGGCGATGCAGGGCGCAATATTCTTAACCTGCCACACCGCACCAACTTCGACATGGGTCTTTTCAAAAGCTTCGGTATCCGGGAAGACATGCATTTCGATTTTCGTGCGGAAGGTTTCAATATCTTCAACCACACGCAGTGGAGCGCCATTGACAACTCTGCCTGCTATGGAGCCGCCTGCGCCACCAGTACTTTTCTTACTCCGACTGCTGCTCACAATGCGCGCATCCTGCAATTAGCCGGGAAATTTATCTTCTAGCCGGGGTCTTGCTCTCAAACAAAAAGGCACCCGATCTTGGGACGCCTTTTTTTGTGGATATATTCAAGGAGTTACATAAGTCGAAGTGTCTCCTCAATCAAATGCCTGGTATCCTTCACCGGGTCAGCATTCGAATCCGATTCCATGGAGTAGTACCCCTTGTAATTCGACTGTTTCGCGACGCGGAACAACTCCGGCAGAGACACCGTCCGCCTCTGCCCTTGAATGACCTCGGCATCCTTCACGTGCGCCATATTGAACGCATGCGCGAACATTCCCTTCACTGCCCGCTGATTGAATGCCTCATCGCCGCCCATCAGCGAATTTGCGAAGTCGGGGAGTGCGCGCAGCCAGGGCGTTTGCGCGAGTTTGATCGCCTGCAAAATCCGCGCGTCCGAAGCCAGCACCGGATCGTCATTCTCGAGATTCACGACGATCTTCTGCGATTGTGCATAGCGCAGTGTTGGGCGCAACGCATCGACAGCACGGGCCACGTCCGATGCATCACCGCACTTCGGCAGACTCATGCGCACACTGGGCGAACCCAGTATCTTCGCAATATCAATCCACCGCGCATACCGCGCATTCCCCTGTGCCCGGATGGCCGCATCCGCACTGCACAGCTCGACATGCTCATCCACCGGAACATTTGCGACGGCGACTCCCGCCGCATCCAGGGCCGCCTTCATTCTGCGGACCTGTGAGAGCTCTGTCGAGGGGAAATGACTGTCCAGCGGCTCGATCCGACGTACCTGGAAGGTAGCCGAGACATAGCGGCCGAAGCCCACCAGATCAAGACCCTTGCCAGCCTTGAAGTCATGATTGTTCGGTGCCGAGATCATGGCGCGAAAGGGATAACTCGCCACGGCGATGCGGTCGCGGCCAGTGGGAAAATCATCCGCAGGTCCTCCACTTTGTGCAAGCGCCATGCACGTTGAAGTAGAGACCGCGCCCACTACAAAGCGTCTGCGAGTTACAAAATTCATCAGCCTTCCATCGGTGCGACTGAATGGAACGCACCTGTTTTGAATTGCTTCACAATGTACTCGGACGTGCGCATGGCAAACGCCAGGAGCGAAAGGGTTGTCGTTTTGTCTGTGCAGTTCAGGAGGACACTCGCGTCACAGGCAAAGAGATTCGGAACATCGTGTGCCTGTCCGAAGCGGTTGGTCACAAAATGTTTTGGATCATTGCCCATGCGGCAGGTTCCCGTTTCGTGCAGGCTCCAACCCGGGGACTCAGGCTCGCCATGGCCATGATAGTCCGCGCCCATCTGGCGGAATAAGTCAACGCACACCTGCTTCGAGTGCTCCCACATCTTTAACGTGTTTTCGTCCCACTCGAAATGAATGCGCACCTGCGGAATTCCGAAGATGTCTTTCTTCACCGGGTCGATGTCGACATAATTTTTGTCTGATCGCTGGGTCGGCGCCTGCACTGTGAAACTTACCGGGGTCGGATATCTTCGTTTGATTTCGGCTTTGTACTTACTACCGTAGCCTTCTATCTCGTCGTAGAAGCCAGGAAATTCATCGCACCCACCACCCGGATAAAAGGAATAGCCGCGAATAAACTTCTCCTGCTTCGGATTATCCAGATTCTGCCATCGCGGCAGCCATGCGACTGTTCCATTTGTGACATTGTCAGGAAAGCTTTTTGCCCCCAGCAGCTGCGGCAGATAGCCCCGACCTGATGTTCCATACATGTGGTCGCAGAGATTCCTGCCCAGTTCTCCACTTGAATTGGCAATGCCTGTGGGCCAATGCCGGGAACGCGAATTCAGCAGGATCTGCGCCGTGGTTACGCACGAAGCCGCGACCACCACGGCCTTTGCATAGACCTCGACTTCCTTACGGGTTACGCGATCGACGTAAGCCACGCCGCGTGCGTGGCCGTCGGCATCGACCAGGACTTCCCGCGCAACTGCATTTGTGCGCAGGTGCAGATTCCCGGTGGCACGGGCATCCGGGAGCAGAAAGTAGGGTGTGGAAAAGAATGCGCCCACGTCACAGCCCCAGGTGCAGTTTCCGCAGAAGTGGCAGGGCGGATGCCCGTTATGCTCCTTTGTCAGCTGCGCCATGCGGTCCGGCAGGTAGGGGATCCCGGACTTCTTCGCGCCGGCGGCGATGAGGTAATCCATGCAGCGAAACTGCATGGGTGGGAGATATTGGCCATCCGGGTTGGATGGCCTGTTCTGCACTGTGCTGGCGACGCCCATTAACTGTTCGACGCGCGTGTAATACGGTGCGATGTCGGCATATGACACTGGCCAGTCTATGTCGTAGCCATCGCGCGAGGCAGGTTTGAAATCAATGTCGCCCATGCGCGCAGCCGAGCGGCCCCAGAAGTTCGTCTTACCGCCGACAGCATTCGATCGCGGCCACGTCCACTGTGTGCCTGGCGCTGTTGCATACTCAATCTCGTGCTCCCAGGCATCCGGGGCGACGTACGAGTTATCCATGTAACCCACGCTAATCTTGCGCTGCGCGGGAGTGCCGAAGCCGCGAAACTTCATGTCATACGGCATCTTGTGTTCGCGGAAATCCTTTGCGGGTGTGAGCTCACGGCCTGCGTTCAGTGCACATACCCGCAGACCTGCCTCGCACAGTGTTTTGATCACCATGCCGCCACCCGCCCCTGTCCCAATCACGATCACATCGTAGTTATCTGCGGCTGCCACTGAGCAATGCCTTCCTTCTGCTAACCCGCAAGAGACGTATGTTCCGGATGTTCGCAGCCTGGCGAACTGCCATAGAACGTCAGACCCGGATAATCGAGTGCTTCCAGGCCGATACGGGTCGTGTAGAAACCCATGACGGTGTAGCGACGCATCACCTGGAAAAATGCCTGGGCATCCTTTTCGTTGGCGCGGTGCTGCGCCTTAAACGCCAGCCGATCGAGTACTTGATGCTGTTCGTTTTCATCGAGAGTTGCGAACGAAGCCGCAGGCTTGCCTGCTTCGTCCAGCCAGGCGAGCCCGCTGCGAAATTGTGACTGCAGAGTCGGGTCGGAGAAGACCATGAAGTCGATAAACTCGGCCACACCGGCGTCGGTTGCACCTGGGCGCTCTTTTGCTTCCTGCGCATGCGGATCCGCAGGCAGAATCATTTCGGCCAGTAATACCAACAGCTGATACTCATGGGCATTGAAAAATTGCGGAGTGTAGGTGGCCTTGCCGATCGCCGCCGCGGGCAAGGTGTGCTGATGGATCTGTTCAGCAAAGGCATACCCCCAATGGCAGAATCCGCCAAATGCACTTGCGGCAGACGCGAGTGTGAGCGCCTGGAGCAGTTCTCTACGGCTTGGTGCCTGGCCCGCCATTGTGCCTCCTCGATTCCTGGTGGGCGATCAAGCTTTCGCCAGCCGACTTTGAAAGCGCGGAAAGCCCGACTCCGCGGAAGTAATCTCCGACGCATACCGGAAATCACCGGCTACGATGCCGCGCCATCCTGCAAGCCGGTAGGCTGCCACCTGCAGGGGTACTACCTCGAAGATGGGCGCAAGCCGAGCATCCACATCCGGCCATGCGACCAGGTCGAGCCCGGTTGCTGCGTCATGCACGGGCGGACCAATCCACCGCACGGTGCCACCCATCTCCGCCAGGTCCCTCAACAGGGCGCGGTCCAGGGCACGCGTGGCTGGTGGCGCGCCAAAAACGATAGCGCGGAAGTTTGTATCCACGGCTTCCACCGGGCCGTGCCGAAACTGTCCGCAAGACATGCCGATGGCACTCGCCTTTGCTGTTTCGTGCAGTAGCAGAGCGCCTTCCTGCACGGTCGCCAGCGCTGTCCCACGGCCCAGCAGGTACATCGCTCCCGACCCGTCGAATACATTTTGCCACCCGCTGCCGGCCGCGATGCAATCGTCGATGAACGTTTTCAACATGGGCAGGGAGGGTTGCAATGTGTCCGACAGCCCGGTGCTTTCCGGATGGCAGACGGCCTCGACCAGCAGCAACAACTTGAGCAGGGTTCCGCCATAGGTCTGTACAGCGACGATCTGGTCTGCGAACGAGCCGATATGCAGCGACTCGTCGGCTGCTTTCTCGAGTGCCGATCCGGGGACGTTGGTGATGGCGATCACTTTCATTCCAGCGGTGCGCATCTGTTCCGCGAGCGCCAGCACTTCCACGGAGCCACCGGATCGGGAAATCAGCACACCTACATCGTCTTTGCGCAGAGTAGCGAAGGCGTAGTGCAGCAGATCCGCACTTTCGAGTACCTGCGCGTCATAGCCGGCCTGCATCCATCCAATGGCTGCAGGATGAGCCGCGAAGAGAGAGGCTCCCATGCCGCTCAGGATGATCCTGCCGTGTGCTTCGCGCAAGATCTTTGCGCAGCGCTCTACCTGCCCGGCGTCTGCACGATGTTTCTGTAATACAGACTGATACGAATCGGGCTGACCGAGGATATTGGCCATCATGGGCAACTCTACAGGCGCGGTGCTCATGGCGTTCTCCTGCCCAGCCATTCTTCGATTGGCCGCGCTGTTGTGGGCGCAAACGGCAGAGAAACTTTGCATCCCAGACCTGCTGAGGCATAGCCCGCATACACTGCCTCCAGCACTACGCGGCCATCTTCGCCGGTAGCCCGCGGAGCTTCCGTTCCGCGGATCGCACGCGCAAAGTGCCGCATCTCCTGGGGGAAGCCGTAGTTCCACAACTCCTCGAAGACTGGATAGCTCCAACCGGTGGTTGTGGGGGCCTTCTCGACGGCATAACCGTAGCCGTATTCGCTGTAGGTGGGCAGGGCGTTGCCCATGTGCAGATTGGCGATGGTGAGGCCGCCCTCGCCATAGACTTCGATGCGATCGTCCATGCCGCCGCGGCGTGCCCAGCTGTTTTCGATCACACTGAAAGCGCCGCCTGCAAACTCGACCACGGTCACGGCTTCGTCGTCGGCCCGGGTCTTCTTTGCGTGTACATAGGTGCCGAGATGCGAATAGACACTGACGACCCTGGGCCTTCCCAGGAACCAGTAAGCGAAGGCGATGCCGTGGCAGCCGAGGTCCAGCAGCGCGCCGCCGCCAGATTGCTTTACATCCCAGAACCAATCGGAATGCGGGCCGAAATGTTTTTCACTTTGCTTGATGAGGTGAACTTTTCCGAATGCCCCGGTGTCTGCCATTTCTTTGGCTTTCAGGAACTTGGGAGTGAAGAAGAGTTCTTCCGCATAGAGCAAGAGCACGCCATGTTCGCGACATGCGGCAATCATCTGATCTGCTTCTTCCAATGTCACGCACAGAGGCTTCTCGCAGATGACGTGCTTGCCAGCCTTTGCGAGTGCCAGCGTCATTTCGCAATGGAGCGCATTGGGAGCCGTGATGGTGACGACGTCGACTTCGGGGTCGGCGGCTAACTGTTGGTAATCGGTGTAGACCTTTGGAATCCTGTACTTGTCCGCCAGTTTGCGTGCGTTGCCGGCAGTCGGCGATGCGACGGCCACTACTTCCATCTCGTCGATCATGGAGATGGCGGCTGCATGGCAGTCGGCCTGGAACTGTGAACCGATAATGCCGGCGCGTACCGGGTTCTGCATCGTCATAGCCATGCCCTTTGCTGGGATCTTGATTCCAGAGCCTGGGTCGAACGGCTCTACGCGTTACAGTTCGCATCCAATTTTTCGTTACCATGGATGTACAGGGCGGCGTTGGTCCCGTGAGGTGAAATTTACCAGATAGCGCAAGCGGTTGCACGGATTCCAGATTCGGGCGTCGTCCTTGATTGACACGTCTCTGTAGCTGTGGAATTCTTCAACCACATTCGCTATCGCGCACCGGGCACAACTGTCGTCGAAGGAGTTTCGGTGAACAGAACCATACAGATCATTTTGGGGCCGGCCCTTGTGCTCGTGCTCTCTGCTCTTACTGCGTGCGCGCAGGATGCGACGGCCAGTCACGCTGCGGCCGGGGAGCATCTTTTCAAGCAAAACTGCGCAGCCTGCCACTCTTTGGAAGCCGGCAAAAAACTTGTGGGACCGAGTCTTCACGCAGAACTGAAGGGCGCCCATCCGAAGAAGACGCCGGAAGAAGTGAAGGCCATTATCGTGAATGGAAAGAACGCCATGCCGCCGGTAGGGGCAGCCTTCAACCCGCAGGACCTGGACGACCTGCTGGCTTATCTCAGGACCCAGTAACGGCCAACCCGAATTCGCAGGCAGGAGCCCGCACCATGCTGAAGTCGTCTCCGCTGACCCGTCGAAATTTTCTTTACGGAGCCAGCGCTGTTGCGGGTCTCTCCGCGATTCACCGGCTTTCATTGGAGTCAGCGCTGGCAGCGCCGCGGGGCGCCAATGACAAGCTGACTGTCGGCTGTATTGGTGTGGGGTCGCAGGGCACGCGGGTACTGCTGGATATGCTGCGCCTGCCCGAAGTGCAGATTGTTGCGGTCTGCGATGTGAACCAGGCGAGCGACTGTATTGACTGGGGTCCGAACGAACTGCTGGGAAAAATCCGCCAGGTTCTGCAGCAGCCATCCTGGGGTAAGCAGTTTCGCGCGCCCGCCGGCCGCGAGGTGGCACAGGAGATCGTGAACACCTTTTACGGCAATGCAACTGGCAAGTCCAACTATCGGGGCTGCACGGCCTACGAAGATTACCGGGAACTGCTGGCGAAGGAAAAAGATCTCGACGCGGTGGTCGTAAGTACGCCCGACCACTGGCACGCTATTATCGCAATCGCCGCTATGCGCGCGGGCAAACATGTGTACAGCCAGAAGCCGATGGCGCATTCAGTGTGGGAGGCCCGGCAGATGGCCGCGGTCGCCAAGGAGACTGGCCGGGCCACATCGGTGTCCATTTTCAATGGGCAGACTGCCGAATCTGTTCGTGTGATCCAGATGATCCAGTCGGGTGCGATCGGCGATGTTGGACGCGTCGATATATGGACGCGCCGCGCCTCTGCTTTCTGGAAGCAAGGGCTGGCGACGCCTACAGTGGCTGATCCGATTCCGGCCGGATTGAACTGGGACATGTGGCTGGGGCCCGCCCCGATGCGGCCCTACAGCCACGCCTACCAGCCTTTCATCTGGCGTGCCTGGTATGACTATGGCTGCGGAGCGATTGGCGATATGGGCGAGTATGGGCTGGACACTGTCAGCCGCGCACTGAACCTGTCCTCTGCGGACCGCGTTGACGCTAGCTCGACTGAGCTCTTTCCCGACTGCTATCCGGTTGCCTCAACGCTCAACTACCACTACCCTGCCCGCGGGAACGAACCGGCAGTTGACTTGCACTGGTACGACGGCGGCATCAAGCCGCAGCGTCCGTCGGAGCTGCCAATTGACGCAAGTATGAGCATCGACAATGAGGGCGTCCTTTACTCCGGCAGTCACGGTAAACTGCTGACCGGCTTTATGGCGGAGTCGCCGCGGCTGCTTTCGGCATCCGGAAAACTGGATGCGCCGCTGCCGCCACTCACTCCTGAAGTTCCTATGGATCCTGGGCATCCGGAGCTTGGGAAGAGTGCCAGCTCCGCGAGCCGTGCGCACTATCTCGAATGGGTCCATGCGTGCCATGGCGGGCCCGCGGCCAGCGCGAACTACCTTTTTGAGGCTCCCATTGTTGAAAGCCTGATGCTCGGCAACATTGCCATTCGCACGCAGGAACTGCTGGAGTGGGACGCCGACTCGAGCAGCCTGACCCGCGGTTCCGAACGAGCCAAGGCGCTGTTGAAACCTGTGTATCGCCAACCCTGGTCTGTGTAGAAACGTCTTCGCTGCAAGCATTGCCAAGTTCACCAGGAGCAAACTCCGAATGCCGACGCATCCGCTCGAACCACTCTCTGCCAGCGAGATTCAATCGTCACTGCAGCTGTTGCGTACTTCATCGCGGCTGAATGCGACTACGCGGGTCATCAGTATCACGCTTGTGGAACCGCCCAAGGCGCAGGTGTATGCGGGGGCAGCTGCGGGCACGCTGCATCGCGAAGCCGAGGCGGTTTTGTTTGACAATGCCCGGAATACCGGGGAGACGGTTCGGCTGGACCTGACGGCTTCCTCCGTTGTGAATGCTGTTGCGATGCCGCCCCATGTGCAGCCGACGCTGTCTACGGACGAGCAGGCAGAATGCGAGGCAGCGGTGCTTGCCAGTCCGCTGTTTCAAGAAGCCTTGCAGCGTCACTACGGGGTGACGGACACATCGCTGGTGATGGTTGATATATGGAGTGCGGGCAATTATGGAAGTGAGGAAGATCGCACGCATCGCCTGGCGCGCCCTCTCTGCTTTCTCCGGAGCGAGCCCGGCGAGAATGGCTATGCGCGGCCCATTGAAGGACTCCGACCGGTCGTTGATCTGAATACCATGCAGGTTCTTCGCGTCGAGGATTATGGGAAGTGGCCGCTGCCGCCGCTGCCTGCGGATTATGCTGCGTCGCGGGTGAAGGAATTTCGGACGGACATCCAGCCGCTGACGATTGCGCAGCCAGCTGGACCCAGCTTTCACCTGGAAGGCCGGCAGATGTTCTGGCAAAACTGGAGTTTTGTGATCGGCTTCAGTGCGCGCGAAGGCCTCACTCTCCACGACGTTCGCTACACCGACCGGGGGCGGGCGCGCCCGATTCTCTATCGCGCCTCACTCACCGAGATGGTTGTGCCCTATGGCGACCCGCGTCCTACACAGGCGCGGAAGAATGCCTTCGACGTGGGTGAATATGGCATGGGTATGTGTGCTAACAGCCTGCGCCTGGGCTGCGATTGCGTGGGCCACATTGAATATCTCGATGCTCATCTTTGCGACAGCCGCGGCAATGCTCTCACGATCGAGAATGCTATCTGTATTCATGAAGAGGATTTTGGGATTCTCTGGAAGCATACCGATCGGCGCATGCCGGACGCGCCCGAAGTGCGCCGCTCGCGTCGGCTGGTGGTTTCTTCTGTGTCCACGGTCGAGAACTATGAGTATGGCTTTTTCTGGTATTTCTACCAAGACGGCAATATCCAGTTCGAGATCAAGCTGACCGGCATCCTGTCTCTGGGCACTGCACATGAGCATGAGGACCTGCCTCACGGGGCGATGATTGCGCCACTGCTCTATGCGCCGAATCACCAGCACTTCTTCAACATGCGTCTCGACCTGGCGATCGATGGCGTCAGCAATACGGTGCAGCAGCTGGACGTTGTTGCCGATCCGCTGGATGAAGCGAATCCGTATCAGAATGCTTTCCGGGTTGTGCCGACTGATCTTAAATCGGAATCGCAGGCGAAGGCCAATCTGTCACTTGAAACCGGCCGCACCTGGAAGTTCATCAATCCTTCGGTCCACAATGCTTTAGGCACTTATGTTGGTTACAAATTTATTCCGGGTGATAATGCCTTTCCGTTTGCATCGCGGGAGGCGTGGTGGCGCAAGCGTGCCGGGTTCGTGGATCACCACGTGTGGGTGACACCCTTTGCTGCGGATGAGCGCTTCGCTGCGGGCGACTTTCCTAACCAGAGCACGGGGGGTGACGGGCTACCCCGCTGGACGCATGCCGACCGCGCGATCGAAAATACAGATGTGGTTTTCTGGTATACCTTTGGCCATACGCATCTGCCACGGCCGGAAGACTGTCCGGTGATGCCGACGGCTTACATTGGGTTTCTGCTGAAGCCGAATGGGTTTTTCGATCAGAACCCTGCGAATGATGTGCCTCCGTCCGAGGCTGCGAAGAAGGGTGCGGGCTGCTGCCACTGAGGGCGTAAGCTGGTCAAAGTGGGGTGGCTCGCGGCCGTGGTTGGCTGAGTCAGTTACAGCCTTTGCCTGCTCTCTGGCTGTGAGATCTCTCCACTTCGCTGCGCTTCGGTCGAGATGACAAAACATTGCGGTGTCATGGGAACGGCTGGGATCGTCACGAGTTTGTAATGAGGACGTGGTTAACTGGACGGCGGATGATCATGAGCTTTGTGGTGCCTGCTTACAACGAGGAAGCGTATCTCGGCCGTTGTCTGCAGGCGATCCTGGCGCAGACGGAAGATTCTCCTGAAAACTTCGACATCGTGGTTGTGAACAATGCCAGCTCCGATGGGACACGGGCGCTGGCGGCTTCGTTTCCGCGGGTGCGGGTGGTGGATGAGCCGCGGAAGGGGTTGACGTATGCACGGCAGGCGGGCTTCGACGCGAGTGTCGGCGACCTGATTGCGAATGTGGATGCCGACTCGGTGTTGACGCCGGGATGGGTCGATGAGGTGATGCGGAACTTCGAGGAGAATCCGAAGCTGGCGGCATTGAGCGGGCCGGTGATCTACTACGATCTGACGGCACGGCAGCGGGTGCTGGTGCGGGGATACTACTTCATCGCCTGGGCGACGTATGCGATCAATCGCTACGTGCTGCGGGTGGGCTCGATGATCCAGGGCGGTAACTTTGTGGTGGCGCGGCGGGCGCTGGCGTCGATTGGCGGCTTCGATACGCGGATTGCGTTTTACGGGGAAGATACGGATATTGCGCGACGGCTGAGTAAGGTCGGGCCGGTTTTGTTTACGCTGAAACTGAAGATGAATACGTCGGCGCGGCGGTTAAATAAAGAAGGCATTGTGCGCATGGCCTTCCGGTACTCGATCAACTACTTGTGGACGACGTTTTTGAAGCGACCTTACACGGAAGACTACGTCGATATTCGAAGCTAGGGCTTGCCGTTTCGTCAGTGCCAGAAGTTAGAGTGGCTGGAGTCAGTTTTTCTGTGGCTCGGAAGGGTCCCTGCGCATGAGTCCATAATGCGGGATGGTATCCGAAGTGGTGTAGACAAACTGATAGTGGTCGCTAATATAGCTGCAGAACGGAACGAAGATGGACAATGTTTGTTTTGGTTGCGGAATCCACGGAAGCTGAAGCAGCCCGCGTATCCTTGCGCGATCGCCGGCCCTGGGTTCACACCAGTCAAGATCCTCCCTAGCGATGACAAGATCTTCCTCCGGATGCGTGCGGAGATCGTCGATTTTCCGGTTTACATCTTCGATGGTCAAGACATTCAACATTCCTTTGAAGTATCCCTCATCGATATCAGGCGCCTGATAGTTGCGCTGCCCGTCCGGGCGGTATTCGAATGGAGCGGCGATGATGGCGGATGCCCCGGGAAAGAGATTGTGAGGATCGGTGACAGTGGCGGCGAAGAGGTGCTTGAGCTTTTCGATACGGGCGATTCCCTGTTGCTGGCCGAGCGTGCGAGTGAGCCACCCCGTGACCAGGTGATTGACTGCCGTGTCGATGCGTCCGTGGGGCTTGTCGTTGTGGTAGAGGTGGTAGACCATTGTGGAACGGGTCGTGGGCGGGCCCAATTCGCGGTCGAGGAGAAGCGGCAAGACGATAAAGCTGATGAGAAAGGCACACGCAGCGATGCGCCAGGCGAACAGCCAGCGCCATGACAGCAGCAAGGCGCAGATCATGAGCGAGAGCAGATAGCCACCCACATGCACGGCATCGCAGCGACCCAATGCACCGGGCAGCATGCCCAGGCCGTAGATGGTGGCGAAGGTCACGTTCGATTGAGCCCGGTCTTTCAAAGATCCAGAGGCGAGATAGAAGACCATGGCGAAGACGGCGGCGAAGGCGACGAGGATATGTGGTCCTGGATAGATAGGCAGATACCAGGCTCCTCCGGAACCAAGACGCTGCATGGTGGTAAAGGTTCCGGCCTTGGCGGCGATGCTGCTGACTGCTGCGACCCATGCAAGGAGTATGAGTATGTCAGGAATAAACGGGCGCTGCGCATAGTAGCGCCGCAGGGGAAGATACAGGAAGACTGCGATCGCGTAGACGATGCCCTCTTCCGGGGATATGCCGAGGAGAACAGTGGTCGTGGCCGCGGCGAAAAGCACGACGGCAATGCGTGTTCCGGGGCGGGAATCCCGATCGAGGCGACAGAGGCCGGTGATGGCGAACAGAGGCAGGGTATAGCGCAGTGCCGAGTAGTTCAGCGTGACCATTGAGATCAACATCAGAAGGAGCGGACAGGTCAGAAGAAAGACAACCCGCTTGCCTCCGCCGGGAAGGTCCAGCCATCGTATGGAAATACCCAGGAGCAGGATGCCAATCAGTGTGGCGCCGCCCCAGATCAGGTAGTAGGCAAGATCTGGAGAGACGTGCAGAAGCCGGGCTAGAAACAGCGAGCCATAAAGAGGGGCGATGCCGTAGATGAATTCGAAATCCCTGAAGGGAACCTGGCCCCTGGCAATCAGATGGATGCGGTCGAGAAAATAACTGGTGTCGACGAAGCCGCTCACTTGTCGGGCAGTCCAGTAGTAAAAAGCTGCGATGAGTGACGCGATGCCAAGGGAGATACCGATAAGCCGGCCAGATAGTTGGCCTGGACCTGCCTCTTCCTCTCTTTGGGAAGAGGGGTATGACAGCTTGCCGAGCATGGTTAACACGGCAACGCACGTGAGGGTCAAGAAGAGGATCAGCTGGCACAGACGATTGTTGAATCCAAACAGGTATGAATCGGAGTCAACGGGCGGCGGCGTGAATCGGTTCGGGAGCCAAAAGGCTATGGACAGGCCGACGACAATCGTCAGGAACAAGGCGTTCCACCAGGTTGATTGGTGACGAGGCGTGGTCACTTGTTCCATCATCGGTTCGAATCTCCAGTGAGTTAAGACCGGATTGTCTTTACAGGTTCAACGCGCTTTGTTCCAGCGCTGAAGCAGCAGCTGATCTACTGGAAAACGAAGGATGGTGATCGTCTCTTAGCGGGAAACAGCAGTCAATTGCGATTGCTCCCATGCGATGGTGTCCTCCAGGCCATGCTCCCTGGAGGTCTTTGGTTGCCACCCGGAGAGGCGAAGCGCTTTGCGATTGTCTGCAACAAAATACTTCTGATCGTTCGAGCGCCAGGGCAGGCGCTGATACTCCAGCTTGATCTGAAGGTGCTGTTCCAGATAGTTGAGGAGCTCAAGCAGCGACAGCGAATTTTCTACTCCGCCGCCGATATTGAATGCTTCGCCCGCCGTGGTGGCAATATGTTCGAAAGCCGCGACATAACAAGCGACAGCGTCAGATACGTGGAGCAGATCTCGGACCTGCTTGCCATCGCCGGATATGGTGAATGCCTTGCGGTCGGGAGTGCGCCTGGTTTCGAGTGCCTGCCGCACAAACCAGCCGACCCAGCCCTGGTCATAGGTCGCGAACTGACGGCCGCCATAAATTGTTGAATGGCGGAAGACGACGGTCTTGATGCCGAAACAGCGGGCGTAATCCAGCATGTACTGGTCGGCGGCACCCTTGGAACAGCCATAGGGGGTATGAAACTCGATGGGTGTCGATTCGTCGACTCCGCCGGAGGGATCGTCGCCGGCTTGCCAGGCGCGCGGCTGGTAGCGCGTGTCACTTTCGACCAGGTCAAGATGATCGAGATTGCCATACACCTTGTTCGAGGATGCGTAGACAATCGCGGTGTGAGGACTGTGAGTTCGAACGGCTTCGAGGACATTGATGGATCCAAGCACATTGATCTCGAAGTCGCGTCGCGGATTGGCCATGGACGTGGTCATTGCTACCTGGCCGGCGAGGTGAAAGACGACATCCGGTTGAACGCGACGGATGAGCAGTTCCACATCTGCGGCGTTGCGAATGTCGCCGTGGATGAAGTCAAACGGGCTATTGTGAGTCAACGAGCGAAGCCAGGCGAGGTTGATCGAGGACCCCTCGCGCGCCAGCGAGTCAAAGACCGAGACGTTGACGCCTTTGTCCAGAAGGTGAGCTGCCAGGTTGGAACCGACGAAGCCGGCGCCTCCGGTGATGAGTGCATTCATGATTCAGGATTCCGAACGGGATCTATTTGGGTGTTCCGCATCTCACGGCGGGCCTCAGCCTGAAATTTGCGGAGTTTCTGCAAAGTAGTCAGATAGCCGAAGGCGAACTGAACGAGCTTTCGCTTTGACTCGCCTTCTTTGCGCTTGGCGAAGGTGACTGGAACTTCCGTGATGCGGGCCGGTGTTCGCTGGGTGACGGCCTTGATCAGGATTTCCTCGAGGATGTCGAAATCTGCGGATTGTAAGTGGAGGTTCTGAACGATCGAACGACGATAGAGTCGGAAGCTGTTGGTAACGTCCTTGGCGCGGATGGCGAAGACGACACGGAAAGTGAGATTGAGAACGTAGCTCATCCAGATGAGAACGAGCGGATTCTCGGTTCGTCCGCCAGGTGCGTACCGGGAGCCAATGACGATGTCGTTGTTCTCGCGCTTTGCCCACATGGGTGCGAAGTAGCCTGGACTGTGGGAGCCATCTCCGTCCATGCAGAGGATGTACTCACCGCGTGCCTGATGAAAGCCGGTCCGGATGGCGTCGCCGTACTGATTGCCACCGGATCGCGGGAGATGGCGCACTCCGTTGGCTGCACAGACTGCGGGAGTGTCGTCCATGGGAGTCTGCGTGTCCAGGATGAGTATCTCGAAACGCGGGGTGAGGCCGGCGGCAGCTGCCTTGATGAGGGGAAGCAGATTCGACAGGTTCGCTCCCTCGCGATAGGCCGGGATCATGATGCTGAGATCGAGGTTCTCGCGGCTCGACGGTGGCAGGTTCGAGTGCAGCTCTACATTCATAGGAACTGTTCCGGTTGTTTGATATCAAGTTCAGGGTACTGTGTTTGTGCCAGCTGCCAGACGGCATAGGCAAGGTTGGTACGCGGCTTCCAGCCCAGGGTCTCCATGTGGCGAATGTCAGCAACGAGGTGATTCGGTTCGTGAGGATGGAAGGGCAGATCGCCGAAGCGGACATCGAGGGAGAGTCCAAGCTGGTGGACGACATCCAGCACGATCTCCTTCAACGGAATGGATTGTCCTGAGCCCACGTTGAAGATGTTCCGCCGAGGCTGGGTGCCGCGATCAAGAAGAAGACCGATCGCTTCGGCGACATCCTGCACTGCACAAAAATCACGGAACTGGGTGCCGGGCGACATGGAGAAAGCTTTGTTCGCCAGGGCATGGCGAAGCAGAGAAGGAAAGAGTCGATTGCCGCCGTCGTGGATACCGGTGAAGGAGAACGGCCGGACGACAGTGAGATGGCGATTCATTCTATCGGCGCCGGCGAGCAGGAGACAGTCGGAGGCGGCCTTGCTGGCGCCGTAGGGATGGAGTGTGTGGATCGCATCGCCTTCGCGGCAAGGCCTGTCCTGAGAATCGTAGACCAACCCTGTGCTGACGTGAATGAAGTGGCAATCTGGTACTTCGCAGGAGGCGCGGAAGAGCCGGACGGTTGCACTTACGTTGAGATCGACGATGTCAAACCAGCTGGTGTTCGAGGGCCGGACGCCACTAGCGGCACAGTGGATGATGGCGTTGGGCTGGAAGTCCAATGCTGCCTGAGTGAAGTGCTCGATGGCAGCCATGTCGGCCTGCTGCTGCTCTACATTCTGCGAGGCGAAGAGGCCTGGCACGGGCTTGCGCACGAGCAGCATAATCCGTGTCTGCGGATGGGTAGCGGCCAGATGATTGACGATGTTGAAGCCGAGTGTGCCGGTCGCGCCAGTTACGAGAACTCTCGGGATATCAGAAGACGCCATCTACCTAGGATCGACCAATCGAGTGCAAGAGAGGGACACCCCTTTGTGAAACAGAGCCGCAAGCGGTGTCTCCACTCTAGCACTGCGGAAGTGCAGGGTCATCCCACGCTGCCCGGGAAAGCCTGTGAAAGGGAGCGTCTGCTGTGTGACTCAGGCGATTTCGCCAAGGCCCGCAGCTACGTTCATGGCGTCGTGGTCATAGACGAGGCGGAGGCCGCGGGTGCAGAGGCGGTTTTCGAGGAGATGGACGATGGTGATGGCGGTGCGGAGGAGGCGCGGGGCTTTGCCGTTGGGCCAGAGGTCGGCGAAGGAGCGCATGATGCCGTGGGCGTCGGGATGGAAAGCGCGTTCGTCCCAGCGCTGCCAGCCTTCGGAGAACTGAGGAAAGTCGCGGACGGCGTCGAGAGTGGAGCGGAGGATGCGCTGCTCCCACGGGTCGAGGTACTGGTTCATGAAGAGGACGTGGCTGCGCTTTTCGATGCGGACTTCACGGACGAATTCGGTGAAGCTGGCGGCGTTGGTGAGGTTGACGATGGCGTTGGGTTCGAGGCCGTGGCGGTCGCCGCCGGAGATGAGCAATTGTCCCCAGGCCTGGGCAAGGCGGACGACGGCGCGGTTTTCTTTCATGTGGCGGAGGCCGTTGAGCTCCATGGCGTGGATGGAGGCGCCATGCTGGACCATGAAGTTGCCGACGGCTTCGTTGTGCTTGTCCTGGCCGATGGCGTAGAGGTCCCAGATGGGGTGGTTGAAGACGATGAGGACGCTGGGGATAGCGTGGAGGGCGCGGAGAATGTTGCCGAGTTCGGCGACATCGGGGGCGGCGGTGTAGGCGGCGAAGCGCTCCATCCAGGTGTGACCGGTGCTGCTGGGCAGGTTGTGGATGCCGAGGTGGAATTCGGTGGGGCCGTAGGGGACGGACCACTCGACGGAAACCGGGATGTGGCGCGAGGAGGGGAGGGTGCGCAGGAGCATCGGCGCCTGGATGGTGTCGTGATCCGTGATGGAGACGAGTGCGTTGAGACCGAGCTCCTGCTGGATCTGGCGGGCTTCGAGATCGAAGGCCATGCGGGGGACGAGAGGCGGACGCCAGTTGCCGCGGAGGAAATCGAGCTGGAGGCCGTGGCGGGAAAGGGTGCGGCGCTCGGCGCGTTCGAAGATGGCGCGCAGCAAGGGCATTTCGCGGGCCATTTTATCGATGAAGGTGAGGCTTTCCTCGGAGAGGCTGGTGTGGCTGTGGAGAGATACTCCGGTGGTGTACTCGGATACGACGGAGGATTTGCCTTCGTCGGCACGCTGCTGTTCTTCCCAGAGATAGGAAATGCGCAATCGAGGCTCCATGGGGTGTGGCGTCTCCTGGCACGTTCTGGGGTTAGTATGCGCGGGGTATGTCAACGGGAGGTTAGGGTCTGGTGAATGTTGCTGGGTGAATTTCCGTTTTCACCAGGAGGCTATCCTCCGCAAAACCGCGGTGGAGCCTAGCCTCCCGGGCCGTGCGCCGGGTAGATGAATGAAAAGGGTCAGCTTCGTTTCGCTATTTTTTGCCGAAGATGAGGATGTGTTGCAGAGGCAGCGTTTCGATTCTGCGCACGGGGACCAGACCGACGGCTGTCATTTCTTTATCGAGTTGAGCCACCGACATTTTGTGGACTTCCTTGATCGGGACATCGGGATCTTCCAGGCGGTATTCGACGAACGCTACGCGCCCGTCGGGTTTCAGTGAGTCGCGAACTTTCTGCATGACTTCGTAGGGATGGGCGAGTTCGTGGTACACATCCACCATCAGCACAAGGTCGACAGTACCGGCCGGCAGGTGCGGATCGGTTTCACTTGCCTGGATGACCTGCACGTTTGCCAACTTCCGGGCAGCGGCCCGCTGCTTCAGTGTCTGCAGCATTTCGTCCTGCACATCGACAGCCAGTACCTTGCCGGTCTGCCCGACTTTGGGAGCCATACGAAAGGTGAAGTAGCCCGAACCCGCTCCGAGATCGGCAACGACCTCGCCGGAGTGAAGCTGCAGGGCGTCAAGCACCTGGGCGGGGTGCTCTTCGGTGTCGCGCTGAGCACGGTCCAGCCACTCGATACCTCCCGGACCCATAACCTGGGCTATTTTTCTGCCCATGTAGAAGGTGCCCGTGCCGTTGGGATCGTGGAGTGTACGGATCTCATAGCGCGGTGAAGTCCGGGTCTGGGAAGAAAGACAGTAGGAGCCGGAAACTATGACGGTGAGCCAGAAGATTGATACGAGGTATCGCATGGTGGCGAGTGTAGCGCAGGATTACGGGTTGACAGCGCGGATGGCGGGATCGCTGACGAGAAGCCGAC
>CAZZVA010000027.1:3466-20082 GCA_964657345.1 uncultured Acetobacteraceae bacterium | reverse complement strand
GTCGCTCGGCTTCGGCGGCGTTCTCTATCTCGATCGGGGACCCACTGCTGCACTCGAATTTATTTCCGGGTACGCCATTGAGCTTTCGCTCAGTATCGACAACCTGTTCGTCTTCCTGCTTCTGTTCGACAGCTTCGACCTCGACAATGCCGATCAGAAGCGAGCCCTTACCTGGGGCGTTGCGGGCGCCATTGTCATGCGGGGTCTCTTCATCGTGGCTGGCGTGGCACTCCTGAAACGCTTTGAAGCAGTCGAGTATGGCTTTGGCGCCATTCTGGTCTACGCGGCCATCCGACTACTCTTCCAGAAAGAGCAGCGTCACAAACAACCGGCCTGGATCCGTCTACTGACAAAGGGCCGAAAATCCGGCGCCTCTGTCTTTCTCATGGCTGTCGTGGCGATCGAGGTGACCGACCTGATCTTCGCCCTCGACTCCGTACCCGCGGTGATCGCAGTCAGCAGGCAAACCTACATCATCTACACCTCGAACATCTGCGCGATTCTCGGTCTGCGTTCGCTCTACTTTGTACTGGCAGGTCTGCTGCACAAATTGCACCTGCTGCACTATGGCCTGGGAATCATCCTTGCGTTTGTCGGCGCGAAGATGCTGCTTGGGCACTGGGTGACCATCTCCACGGTTGTCTCGCTTGCCGTTATCCTCGGCACTGTCGCCGTCTTCACCCTGCTGTCGCTGCTTACGATCGATCGCTCCATGGTCAAAGAAGCACCGTTCAGCGGACCGCAGCCACCTCGCTGACAGCGCTTTCAAAGCGCAGCTGGCTGCCTGTCGCGCCGGAGGTCAGGATCGAGTGCTGATGGCCATAGCGCTCATCATTCCGCTTCGGAAAGTCGCTCCGGAAATGCGCTCCCCGACTCTCCTCTCGGGCTAACGCACTCTGCACGATAGCACTGGCGATCCGCGACAAGGACAGCGCTTCATGCGTTCTGCGATTCCACCGATGAGTATCTTTACTTTGAAACGCCGCCGGATCCATTCCCGCGAAGGAAGACAAGAGTGTCCGATCGCGAAGCAGACCGGCATGCTTCCACATGTCTGTTCGCAATTTCGCGATCACTGATTCTGTCGCGGCATTTTCTTCAGGAGTGCATTGCACCGAGACCGTCGCCCGGTGAATTGAGGATCGTTCTTCGCGCATGGCCCTGGCAGCACGAGCCCCGAAGACCAATCCCTCCAGCAGTGAGTTGCTGGCAAGCCGGTTTGCTCCGTGTACACCGGTGCAAGCTACCTCGCCTGCAGCATACAAGCCGGTTACCGATGTATGTGTATCCACGTCTGTGCGCACGCCGCCCATCAGGTAATGCGCTGCCGGCCGCACTGGAATCAGGTCGCGATTCAACTGCAATCCGCAGCCTGCGAGGAACTTTGATATTCCCGGGAAACGAAGCTTCAGATCAAGTCCGGGATGCTCCCGCTCCACGTGGCGCATGTCGAGGTACACCTGCCGCGCCGTCTCTTCCTTACCGGATTGGAACGAAGATTCGGGAAAGCCTTCCCTGGTGATTGCCCGCGCGACTACATCGCGCGGCGCCAGTTCCAGTGAAGGATGATACCGATCCATGAAGCGCTCACCCTTGTCGTTGAGCAGGTGGGCGCCCTCACCGCGCAGGGCTTCTGACATCAGAAAACGCGAGACACCCGGCAGGCTCAACGCCGTCGGGTGGAACTGGTAGAACTCCATGTCAGCAAGCTCCGCACCGGCCGCCATGGCCACGGAGATACCGTCGCCGGTCGCCACTGGAGGATTGGTTGTATCGCTGTAAACCTGACCTGCTCCGCCGCTCGCCAGCAGCACGGCGCGCGCGTACACCGTGTGTTCGACGTTGTCCGGGCCCAGGAGGATTGCACCGACGCAGCGGGCGCCCTCCACCACAATGCCGGTAACCATCGTCCACTCGGCCAGTTGCAGGTTCTTCGTCTCTCGCGCCGTGGCCAGGAGAGCACGGCTGATCTCTCGACCTGTAGCATCACCATTCGCATGCAGGATGCGGTTGCGGCTGTGCGCTGCTTCGCGGGTCAACATCAACTCCCCGCTGTGTGCGCCACTCGTGTAGCGATCAAAGTGCGTTCCCCATGCCAGAAGCTCTTCGACACGCTCCGGTCCTTCCCGGACCAGGATCTCTGCAGCAGCCGGGTCTACCAGGCCGTCGCCGGCAGCGATCGTATCCTCAAAATGCAGTGACACATCTTCCGGCCCGCTCATCGCCACAGCAATGCCACCCTGTGCATACTGCGTATTCGATTCACCGAGCTGCTCCTTCGTCACAACCAGCACACGGCCACTCTCCGCCAGCTCCACTGCCGCGCGGAGCCCCGCGATTCCCGCCCCTATTACGACGTAGTCGGCTTCCCAACTGATGCCCATTCTTCGAGGCTAACACCCGGAACGACGCACACATACGACAGCGGCGAGTGGTTTGCGGGGGCTGCAAATGCCTGCGTTACGATGGAAGCGTGCGCAACATTCCAGTCCGGACCGCTTCAGCCGAATACAGCGTTTGCCTTGGCAGCGGCCTTTTTGCCTCCCTTGAGCCCCGTCTGAAAAAACTCTTCGGCAGCAACTCCAGGAAGTACTTCATCGTTACCACTCCCGAGGTCTGGGCACTCTGGTCCCAGTCCTTTCTTGACTCATTCGGCGATGATTCTCCGGCGGTCCTGTTTCTTGCTTCCGGTGAGAAGTTCAAGCGGCTTGCCGCAGTCGAACAGCTGGCCTCTGAACTCAGCGTGGCCGGCGCCGACCGCTCTTCCGTTCTGCTTGCGCTGGGAGGCGGCGTTATTGGTGATGTCACTGGCTTCCTTGCAGCTATCTACATGCGCGGCATTGACTATGTTCAAGTGCCGACAACCCTGCTCGCACAGGTAGATTCCTCCGTGGGGGGCAAAACTGGCGTGAACCTGACAACCGGAAAGAACCTTGTCGGCTCCTTCCATCATCCCCGGCTCGTTGTTGCCGAGATGCAGGCACTCTCCACCCTTCCTGCCAATGAGTTTCGCGCGGGGCTGTTCGAGATCATCAAGGCTGGTTTCATCCGCGATCGCTCCTTGCTGAAGCTGATGCAAATTGAACGGGAGAGCATCCTCGCTCGCGATCCACGGTTGCTCGAAAGCATTATCGCTGCATCGATCCGGATGAAGGCAAGCGTAGTAGGCGAAGACGAGCACGAAAGCGGCGTCCGCATGATTCTGAATTTCGGCCACACTATCGGCCACGCCATCGAAGCCGTCGCCGGGTATGGCAAGCTGCTGCATGGCGAAGCAGTTGGCTTCGGCATGCTGGCGGCTCTCGAAATCAGCCGGCTGCGCGGTCTGCCGCAGAAAGATTTCGACGCGGCAGTCTCACTCATCCTCGCTTATGGACTGCCAGAATTCAAAAAGCTGTCCCCGCGCGCGCTTCTGACGGCAACCGCAGGCGACAAGAAAAACTCGGCGGGCGAGCGTCGCTTCATCCTGCTCAGAACATCCGGCGCGGCGTATGTCACCGATGATGTTCGCGATGACGAAATGAGTGCCGGGATTGAGTTTATGTTTGCCTCGGTCAAGCCATGAATTCAACGGGCAGAGTCGCCGCCGATGGCGCAAAACCGCAAGGCGCAGAAACAGAGCAGGCTGCAGCCAGTGCCGTGCAATCGATGTTCGATGCCATTGCCCCGCGTTATGATCTGTTGAATCATGTTCTGTCACTGAATATCGACAGGCTATGGTGGTGGCGCACTGCGCGCACATTCCGCAGCACCCTCGGCAGACCCGAAGCCCGCGTTCTCGACATCTGCTGCGGCACCGGCGATCTGACAATGGCTCTGCTTCGCCGTCGCCCTGAAACCGCCACTCCCATACTTGCTGCAGACTTCGCGCACCAGATGCTGATCCGTGGAGCCGCCAAGTTCACCATGAGAGGCTCTGTTGCCATCGAGGCGGACGCCATGCATCTACCCATTGCTTCCGGTACACTCGACCTGCTCACGACCGCCTTCGGTTTCCGCAACCTGGCCAATTATTCTGCGAGCCTTCGCGAGTTTTATCGTGTGCTCGCGCCCGGCGGCCAGGTCGGCATCCTTGACTTCAGCGAGCCCGGGGGCCTTCTGGGCAAGCTCTACGCCTTCTATTTTCGCCGCATCCTGCCGGCCATCGGCAAAGTGCTTTCCGGCACCAGCGGACCCTATGCCTATCTGCCTTTCTCTGTGCAGCAATTCCCGGCGCCCGCCGCCATGGCCCAGCTCATGCGCGATGCAGGCTTCGTGGACGTAACCTGGACCCCTTATACTTTTGGAGTGGCCGGCCTCTTCCGCGGCACGAGGCTCTAGGCTTTTCCAGCACTCGCTTATACCCTTGACCCCATGCAAGCCCATACCCACCTGACGCAGGCAGAGATGAGGACAGAGAAGCGATCCGTCGCGCTCGTGTCTGTGATTGCTGCATGCGTGATGACGGCGCTCAAGTTTGCCGCCGGGCTGCTCACCGGCAGTCTTGGCATGTTATCCGAGTCTGCGCACTCGGCCCTCGATCTGCTTGGCTCACTGCTCACCTTTATCTCGGTCCACATTTCGGATCTGCCTGCCGACGAAGGTCATACCTACGGTCACGGCAAGGTTGAAAATCTCTCCGCCTTCGCCGAAACATTTCTTATGGCGGCATCGTGCATCTGGATCGTAACCGAAGCCATTCTGCGGATCGCTCATCCAGTCGCTCTCAAGTTCTCCATCTGGCCCTTTGCAGTTCTACTCATTTCCATCGCCGTCGACTTTGGCCGCTCCCGCAAACTGGCAGCCGTGGCCGCGCAAGCCGAGAGCCAGGCACTGGAAGCCGATGCGCTGCACTTTCGTTCGGACATATGGTCCAGCTTTGCCGTACTGCTTGGCCTTGCTGCCACCTACCTGGGCGTGTACCTGCACCTGCCATGGCTGCGCTATGCCGATCCCGTCGCCGCAGTTTTCGTCTCTGCGATCATTTTCAAAGTCAGCTGGAAGCTGGCCAGCCAGACTGCCGAGGTACTGCTGGATGCGGCGCCAGCCGGTATGCGACGGCATATCGTCGAAGCCGTTCGCGCCATTCCAGGCGTTCTCAACGTAGAGCAGGTGCGCGTGCGACGCAGCGGCGCGTCTTACTTCGCCGACATTACGATCGGACTCTCCCGATCGCTGACGTTTCAGCGAACCGAACCACTCGTCGAACAGGTCACCAGGGTGGTGCAGTCGCAGCTTCCCGGCAGCGACGTCGTCGTCCGCACTGTACCCCGCGCCGGCTTCGCAGAAAGCATATTTGATCGCATTCGTGCCGTTGCCTCGAGGAACAACGTGCTTCTGCACGACGTCAGCGTGCAATCTTTTGAAGAAGGACTCCACGTCGAACAACACATTGAGGTGCCCGAAACGCTCACGCTCAAGGACGCGCACAGTTTCGTGTGTGCCATCGAAGTGCAGATACGCAAGGACGTGCCCGAAATCGCGTCTGTCCTGACCCACATCGAGAGTGAACCCGCGACCATCGAACATCCATCAAGCCTGCAGCAGGATCGCCGCATGGAACAACAGCTTCGCATCGCAGCTTCGGATCTTCCGTCTGTCATCGACATTCATGATGTTTCCATAAGCCGCGTCGGAGACCATTTGCAGATCTCCTGCCACTGCACCCTTCCTGACGATCTGCCGATGCACGAGGTTCACAGCCTTATCACCTCGCTCGAAGATCGTTTCAAGCTGGCGTGTCCCGAGGTCTACCGTGTCCTTATCCACCCCGAGCCGGCTACTGACAACAGCCATGAACACAGAATTATGGAGACCCAGGCATTATGATCGCGAGCGCAAGCTGGACCAGCGAACAACAGTTTGAAGCAAAGTCAGAGTCAGGTCACACCATCACCTTTGATGTTGCCCGCGAAGCCGGTCCCACGCCCATGGAAGCAGTGCTGATGGCCCTGTGCGGCTGCACTGCAGTTGACGTGGCCCTCATCCTCAACAAGAAGCGCGAAGCATTCACCGGCATTCATGTGCGCGCTGCGGCAGATAAGGCGTCCGAATCGCCCAACGTATTCACCCACATTCGACTCGTTTACAAAATCACCGGCCCGGTAAGTGCAAAAGCGGTCGAGGACGCTGTGCATCTTTCCAAGACGAAGTATTGTTCGGTGTCTGCCATGCTCGCGAAGACAGCAACTATCGACTTCGTCATCGAACTGGATGAGGCAGCGTCCAGCACTCGAGAGTACGGCGCTTGATTCTGCGGTTCTTCCAGTTCGCGCTTTGCACCCTGGTGCTCTTCCTCATCGCACTTGTGTCGACTGTCACGACCATGCACTTTGCCATTCATGGCGCCGAAGTCACGGTGCCCGACTTCCATGGCATGGATGTTGCAGCCGCGAATCGCAAGGCTGTCGGCATGAACCTCGATCTTTCCGTGGACGAGCATTTCTACAGCGCCACAACGCCCGCCGGCCACGTGCTGACGCAGTCTCCCGCCGCAGGGGCGAAGGTGCGCAGTGAATGGAATGTGCGCGTAACGGACAGTCTAGGTCCGCAACGCGTCGCCATCCCCAAGGTGACAGGAGAGCCTGAGCGCGTCGCGAGCCTGGAAGTGCGTCGGCTCGGCCTCGACCTCGGCACCATAGCACGTATGCCCTACACCACCGCATCGCAGGACCAGGTCATCGCACAAACGCCGCAACCGGGAGCTGCCAATGTCGACCGGCCCAATGTGAGTCTGCTGCTGGGAACCTCTCCACCGCCCACAGCAGTAGCGATGGTTATGCCGGACCTGCTTCATCACAGCTACTCGTCGGCTGCCGCCATGATCAATGCGTCGCACGTGAAAATGGCTCCGCCTGTTTACGAGACAGCAGTCATCCCGGCGGTAGCGGCTGTCAGTAGCGAAGGCATCCCGCAGGCACCCAGACCGCCGCTTCCACCAGGTATGGTCGTCGCGCAAAAACCGGATGCGGGCATGCGCATCGACACTTCAACCACCATTGAGCTCACGGTTTCCCAGTAGCCGCCCCGATCAAATGCTACTTCGTCATCAACGCGGCGAAAAAACCGTCACAGGGTGACACTCCGGGAATCGTACGCAGATACTCTCCGGATATCGCGTGCTCCTGCAGGTGTCTCAATCCTTCATCATGCAATGCGCCAGCCGCATGAATTTCAAGTAGCCTTGCAGCAACTGAAATGCGCTTCCATTCCGGCGCCCTGCCGATAACTGTATGGATGACCGATACATTTTCTTCGGGCTCCAGGGAGCAGGTGGAGTACAACAGACGTCCACCCGGCGCCAAGCGGCGCAGCGCGGATTCAAGGATGGCAATTTGGCGTTGCTGCTGTCTTTGCAGGTCAGCAGGCTGCAGCCGCAACTTGATCTCAGGATTGCGAGCGAGTGTACCCGTGCCGCTGCAGGGCACATCGCAAAGAACAAGATCGAAACGCTCGTCGACCGGCGCAGTGACACAATCCACAATCTCGCAACGAATCTTTGACAACCTTGGCGATGCAGAAAAGTTCTCGCGCATGCGCGTAAGGCGAGTTGCACTGACATCCCATGCTGTCACCCGCGCCCCTGGAAATCGTTCTGCCAGGATCGCCGTTTTGCCGCCGGGAGCCGCACAGCAATCGAGGATGGATGCAGGCGCAATGGATCCGCCTCCAAGTAGTTCTGCCACCAGCTGGGAGCCTTCATCCTGCCAGCGAAGTGAACTCGTGGACCACAGCTTCTTATCCCACTGGCCGCCTGCTTCAAGCCGCATCGCGGCGGTCAAAAAAGCCCCGGGTTGTAAATTCTGAACAGCGTCAGTATCAATCGGCGCTTCCGGGATACGAAGCGTCATCACAGGCTGCTGCTGATTGTAGCGGCAGACGGCCTCGACCGCAGCCTCACCCAGCGAAAGCCTCCACCGCTCCCGCATCCATGCCGGATGTGCTTCTTCTGCATCCATCTCTGCGGCCTGGGTCGCGATCTTGCGCAGGATTGCATTGACCATGCCGCCGGCGGACGTATGGCCGGATCGCTTCGTCAGCTCCACACTGTCGGAGATCGCTGCATGCGCCGGAATACGATCCAGCCAAAGAAGTTGAAACGCGCCCATGCGCATGGCGATACGCACGGGCTCATCCAGCCTGCTCTTATGAGTCAACAGCAGCGCGATGGCTGCGTCCAGAGACAGCTGCCACCGCAGCACGCCCATGACGAGTGCCGTACACAAGTGGCGATCCTGCAGCGAAAGTTGCTCCATGCGCGACCCTTGCAGCAGATCGTCACTATGTGTGTTGGCAGAGGAAGCCAGCTCACGCAACAAGGCGAACGCGGTCGTCCGCGCGGGACTTACTTTCGGTCGAGCGGGTCGCGGCGGCAAGGTCATCTCGGCCATCAGCTCAGCCGATCACCGGAATGAAGAGGAGTGCCGCGCAGGAATTCAGAAATCTTCAATCGTTTTTTGCCTTCCGTCTGCACTTCCAGCAGTTCGATAAAGCTTTCATCGGCACAAGCGACAAAGCATCGTCCATCCCGCAGCAGCAACTCTCCCGGCGCCGCTGTCGCCTCCACGCTCGCCGGCATCATCGATATGAGAGACAACTTCTTATCTCCAAGGAATGCATACGCACCGGGCCACGGCTGGAAGCCGCGCCAGCGGTTGTAAATATGTGTAGACGGAAGTGCAAAATCCACCCGCGCATCGTCACGCTTGAGGATCGGCGCATACGATGCCTGGGCATCATCCTGCTTCCGTGCAAGTACTGTGCCTGCTGCCAGGCCGGCGAGTGTTTCCACCATCAATGCCGCACCAGTCTCGGCCAGCTGCACGTACAGGTCTTCCGCAGTCGCATCCGGGGCTACTGCCAGCGATCGCTGCAGCAGGATGTCGCCCGTGTCCAATCCTTCGTCGATGCGCATGGTCGTGACACCCGTGACCGTCTCGCCCCGAGCGATAGCCCACTGGATCGGCGCAGCCCCGCGATACTTAGGCAGCAGCGATCCATGCAGGTTCAGGTTGCCGAATCGCGGCAGCGACAGCATCCAGTCCGGGATCAGCCGGCCATATGCCACGATCAGAATTGCATCGGGATGGATCGATTCCAGCAGAGTACGGAACTCGACATTATTCTTGATCTTCTCCGGCTGCACTACCGGGAGCCCCGCGTCGAGCGCTGCTGCTTTCACTGGTGGAGGCAGCACCTGCGCCTTGCGCCCGGTGGGCCGATCCGGTTGCGTCACCACGAGGGCTACCTCGTGTCCCGCCGCGATCACCGCCTTCAGAGTCGGAACTGCAAAGGCAGGTGTACCGCAGAATACAAGCCTCAACGGTGTGACCACACTCGGCAACCCGAGCCCTACCAATCTCCGGCCTTGATTAACTTACGGATTTTGCGCAGCAGCAGGTCGCGCTTCAAGCCGCTGATGCGAAAGAGAAAAAGGATGCCGTCCAGATGATCGATCTCGTGCTGAAAGCAGCGCGACAACAACTCTTCCGCCTCCATCTCGAACCAGTTCCCTTTCACATCCTGGGCCTTGATTTTTACTTTTGCCGCCCGGCTGACCTTCTCGCGGATCTCGGGCAGGCTCAGGCAGCCCTCTTCGGAGAACTGCTTTCCCTCGCGGTGAATAATCTCCGGATTGATGACTACCAGCTTCTCTTCAGGATTTGCCTTGTTGCTGAGATCGATGACGGTGATGCGCTTGTTGACGCCGATCTGCGGAGCGGCCAGGCCAATGCCATGCGCGTCATACATCGATTCGAACATGTCTTCCACCAGCCGCGCGAGTTCTTTGTCGAACACCGTCACAGGCTCGCTCACCTGCTGAAGGATAGGATCAGGAAATTTGACGATGGGGCGGATCATGCTTGCTCTTGTTCTCTAAAATTAACGATTCGGCAGCCCGAATCTCACCCTTGTTCAAGGGGTCAAAAACGGCGAATCTGTTCGAGGTATCCGTTATAGTTACGTTTCAATTCAACAGCCGAATCTCCGCCGAATTTCTCGAGCGCCAGCCGCGCTATGACAAAAGCGACCATCGCCTCTGCTGCCACACCTGCTGCGGGAACGACGCAAACGTCAGATCGCTCATAGGCGGCCTTGGTTGCTTCGCGCGATTCATAGGTCACCGATTCGAGCGGACGTCGCAACGTCGAGATCGGCTTGAGATAGCCGCGCACCACGATGTCTTCTCCATTCGAGATGCCGCCTTCGATCCCGCCGGCATTGTTCCGCTCGCGCGTAAAGCGTGTATGACTTCCGCCGTTCGACGAGTCGGGCGTGGCATACCCGATGGCATCATGCACTTCCGAACCAAACGACTGCGCTGCTGTCACACCTCGTCCCAGTTCGACCGCCTTCACTGCCTGCAGTGACATCACAGCCCAGGCCAGCAATCCATCCAGGCGTTCATCCCAGTTCGCGTAGGTACCTAGGCCGGGCGGTACGCCGTGCACCACTACTTCAAAGATGCCGCCGATCGAGTCGCCGGTACGCAGGGCACGGTCAACCTCCGCCTTCATGCGTTCTTCAGTCTCGGCATCGGCACAGCCTAGCACTACTTCATCCCGCTCGCGTAATGCGGCGATCTCATCCCAGCTCACTTCGCGTTCCAGTTGCACACCGCCAACGCGCACCACGTGACTCGTCACCTCGATGCCAAGGGCCAGCAACAATGCTTTCGCCAATGCACCGGCTGCTACACGTGCTGTCGACTCGCGCGCGGAAGCACGCTCCAATACATAGCGGGCATCCTTGAAGTCGTATTTCAGCGAACCTGCCAGATCCGCATGACCCGGCCGCGGCGACGCCACAGCCTTATGCTTCGACGCGTCTCCCGCACCCACCGGCAGAATGTCTTCCCAGTTCTTCCAGTCGCGATTCTTGATCTCGATCGCTACCGGCGCGCCGATCGTCCTGCCATGGCGGATGCCGGAAAGAATGTGAGCAGTGTCTTGTTCTATGCGCATGCGGCCGCCGCGACCGAAGCCCTGCTGGCGTCGCCACAACTCGCGATCGATAAACGATTGCTCTATTTCGAGACCGGCTGGAAGCCCTTGCAGCAACGCAATCAGGCTCTCTCCATGGGACTCACCTGCAGTAGAAAGACGTAGCATTTCAATCCTGACGTAATTGCTTATTGTAGCTTAGCGACGGCCCACCATCAGCGGGTCAGCCACTCATATTGCTCAGCTGTCAGCGGCACCACCGACAGGCGAAACTGGCGGAACAGCAGCGACCCATCGAACAGCTTTTCCTGCTTCATCTCCGCCAGTGTTTTCGGATGCTTGAGCGCTTTTCCTGCTGTGATGGTCACACGCGGATTCTTCGGGTCACTCGCATCTACCTTCACGACTTTGGCCGTGCCCACGACTTCCTTGCCCGTCACTGAGTGATAGATCACCAGCTTTTCACCCGGTTTCATGGCAGCCAGAGAATTCAATGCCTGTGCGTTCTTGATGCCATCCCAAACCGTCTCCTTGTCGCGCACCAGGTCTTCGAAGGAATACACACTCGGCTCCGACTTCAACAGAAATGGCATATCAATCCTCGGTTGGCGTCAGCTCTTGGATATTGTCCACTGGCAGTCCTGGCAGGCTCTCTTCCAGTGCTTCAGACTCCAGGTAGTCGCGGGTACTCAGTAGCGGCCGCTCCATTGAGCGCACCCATTCTGTCATGCCGGATGGATTGCGTCCCGACGCAGCAGCATCCCTCAGCACCTTATCCATCGTCTGCATCTTCGCATCGATGTCGTCGATATAGCTCAGAAGGATCGCTTCGCGAATCATCGGCAGCTTCGGCGAACCGAATTCATACTTTCCATGATGGCTGAGGACCAGGTGCTCCACCAGGATACGGAGAGGTTCAGGGAAGTCCGGGATCCCGGCAGCCTTACGTTCGACCAGGCTGACGCCGATGGTGATGTGCCCCAGCAGCGTGCCTTCCATCGTGTAATCGAAGCTGCTGCCCCAGCTCAGCTCTGTCAGCTTGCCGATGTCGTGAAAAATGGCGCCCGTCATAAGAAGGTCCCGATGCACCACCGGATAATGAGCAGCCATCGCGCGACACAGGCCCAGGATCGAGACCATATGCTCGAGCAGGCCCCCGATAAATGCGTGGTGCATACTCCGGGCCGCAGGTGCCTCGCGCAGTTTTACTGTGTAATCAGGATCGTCGAGAACACTGCGGACGAGCTTCAGCAGGAATGGATCGGTGAACTCAGCGACAAAGCCATTCAGTTCTGACCACAACTCATCCACGTTGCGTTCAGTGTGTGGAACGAGGTCCGCCAGATCGTACTCACTGCCAATTGCCTTGCGAATCTTCTCGATCTTCAGCTGCAATTTATCGGCAAAGCGACATACGACGGCCTGTACTTTGACAACGTCGCCTGCTTCGAATTCCCGCGCGGGCTGCTCGTAGTTGTCCCACATGCGCGCGTCAAACTGCCCCGTCTTGTCGCTCAGTGCAAGCGCAAGATAGCCGCCGCCTTCCTTCCTGCTGCGCAGCTGCTTCGAGGCCACCGCGAAGAAGCTGACGATCGGCTGATTCTCGTAGCGGGCCGCATCGCGGACAAAGAACTTTTCTTTCATCGGTTCAACCGGCTCCTACTGCGGAGCCGGTGGCGGCGTCGCCGGGCTGGGAGGGGTCGTGCTCAAAGGCGGAGCCTGTTCTGGCAAGGTAGCCGGTGGTGCTGGAGTGGTGTCCGGCGTCGATGAAGGCGACGTGCCTGTCTGGGGCGTGGAGGATGGCGTCGGGGTTGCCGAACCAGCAGTCGAACCCGTCGTCGAGTCGGTCGAAGGCTTCGTCTCTTCCGAATAGCGCGTCTTGTGATCGCTCTTCGGCTTCGGCTCTTTCTTCTTGGTTGCCGTATCCCCTGCCAACCCTAGAGGCGCGGCCTGCTCCTGCTGCGCAGCCCGCTCTTCAGGAGTCGCTTCGCCCACGGCCTTGTTTTCAAGCTGGTCGGGCGTAGCTGCCTTCTTCTGTTTCGGCTCGCGCGCCCTGTAGGCAAAACGCGTCTTCGGCGTAGCTGCAGTGGGCGCTGTTTCGAAGCCCGGCTGCGTCACATTCGAACTCACGTTGCTCGCGACCTGGTTGCTGTCCGCCGTAGCTGCGCCTGGCGCGCCAGCATCGGTAGGTGCAGCCGTGGTTGCCACTGTCGACGATCCCGGAGTCGCTGCCAGCGTCTCCGTTGGCGCCTGACCAAAACGGACCTTCTGCTTCTTCACCGGCTTGCTCGACGTGGCATTGCTCGCTACTTTTGAGGGCGCTGCCTGCGCAGGCGGTGTCGCTGCAGCCGTGGTATCCGCACCAGTCGCAGGGGTGCCGGCCGGGGCAGCAGTAGCAGCCGGGGCGCCCGGCCTGGCCGCAGAAGCTGTATCGGTCTGACCTGACTTGGAACGGAATCCATGCGAAGCCTGCCGGAACCGCGTGCGCTGTACCTTCGGTTTTTTCTTCGATCCGGGTGCTGCATACGCGCTGTACTGCGGCTTGACGGAGCTTGCCGAGGCACCCGAGTCCTTGTAGCCCGGCCGAATGTCGATGTATGCCTGCTCCCGCAACGTCGTCAGGTAGGTACGCAGCGCTGGCTGCATCCGATCCATGAACGCGGCTTCTTCCACCTGTGGCTGGATTGCCGAGTAGTCCTGCTCGCTGCCGCCGGTGTGCTGCATAACCTTCAGGATTAAGAGGCCCTGCTTGGTTCGAATGGGCGCGGTCGTCTGACCCGTCGACAGCTTGAATGCTGCATCCTCCAGCGGTTTGGCCAGCATGCCGCGCTTGAACTCGCCGAGATCGCCCCCGGTCTGCGCAGTGGGCCCCCCGGAATTCTGCTTGGCCAGCTCCTCGAAATTGCCACCAGCTTTCAGCTTGTCTTCCACATCCGCGGCCTTTGCCTGCGCCTTCTCGAGTGAAGATGGGTCGTCCGCGGCAACCGGAATCAGGATCTCGCTCAGGTGTACGGACTCGGGCTGCTCAAACTCGCTCTTGTGCTTCGCGTAATAGTTCCCGATGTCCGTCTTGGTCAACTGGATCTTTCGCCCAACCTGGTCACGAATGACGGACTGGCTGATGATCTCGTTGCGGATATTCTGCTTGAAGTCTTCGTAGGAAACGCCCTGCTGCTGGGCTGCCTTCTCCAGGTCCTCCATCGATTCCAGGTGGTTCTGCTTACGGATTTCATCGAGCCGCTTGATCAACTCGGTTTCACCCGTGATGTTCAGCTCCTTGGCCTTTGACAGCAGGAGTTCCTTGTCGATCAGGTCCCGCAGCATGTCGCGCTTGTGTTCGGTCAATTCATCCGGACTCCAGCCCTGCTGACGTCCTTCCGCATCCATCTGCTGTTCTGAACGCTGATAGTCCGAGCTGGTAATGATCTGCCCGTTCACCTGGGCGATCCGCTCTTCTACAACTTTGCCGTTGAAGGGCGATGCCTGGGCATTCGGAGAATAGGGACCCTGGTTGGCGGCGGGCGTCGTCTTCGGGCTTTGCGCCTGCCCGGACACGGCTGCCAGAGCAAGACCAGCCAGTACTGCATGGAACGTCACAACTCGAAACTTTACAGATAAGGTCATGCGGCTCAACTTCTTTAGAGATCCAGGGCGGTTTCAAGCGCCTGTGGGTTGGACGTTCGATGGAAGAGCTGGGAAGCGGGACACTTATACGAATCCGCCTGCCTCTGTGGGCTTTGCACCGAATACTGTCTCATTCTAATCACGGCCATGCGCGATCTTCCAACACGGCTTACTTTTCCTGGCAGGAGAACGTCTATCCAGGTACCAGGCCCGGGATGCCAGAAGCATCGGAGTCAGGGCCATTTGGCCTGAAGCAGGGCTTGTGACCAGAGCACTTTCGGGTCACTTACAGTGCCTGAATTGGTCAGGTTCGAGCGGTACCCGGATGCTATACTCCGGATACGTTTATCTTCTGCGGCCTGTGAGCCGTGGTCTTCTTTTTTCGCAATCCGCGATAGGGGTGCCCCCCGTTTTATGGCTTTCCGCACACGCCGCACACTGTTTGCCGCTGCTGTTTTCCTCACCACCTGTGGACTCGCAGGAACGTTCATCGCGCGCCAGGTCGGCGCCCAGTCGAATACCGATGAATCGACCCTGCGCAACGACCTGAAGTCGTTCACCAATGTGTACCAGATCGTCGAGCAGAATTACGCAGAACCTCTGAACGGGGACAAGGCTGAAAAGGCCATATACGACGGCGCCATCCCCGGCATGCTGCGTGTGCTCGATCCCCACTCCAATTTTTACGATCCAAAGGCCTTCGCCAAGATGCGCGAAGATCAGCATGGCAAGTACTACGGCGTGGGTATGCTCATCTCGCCGCAGAACAACAAGATCGTCGTAGTCAATCCCTTCGAAGGCACACCCTCCTTCAAGGCAGGCATCCGTCCCGGTGACACCATCGTCGCGATCGATGGCAAATCGACTGAAAACATGACGTCGGAAGACGTAGCGAACCTGTTGAAGGGGCCCAAGGGCACCCATGTGCAGGTGTCGATTGCTCGCTACGGAACACCAAAGCCGCTTTCGTTTGACCTGGTCCGCGACGAAGTCAACCATGGCAGCATCGACCTGGCTTACATGATCCGTCCGGGGATCGGCTACATCCATATCACGCAGTTCCAGGAGACCACCGGTCGTGAACTCTCCGACGCAGTGGATAGTTTTGGCGACATGAAAGGCCTGATTCTCGACCTGCGCGGCAATCCCGGTGGATTGCTGAGCGAAGCCGTTGCCGTCTGCGATAAATTCCTGCAAAAGGGGCAGGTCATCGTCTCCCAGAAGGGCCGCGCCTACCCGGAGCAGGTCTATCACGCACAGCACGGCAATAGTGGACGCCTCTATCCCATCGTCGACCTGGTAAACCGCGGCACCGCTTCCGCTGCCGAGATTGTCTCCGGCGCACTTCAGGACCATGACCGCGCCATCGTCGCCGGTGAAACCACCTTCGGCAAAGGCCTGGTGCAGACGGTCTACCCGCTATCCGAAAACACCGGACTGGCGCTGACGACCTATCACTACTACACACCCAGCGGCCGGCTGATTCAGCGCAACTACAGCGGAGTTTCTCTCTACGACTACTACTACAACCACGACGGCCCGCAGAAGCAGGACAGCAACGATCGGGAAGTGAAGATGACTGATGGCGGGCGCACTGTCTATGGCGGCGGCGGTATCACGCCCGACGACAAGATCGATACGCCGCACTCCGATCACTTCCAGGATGAGCTGCTCGAGCACTACGCTTTCTTCAACTTTGCGAGCCATTTCCTGGCCAATCGCAATGTCGATAAGAGCTTCCAGGTAGACGATGCAGTCCTCACCACCTTCAAGCAGTTCTTGACCGGCGAGCAGATTCCTTATACCGATGCAGACTTTCCGCCGGTCCTGGACTGGATCAAGGCCAACATCAAGGCCGAGATTTTCACTTCGCAGTTCGGACAGACCGAGGGCCTCAAAGTGCGGGCAGCCTGGGATCCCATGATCAACAAGGCCATCGACTACCTGCCCCAGGCGCAGGCACTGGAAGACCGTGCCAAGCAGACTGAATCCCAGCGCGCCACTGCCAGCCTGCATTCCAATCAGTAACTTAGCCCCGGTAGATATCCCGCGCGGACAGCTTCAAGATCG
>CAZZVA010000027.1:0-3456 GCA_964657345.1 uncultured Acetobacteraceae bacterium | reverse complement strand
CGCTTCTTTCAGGGGGGTCTCCCGCTCGATACCTCCAAACCAGGCCATCACCAGCTACGCTGATAGCAGCGACGCATCCCAGTGGTGGAGGACGAAGGAATGGCAGAGAAAGTAACCAAGCTGGGCCTGGAACGGGACTACAAGCAATACCTGTACTTCATCGACAAGGCAGGCAATGTCGCCCGTAAACAGAAAGCCGGCGAAAAGCTCGAGGAAGTTGTTGCGAAGGACGCTGTAACCCGCGAAAAAGGCTATCTCTACTTCATAGACAAAGAAGGCGATGTATCGAGAACAGCCAGCAAGTCGGCCAAGTCATCCGACGAAGGCAGCAAGTAAGCAACGTGTCCTGAAGCCTCGGCGTTACCGGCCGATCTTGGTTGAAACCGCTTCCAGACCTGGCTTTGTGAATGAACTCTCCGGGAAGACTGCCGTCGACCCTTCCGGGACGACCCGAATGCGATCCTCAAGCCCCGCCCGCTTTGCCGAAGCAAGCAGGCGTGGCACCGGCTCCTCCATCGGCTCATGCGAGAGCCGGAAGGTTCCGTAGTGCATCGGAATCATCGTTTCGGAGCCAAGGTCGACCAAGGCCTGCAGCGCATCTTCGGGGCTGGTGTGGACGGTGCGGAAGCTGTCCGGGTGATAAGCCCCGATCGGCAGCAGGGCGATCCGGGGCTGGAAGCGCCGGCCAATCTCTCCAAAGCCGTCAAAATATGCTGTATCTCCAGAGTCGTACAGCACCTGCGACCCGAAACGAAGAACATACCCGCCGTACCCTCGATGCGAATCCTTGAACCAGCGCGTTCCCCAATGCCGGCAAGGCGTAAGTGTGACCTCCAGCCCGGCTGCCCTGGTCGTCTGCCACCATTCCAAGGTTTCCACCTTGGAGAAGCCCATGGGCATCACCAGGTCCTCAACGCCTTTGGGCACTATTACCTGCGGCGCCTGACCGCCTTTGCTCCGGGACAGCCGCACAACCCTCCGCAGCGTCGGCTTATGCAGATGATCCATGTGGGCGTGGGTCAGCAGCACCAGGTCGATCGGCGGCAGATCCTTCAGCCGCACCCCGGGATGACGCAGCCGTCGCAGAATAATCAGCCAGTTGGCGTAGACCGGATCGATGAGGATGTTCTTTCCACCCATCTGCACCAGGAAGGAGGAGTGTCCGATGAAGGTAACCCCGATCTCTCCGGGCGCAACGAGCACCGGCTTCGTGGACGAGCCTGCCCGGCGCATCCACACCGATCGCCACACCATCTTCAAGCCATACTTCAAACGGCCACCCACGTGGCGCACTCTTCCGCTCATACCTGAATAGACTCCACCAGCCGGCGATCTGTTCATGACGGCTGCTTCCTAGAGATGCTTCCAGGCAGCGGCTAGCTTCCCGATCCTCTACATTCCCCATTCGGTTACCCAACCAAGACAGCCCATTGCGCGTTTGACTACCAGCAACACCGTTTCCCTGCTCTCCACTCGTCAGCCGCGATATCCTTGAACAGGAGCCGCGTGGCCAGAATTCGCCCGGGCACCTATCTGCGATGGTTGTTTGAGGTGAGAGTGCCATTCCGTTTTGTTTTCTGCCTGTTTGTGACCACCCTCAGCCTTGCACCACCCGCTCTCCTGGCAGCCGCGCCTTCAGCGCTGACAGAGGCCAGTGCCGAAGCTCCCGCACCAGTCCAGGCCTCGCCTGCGTCCGCCAACCACATCGGAGCCCCCGCATCGCCCATCGGCTTTGAAAGCACCCAGGGCTCGACCTACATCCCGCTCGACAGCTGGGTGTACCCGGAGATGATGCGTCTCTACTCTCTCGGCTATGTCGACAGCATGTTTCTCAGTCAGCGCCCCTGGACCCGCGCCAGCGTCACCCACATGCTCGAGCAATCGGCCGACGCCATTTACAACAGCGAGGATGACCAGGCCATCGGCATCTATCGCGCGGTCCGGAAGTACCTCGAACCCGGGCTTTCTCTTGCAGGCGCCGGCGCGTCCGACCAGTCTGCTTCACTCGCCCAGCTCGACACCGTTTACACCCGGCTCATGGGCATTGGCGGCACACCCCTGCGCGACAGTTATCACGTTGGCCAGAGCATCATCAATGACTACGGACGCCCTTACCAGTCCGGCTTCAACAGCGTCTCCGGCGTCAGTGCTATCAGCCAGTACGGCCGCTTCTCCCTCGACATTCGGGGCGAGTTTCAAAACGCTCCCTCGGGTACCGGCTACACTCTCGCCCAGACACAGACTCTGCTGGTGAATGATGAACTCGATTTCACACCCTATAACCCCACCATCCCTTACGGATCCATCTCGGCTGCCAACCATTTCCGCATCCTGCAGGCCAATGCCTCTGCACTCCTTGCAGGGCACGAATTCTCCTTTGGGAAAAGCGATGACTGGTGGGGTCCAGGGCTGGGTGGCGGGATGGGCTACAGCAACAATGCTGAGGACGTCTACGGTTTTCGCATCAACCGCGTTGAGCCGTTGTACATCCCGTATCTTTCCAGGGTGCTCGGTCCGGTTCGCTATGACTTTCTGATCGGCAGCCTCAAAGGTCACACTGCGCCCAACACCGATTATCAACACAGCGAAGGCTTCACGTTCCGCCCGACAGACAATTTCGAATTCGGATTCGAACGTACGGTCGTCTGGGGTGGCAAGGGGCACGAACCCATCACCATTCACACCTTCCTGCGGAGCTTTTTCGCCCTAAATGACACGACTGCCAATGTCAAGCTGAGCCGCAACGATCCGGGCGCCCGCTTCAGTGCTTTCAACTTCAGCTATCGCCTGCCGCTGCTGCGCAAATGGACGACCTTCTATGTAGACTCTGAGGACCACGACGACGTTACACCGATCAGTGCACCGCGTCGAGCCGCCATCCGTCCCGGCATTTATCTCTCTCATGTGCCGAAGGTTCCGCGTCTCGACTTCCGCGCAGAAGCTGCCAGCACTGATCCACCCACCGGCCGCAGCATCCATGGCTCTTTCATGTATTGGGAAGCCGTGCAGAAGCAGGCCTACACCAACCAGGGCTTCCTCTTTGGCGATTGGATCGGTCGTGAAGGCAAAGGCGGCCAGGCATGGCTTACCTACCACCTGAGCGGCAATGAGTGGGTGCAGTTCGAATACAGAAATGCGAAAGCCGCCAAGGATTTCATTCCCGGTGGCACGACACAAAACGTATACAAGGTCAGCGTGTTGAAGCGCATTACCCCCGGCATTGAAGTCAATGCCTGGTACCAATACGAAGGCTGGAAAGCGCCGGTATTGTCGCCCAGCAAGCAATCCGACTCCATCGGCACGGCGCAGATCACCTGGTACCCGCGGAGAGACAGCCGCTTCTAGCCCAGGCAGGAAGGGCTGGCAGGAAGTTAATCCTGCCAGCCTCCTCCCAGCGCCGCGTACAACTGCACCAGCGACGTCCGCTCCTGCAGCTCGGCCTGGGCCAGGGTCAGG
>CAZZVA010000026.1:0-20286 GCA_964657345.1 uncultured Acetobacteraceae bacterium | reverse complement strand
CGCATCCTGGCGCATACCGACCAGCTTCCGCTGCTCGATGCCATGGATCCGGAGCAGTGTTATCTATGGTGGGACGTAGTGCTGATAACAGCAGGCGACCGCAGTTCCATTGAGAACGTCTTCATCTTTGTCGAGGACGAGTGCGATGTCAGGATCCGACTGCGGGATGACCAGGCAGACGCTCTGCTCCTGCTGGCGTCAGTACCCCAGGAGATGTTCGAGACCTTTGTGACCGAGTGCCGAGAGCACCTTGACGCCATCCAGTGTCAGACCGGTCTGCTTGAAAAAAACCCTGAGTCCCGGCTGTATATCGAGGCACTCTTTCGCAGCGTTCACACGATCAAGGGAAACTCCGCACTTCTGCTCGATCATCTCGCGCCCCATGCCGCGGCCGGGTTGTCTCCATTGCGCCAGTTGGTCCGTATCAGTCGGGGCCTGGAGTCACTGCTTGATCCACGGCGCGAAAGCCAACCCGGGGCTACTGACGATGAGGCAATCCGGCTCTCCATGGAAGCGTGTGACGCCATGCGCATGCTCCTGGATTACGTGACCTGGGGAGAAGGCAACTGCACAGTTCCGCCCGGCCTTCTGGCCAGCCTCGGCATCCCGGTGGAGGCCGTGAGCCGAGGCGCAGATACCAGGACGGATGGAATCTTCGCCGCCTTTCAGAATACTGCGACGCAGTGCATCCACCCGATCGAGTTGTGCCTGGAGCGGCTGATCGCATCCAGCGAAGGCCCGGATGCCCGGGCAGCGACTATCGAGATCTATCTGCGCGCACTGCGCACAATCGATACCGCCGCACGCTATGCGAAGCATGCAGCCTTCGAAGAACCTGTCAGACTGCAGGTACAGCTTCTCACTGCGAGTGACCGTGAGAATGCAGCCTTGAATGAAGAGCAATGCAATCAGTTGTGGTCATCATTGCGATGCATGCAGACGCAGGTGCTCGCGCTTTCCCAAGGCGAAGACAGCATCAGCTCCATGGAAGCAGACGTCGCCAGGACCCCTGCCGACGATCCACATACCGCATTTGGTCCGCATCGAAACCGCCGGCTCGGAGGACGGCAGGAGCCGGAGATCGCAATGCCGCCTGCCGCGGCGTCGACCATCCGGATCGATCAGGGCAAGCTGGACGGACTGATGAGGATCGTCGGCGAGTTGCTGGTCGCTCGCGGAGCCTTTCCGCTCATGCTGGAAGAATTGCAGCGCCAGACGGAGCCAGACCGGCTGCGCACCGCGACATTCGCCAAGAACCTGAAAGAAGCGGGGTCCAACATCTCCCGCATCGCCGATGAGCTGCAGCGGAGTGTGATGTCGATCCGCATGCTCCCGGTCAAGGTAGTGTTTCAGAAGTTCCCGCGCCTGGTCCGCGACCTGGCCCGCTCGCTCGGCAAGGAGTGCAACCTTGTCGTATCCGGCGAGACCATAGAGCTGGATAAGACGATTGTGGAGCAGATCGGCGATCCGCTGGTGCATGTGATCCGGAACGCAGTCGACCATGGCCTCGAGACTCCGGAAGAGAGGATTGCCGGCGGCAAAGGCCGTGCCGGATGCCTGACTCTGCGCGCGCAGCATGAAGCCGGGGGCGTGTCGATCGAGGTCTCAGACGATGGCCGCGGTCTCGATGCTAACAGGTTGAAATGCAAGGCTGTCGAGAAAGGACTGCTCAGCGAGGAAGCAGCTGCAGCCATGAACGACGAGGCTGCCTACCAGCTGGTTTTCCTGCCGGGTCTATCAACCGCAGCCACGGTTACAGATGTTTCCGGTCGCGGTGTCGGCATGGATGTCGTCCACAGCAACGTCAGAAATCTCCAGGGAACGATCGAGATCCGATCGAGGCGCGGACGCGGAACCACCTTTCTCATCAAGCTGCCGACCAGCCTCATGGTGTCGAAGGGCATTCTGCTCGAAGCCGGGGGCCAGCAGTACATCCTTCCATTGAACAGCGTTTGTGACATGGTGAAATTGCAACCGGAAGCGTTGCACCACTACGGCTCGCTTGCCCTCGCCCACGTGCGGGGCTCGATCTATCCAGCGTGCCCGCTGTCGGACATACTCGGCCTTGCTCCGGTCAACAGCCGCGAATTGTCCATTGCGATCGTCGAAGCCGGCAAGGAGAAATACGGCCTCGTCGTTGACCGTTTTCTTACAGAAGTCGAGGTGCTGGTGAAGCCATTGACAGGCGGCCTCGTTCATTGCGAACAATTTCTGGGGGCAGCCATCCTGGGAGACGGCCGGGTGGTTCTGGTCTTGAACGCGCTGGGATGCCGGCCACTGGACGCATCGAATGCCGTTTGCTGAAGCATCGTCTGCCGGCATGCCTCTTCGCGGCGCCCGCACGGCGACGGTCCGCCTTCTTTCCGGATTTGCCGACCTGCGTGCCTCCCTGGTCCGCCGGGCTGGCAGCGTACCTGCCATCCAGGCCGTCTTCCAGCGCAAACCCGAGAGCAGCCTGCGGGAGTGGATACTGCCCGTCATTCGCGACCTCGAGCTTCTGAATCACGGCACCGAGGAAGACTTTCTCAGGATCGGTGGAGAACTCGCAGCATTGATCGGCTCGATCCAGGGCATTCGATCCAGCCTGGAACGTCTCACTGGAGGAATGGCCGGCGAAAGCATAGCCCGCACCGCCGCAGCGCTCTCCCGGGCACACGCCCACTCCGTCGCCATCACGGCTTCTTCCAGTGAAGACTCCGGCAGGGTAAACGCCATGCGTAAAACCCTGGCGCCATTGAAGCAGGAGCTTGCCGGGTTTGATACCACCATCATTACCTTTCGCACTGTCGCCGTGTTGACGCGCATCGAGACCAGCAGATTATCGCAATCGGGGTCCGGCTTCGACACCTTGGCGAGTGATATGACGCAGTTGGCCGAGTCTCTTGAAACCAGGGTGAAGCGCTCGATCGTAATCGCGGATTCTCTTATCGCACCGATTGAGCAGGCCCTGGCAGATCTGGCGTCGGTCGAGCTGGACCAGGCTGCGAATCTGCCTTCCCTGATAGAGAAAATTTCAGCCCAGCTTTCGTCCTTTCAGGAGAGACTGCAACATGCCGGCGATCTGTCGGCGACGCTGGGAGTCCGGTACGATGCCATCGCTGCCGGCTTCCGGCAGGTGATCGTGGCGCTCCAGGTCCATGACATCACCCGTCAGCAGGTAGAGCATGTGGCGCAGACCCTGCGCTCGCTGGTAGAGGAGTCCACGCCATACCGTGCCGAAGATCCTGCTGTCTCCGTCCCGCGCGTTGTCTCGAGGAGCAGGCGCGCCTCTGCATCCATACTCGCCTTGCAGTCTTTGCAGCTCGAGCATGCAGGAAATAAGTTTGCCGTCGCGGTCTCCGCAATTATGAAGAGCCTGGATCAGATTGCTATCCACATTTGTGAGCTCTCCGAGGAAAGTAGAAGACTTCTGGACCTTTCCGAATCTGAAAAACAGAACCTCGCCGGCGATGTGGAAGAAGGCTATACCGCCGTCCTTGCCGGCCTTCAGCACTGTGCGAAAGCTTCTTCTACCAGTGCAGATGCGCGAACTCTATTGCAGCAGGCGATTAACAGCATGCGCCCGCCGGTCTCGGAAATCCAGATGTTCGAGTTGCAGATTCTGCGGCTCGCGATGAACGCCAGCATCTGTGCCGTCCGCGCCGGAAGTGCCGGCGATTGCCTCGGCGTTCTGGCGCTCTCCGTGCAGAAACTGGCTCTCGATTCGAAGGAGCGATCGGACTTCATATTGCAGAGTCTCTCGTTGGCATCCGGTACCCACCCGGAAGAGAGCAGCTCAATTTCAGCTTCTACTGATCCATCCATTTTCTCCGCATCCCCGGATGAATGGATGGAGCAACTGCGGCTTGGTGTCGCTGACCTACAATCCTCGACAACAAAAAGTTGCGGAGCCGTGGCTGCCATTGTCGCCTCCGGATCGCATATCCGTGAAGAGCTGGAAGCCACGTGCCGGAGCTTTCGCGTGGGCAGCCTGTTTTCCGAATCCATGAGCCGCGCACACACTTCGCTCCAACAGATTTCTGATCGGATTCTGGCCGAGGAAAACTTCAGCGGCCCGGCAGACCTCGCAGACGATCTGGCAGGCCTCCAAACCTTGTACACGATGCAGTCCGAACGCGAAGTGCACGAAGCGTTTCTCCATGGCGATACAAGCCTGCTTACCATCGCGCCGGCCGACCGGGCCGAGGAAGTCGACCGCAACGCCGACGATGGCGTCGAATTCTTCTAGCACCTAGAATTCCCGATGCGACAGTGCAGGCATTGCTATCCCCCTGATCGTCAGGAAGCCGCCTGTCCACCCCTGCTTCAGCAGTCCACCTGCACAACCTTCTTGCGAATCGGAACCTGCCTGTCTGGACGATCGCCTGGGTGCAGCAATGGTGCGGCATGCCATCTGGCGCGCCGGATGCCCGGCGGCAACTTTCATCTCTGCATCCGTCACGCAAGCCGCATCGTCAGCGGCTTCTTTCGAGTATCTTGGACTTCCCGGAGATATTCGTGAGTCCTCTTCCGCAAGCCGAGAAACAGGCCTCTGGTTCTGTTCCTCCCCTCGAATCGGCCCTGGTGCGGAGTCGCAAACGATTGCTGCCGTTCCTGTTGCTGATGTATGGCATTTCTTTTCTGGATCGAGCCAACATCGCCTTCGCCAGGGAGGCGCTGGAGCACCAGGTCGGCATCGACGCCAGCGCCTATGCGCTTGGAGCAGGCCTCTTCTTTATCAGCTACGCCCTCTGCGAGATACCCAGCAATCTGATTCTGCATAAAGTCGGTGCGAAGACGTGGATGGCTCGCATCATGGTGACCTGGGGCCTCATTTCCATGGCGACCATATTTGTCTCCGGCAGCCACTCGTTCTATGCATTGCGCCTTCTGTTGGGCGCGTCGGAGGCCGGCTTTTTCCCGGGTGTGGTTCTTTACCTCACGTACTGGTTTCCCGACCGGGAAAGAATCAAGGTCTACGCTTTATTTTATTTTGGCGCTCCTCTGGCATTTATCTTTGGCGGTCCTGTCTCCGGTCTTTTGCTGCAGATGAATCCAGTCGGCTCTCTGAAAAACTGGCAATGGATGTTCCTGGTAGAGGGCTTCCTGGCTGTCATCGTGGGCCTGTGGTCATACTGGTACCTGGAGGATGGGCCTGCGCATGCGAAGTGGCTGTCCACAGCCGAAAAGAGCGCACTCCTGGAAGCTGTCACCGGCGAGTTGGGACAGCATCCTGGTCAACGCGTCTCTCTCTGGACTGCGCTCCTCGGCGATTCTCACTTGCTGCAGCTTGCGGGAATCTATTGCTTTCTGCAAATGAGTGTCTACGGGGTCGTCTTCTATCTCCCAGGCGAAGTATCGCAACTCCTTCACCAGCCGACCAGCTTACTCGTAGGATTGGTCTCGGCCATTCCCTGGGCCTGCGCTCTGCTGGGAGCCTTTTTACTTTCACGCTCCACTGGCATTCTCCGGCAGCGCCGCACCATGCTGGTCATCCTGCTGAGCGTCACCGCAGTCGTCACCTGTCTGTTCCCAGTACTGCCACCCATACTCAGTCTGGTCTGCATCTCCATGGCGGCGACCGGAGTCATTGCCGTGCAACCCTTGTTCTGGACATTCCCTGCCCAATACCTGTCTGGACGCCTTGCCGCGGCCGGCCTTGCCGCCATCAATGCCATCGGAGCCCTTGGCGGGTTTGCTGCGCCCACACTCAAGACCTGGGCGGATTACCACTTTCATTCTTCAAAAGCCGGCCTGTTCGTCCTGGCCACCACCACTCTCCTCACAGGTGCCTGGGTCTCCCTCCTCAGACCGCATCTGCCAAGAGAGCAAAACGCTACGACTGCAAGCAGTATTAGGAGGTCCTGACATATGCCTGCAACGAAGATTCGCCATGTCCGCGCCTTTTATCTCCAGGGCGGCGGTGCCGACTATCATGACCAGGCACAAGGACACTGGATCGATGACCACATCGCGACCCCCATGGCCAGGTACCCGGAGTATCGCGCCAGCCGGCAGTCCTTCGGGCTCAATGTTCTTGGAACCCTGGTCGTAGAAATAGAAGCAGACGACGGCACCACTGGCTTCGCCATCACCACTGGCGGCGAACCAGCTGCCTGGATTGTGGAACACCATCTGGCCCGCTTCGTCGTTGGCTCGGATGCTGCGGAGATAGAACGCATCTGGGACCAGATGTACTTGTCGACGCTGTTCTATGGCCGCAAAGGCCTCGTGCTGAATGCCATCAGCTGCGTCGACCTCGCATTGTGGGATCTACTGGGCAAACTGCGCCAGGAGCCGGTCTATCACTTGCTGGGAGGAGCCGTTCGCGACGAACTCATCTTTTATGCCACCGGGGCACGACCGGATTTAGCCCGGCAACTCGGCTTCATCGGCGGCAAACTCCCACTGCACCATGGACCGTCGGAAGGCGAAGATGGCTTCAGCAGAAACATCGCTCTTCTTGCAGACATGCGTTCCCGCACCGGTGAGGACTTCTGGTTGATGTGCGACGCATGGATGAGCCTGGATCTCGAGTATGCTGCAAGGCTCGCCTATGCTGCCTCCGAGTTCCATCTGAAGTGGCTCGAAGAACCTCTCCTTCCCGATGACTACTGGGGTTACCGGGATCTTCGGAAAAGACTGCCGGCCGGAATGCTCCTGACCACCGGTGAACATGAAGCTACCCACTGGGGATTTCGATTGCTGCTCGAAATGGAATGTGCCGACATCCTTCAGCCGGATGTCGGCTGGTGCGGCGGCATCACCGAACTCATCCGGATCTCTGCCATGGCCGACGCCCGCAGCATCCTGGTCGTTCCTCATGGTTCGAGTGTCTACAGCTACCACTTCTCGATTACACGCCACAACAGTCCGTTCTCTGAATTCCTCATGATGGCCCCCGCAGCAGATACAGTGATTCCCATGTTCTCGCCGCAACTGCTGGATGAGCCCGTGCCCATCCATGGACGCATGAAGCTCTCCGACGCACCAGGGTTCGGCGTGCGCCTGAATCCCGCATGTCAGCTCAAATCCATTTCCGGCCGCCACTAGTCCCTTCTCGACTGATGATGCGGATCAGCGGCAAACTTCCGAATGAACTTGCCCGCGTCACGTTAGAGCCGCAGCCTCAAACTCCAGAAAAGTGTTCCTAAGACTGGCACAAACTGCTATGCTCGCCCGATCCTTCCACAATCCGGGTCGCCGTCGCGACCCTGTGTCCGCACATAACAATCAGCACCCCCACATGAATCGCGGCCATCCGTAAGACTAAGGTTGCTGTTCTAGCCTTGAGCAGTCTAGAATCCCGCTGGGAAATTATTTCGCAAAAGAAATGTGCTGTGAGCGCAAATTGATTTGCCTGCACCATACCCTGAATTGCCCTGGAGAATCAGAATGAGTCACGCAATCAATCGTCGCAGAACGAAGTTCACGGTATCCCTGCTCTGCACCGCGCAGGCTCTCGTCCTGGCAGCAGTATCCGCTACCGGCCACGCGCAGACAGACTCGATGCAGAGCGGTTTTGAGAATCCGCCGGCCAGCGCGCGACCGCGTGTCTGGTGGCACTGGATGAACGGCAACATCACCAAGGAAGGAATCAAGCTCGACGAAGAATGGATGCACCGTGCCGGGCTGGCAGGATTTCAGAACTTCGACGCAGCACTCTTCACCCCGCAGATGGTCGACAAGCGCCTGCCTTATATGACGCCAGAGTGGAAGGATGCTTTTAAATACGCCACCACGCTCGCCGATCAGCTCGGAATGGAAGAAGCCATTGCGGGTTCGCCCGGCTGGAGTGAAACCGGCGGGCCATGGGTCCCGGCTTCCGAAGCGATGAAGAAATACGTATGGAGCGAGACACGCGTCGAAGGTGGCAAGCCTTTCAAAGGAAGTCTCGCTCATCCGCCATCGAACAGTGGCGCATTCCAGAATCTGCCTATAGAAGACGTCGGCGGCTCTCTCGGTACTCCATTCGTCCCGCCGCAGTTCTATGCAGACAGCGAAGTGGTCGCCTTCAAGGTGCCCGCGCAGGAAGTCATGGCCGCCGCTGTACAGGCAAACATTACGACAAGCAGTGGCACCATCGATCCGTCGCTGCTGAAGGACGGCGACCTGGTGAAGACAGTCGGTCTCCCGAAGGCGCCGCTTGGCGAGAAGGCATGGATCCAGTTTGCCTATGCGCAGCCGCAGACGATACGCGGTCTCACGATCGTCGCCTCCACGAAAGGCGCGTTCGATGCCTTCCTGCCGCCGGGCGGTGACAGTGGCCAGGCTCTTGAAGCGAGTGATGATGGCCAGAACTATCACGTCGTCATGGCCCTCCCAAAGGATGGAGCGACCGAACACACGTTAGCCTTCGCTCCCGTCACGGCTAAATATTTCCGCGTCACCTTCAAAACTCTTCCGACGCCGCCGAATCCCTTTGCAGATATGGATGGCGGCATGCCCGCTCCCAAGCCATCCACAGAAGTCGGTGTGTCGGAAGTAGTGCTGCACGCGGGGGCACGCGTGAATCGCTTTGAAGAAAAGGCGGCATTCAACCAGTACCCGGACCTCTACCAGTTTGCGACGCCGGAAGTTCCGGCCGCGGACGCCATCAGAAAATCTGACGTCGTGAACCTTACCGGCAAAATGAAGCCGGACGGCACACTCGACTGGACTCCACCAGAAGGGAACTGGGTGGTCTTGCGCATCGGCTATTCCCTGCTGGGCATTGCGAACCACCCCGCCACCAAGGAAGCGACCGGCCTTGAAGTCGACAAGCTGAATGCCAAGTATGTCAAGCACTACATGGACGGCTACCTGGACAGCTATAAGGACACAGTCGGCGCCGACATGATGGGCAAGCGTGGCATCAAGTACGTCATCACCGACAGCTGGGAAGCCGGCGCGCAAAACTGGACCGATGACATGGTGGCGCAATTCACGAAATACCGCGGTTACGATCCGCGCCCCTGGCTGCCTGTGCTCACGGGCAGAGTCGTCGAGAGTTCACAGGCCAGCGATCAATTCCTGTGGGACCTCCGCAAGACCATTGCCGATCTCACTGCGAATGAGCACTACGGCCAGGTGCAGGCCTCTCTCAAAGAGCGCGGTATGGGCCACTATGGCGAGTCGCACGAGAGCGGCCGCGCCTTCATCGCCGATGGCATGGAAGTGAAAAAGTTGAACGACATTCCCATGAGCGCCATGTGGGTCCAGATGCCGGGTGTGAACAAGGAAACCTTCGGCTACAACGCGGACGATCGTGAATCTGCATCCGTCGCTCACATCTACGGTCAGAACATCGCTGCCGCAGAGTCGATGACCTCCTGCACGCCGGCCGCCGCCTGGGCATGGTCACCCTCCACCCTGAAGCCGACGGCGGACCAGGAATTTCTAAACGGCATCAATCGCTTCGTCATCCACGAATCAGCCCATCAGCCGCTCATCGACAAGGCCCCCGGCTTAACGCTGGGACCCTGCGGGCAGTGGTTCAATCGCAATGAGACCTGGGCCGAACAGGCGCACGTCTGGATTGACTACCTCTCCCGAAATTCGTTCCTGCTGCAACAAGGCAAGTTCGCTGCGGACGTTGTCTACTTCTACGGCGAAGACTCGAATCTGACTGCCATTTTCGATCAGAAGTCTCCGAATATGCCGAAAGGATATGGCTTCGACTACATCAATGCCGACGGTCTGATTCATGAACTAAACGCCTCGAACGGCCGCATCACGACAAAGTCCGGAATGAATTACAAAGTTCTTGCACTCGATCCATACAGCATCCACATGTCTCTGCCAGTACTGCGCGCCCTGCACTCACTGGTTGAGCAGGGAGCCGTGGTCGCCGGCACCAAGCCGACAGACACGCCAAGCCTCGCAGACAATCCTGCCGAGTTCAAAAAACTCAACGATGACTTGTTCGGCGATGGAACCGGCGTGCATTCAGTCGGGAAAGGCAAGGTATACGCAGGCCAGAACGTCGAGGCTGTACTGAAGCAGTTGCAGATCGCGCCTGATTTCGATTACACCGCGCCCGCCAACGGACAGCAGGTTTTGTTTGTGCATCGCAGGACGGCTGATGCCGATATCTACTTCGTAGACAATCGTGGCGATCAGGCTTCTTCTATCGATGCGACCTTCCGTGTAGCCGGCAAAGCCCCGGAGCTATGGCACTCCGAGACCGGCAAAATGGACCCGGCGTCCTACACCATCAGCGGCGACCATACGACCGTGCCCCTGCAACTGGAGCCATGGGGAACGACTTTCGTCGTCTTCCGTTCGAAGGCGTCCGGGACCTCGCGGTCTCTGCCGAAACCAGCAGAAGCTCGTCTCGCAACAGTGGATGGTCCATGGACTGTCAGCTTTCAGCCGGGGCGTGGCGCACCCGCGTCCGCGTCACTCGAGAAGCTGATCTCCTGGAACGAGAGCAGCGATATCGGCATCAAGTATTTTTCAGGTACCGGCACGTATACCAGGACCATTCATGCATCCGCAGACTGGCTCAAGCCCGACGCAGAGCTCTACCTGGACCTGGGCGATGTCAGGAATCTCGCTGAAGTCACAGTGAACGGAAAATCTCTCGGAGTCGTGTGGCACTCACCCTATCGAGTGGATGTCACGGGAGTAATGAAAGCTGGAGACAATCAAGTCAGCATCCAGGTCATCAATGCCTGGGTCAACCGGCTGATCGGCGATCAACAGCCGGACGCATCGACAAAATACACCTTTGCTGACACCAAGCCCTACACAGCAACCTCTCCGCTTCAGCCCTCAGGGTTGATCGGTCCAGTCACGATCGAAGCCGTCACAACGCGGCAGTAAAGGATCAGATTGGGTGCAATTTAGGCAGAAGCGCGGTATGCAGGTACCGCGTTTCCGTTTTGCCGTGCCGCGCGGGAAGGCGTTTCGAATTCACAACACTCAACTCCGAGGATCAACTGTGTTCGCTCGCTTACCGGTCTGCATCTCGGTCTTTGGATCGAGAGCAGTGGATTCCGCAGCAAACCAGCCATCGGGTAAGCACGGATTTCTAGGTTACGAAAAACCGTTAAAGAGTACTGACACCTAAGGGGAATGCCACTCTCTCCCGCAGTTATTGAGACTGGGCTTGCTGAAACGATCTACAGGATCGAAGTAGTTCTTCAGCCAAGTCAGGAGTGAAGCATGCAATCTCAGCACGCCCAGACGGGGCCATCGGACATGCAACAGATCAGAACATCCGGGATAGTGACTCGATTAGAGAACTGGCACGAAACTTATACGCGCCTGAACCCCTGGGCACATGGAGGCTTTATCGAACGAGTGATCCACAAATTGACACGCGGAACCGAAGACCTGCCATGCACTCCCGCAGCCAGTGTTCGCGATACCAGCTCGTCTCCAGCGCGTTTGACACTCGTAGGCGCGAAGGAAAAATCCGCATCTGCATTGCGGGCATAACGCACTGATTTCAGCGGTCGGCTGTAAGGGTATGCTGCATCTTCTCCAGGGAGATACGCGCGGTCTCGGGATAAAAAACCAGAACCAGCACCAGATCGATGACCATCATCACCATAAAAAAGTAGAACGGCAGAGACGCGGATTTCGCCGTCATCAGCGGGAAGATGAGCGAAATGATGGCGTTCGAAATCCAGTGCGAGGAACTTCCGAGACTCTGCCCCTTGGCGCGCATCCGGTTCGGAAACACTTCACTGATGTAGACCCAGACCACGGCTCCATGCGAAATCGCAAAGCAGGCAATGAAGGCCATCAATAGCCATATCAGCCAGTCCAGGTGCCGATGAGTCTGAAAAATCCAGCCGATCGCGCCAAGACACACAATCAGCCCGGCCGTCCCGGTCAACAATAGTTTCTTGCGACCGAATTTATCAATGATTGACATGGCGATCAGGGTGGCGCCCAAATTGGTCGCACCAACCGCAATCGCCTGCAGGTTAGCCGAGATCTTTGTAGCCCCGGCCAGGCTGAAAATGTCGTTCAGATAATAAAGCACGGCATTGATGCCAGTGAGCTGGCAGAACAGGCCGACAGTGAGAGCGACCATGAAGGGCAGCCGGTATTGCTTCGCCAGCAGGGAATCGCGATCACCGCGGCCTTCTTCTTCGAGTGCCTTTACAATCGCGTCTCTTTCAACTTCCGGATCATCCACGCCAGTCAATCTCAGCACCCGCAACGCTTCTGCATTCCGCGATTGTGTCAGAAGCCATCTTGGACTCCGCGGGATAAAAAAGAGAGCCGCAAGAAACAGGATCGCCGGAATACCGGACACCCCGAGCTCAAAGCGCCATTCGGCCGCGCCGAGATGCAGACTCGTCAGGTAAGCATTGGAAATGTAGGCGAGCAGGATGCCCACCACGATATTGACCTGGAAAAATCCGACCAGTCGCCCCCGCCAGTTCGCCGGAGCAATCTCCGCGATATACATAGGTCCCAGCACTGACGATCCGCCGATGCCGATGCCGCCAATGAACCGGAACAAAATTAGTGACGGCAGGCTCCACGCAAAAGCGCAACCCACCGCCGAGATGATGTAGAACGCAGCCATCACGCGCAGACTGTCGCGCCTGCCGAACCGTTGCCCCGGGATGCCACTGAACAGAGCACCCATCACCGTTCCCCACAACGCGCTCGCAACCGTGAAGCCAAGCGCACCACTGGAAAGATGAAACTGTTGCGTCAACTGCGCCGTTGCGCCTGAAATAACAGCAGTGTCAAAGCCAAAGAGCAGGCCGCCGAGAGCGCCGACAATCGTGCTCCTTACCACGTGAATCGAAAGCTGCATTTCTACCTTTCGAGGATGCTGCGAGAACCTCCACAGCCGATGCATCGCTGCCTAACGCCCGATGGTGTCTCCACACAGATGCACGGTGAAGCCGAGCGCGTCGAACATCGCAGCCTTCACAGCAAGCGCATTCGCAGCGTCCGCACTCGTCGGCGTGTAGGCAATGTTGATGTGGTTAGCCCGATGACGTGCCATGAAGGAGTCTCGTGTAATGCCGTTGAAGATTGCATTCACCATAGGCCACTGCGGTGTGGTCTCCCGCCAGCGCCGCTCTGTCTCCTCAGGCGGCAGTTCCACCACCGAGCCAAGTCCAACATCTGCGTGCAGCTTTCCACCCTCGACAAACACGCGACTCCACACAATCGCACCCTTGCGTCCCACACCCTTGAGAGTGCCGCCGCCCAGCGGGAAATACATAGGAGGTTGTCGCTCACTGGACGCCCCCGCATACCCGCCAACAAAATGATTCGCAGGCGCAGCACCGGAAATCTGCAACACCCATACGAACTGCCCCTCAAACGACTCCCCCCATCGCAGATCATGTAGCGTCGTCGAAGGATCAAAGCCCAAGGCTTGCCAGACACGGTTCGTCACTACTGCATCCACACCCGCGCACTCATCCACTTCGTTGAAGTGAGGCAATGGGCCGCCGCGGTAGAGTTCCGTGCCGCTGTGCGGGTCAAACACTGGTGGTCGCGAGGCATTGTTCAACAGTCCCTCGACAAGATCGGACGCGGGCACTGAATCTTTCAATCCCTGCTGATACTGAATCCCGATGGCATCGCAGGAAAACTCATGAGCGATCCTGACCGCCGCGACATACATCCTGCATTGCTCCAGCACTTGCGCTTCGGTCAAATGTTGCTTTGGGTCCGTGCCGGTCCTGAATTGCAAACCCTTGTCATCGAGCCACGCACGTACCGCTTTCGCTTCGCCCTCGGGCACGGTGCTCATGCGGGCAACCAGCGCAGACTGACTCAACCGCTCTTTGAAAAAGCCGGCCGGGTTCAGTAATTCATCATCGATGATGGCGTTATACATGCCCATGCAACCTTCATCGAAAACGCCAAGAATGATCTTCCTGGTTTGGAGCGCCGCAGCCAGCTTGCGGCCCAGGGCGAGCGCTTCGGTTGGCAGCACAGCTAGATCCAGATCGCGAACATGCGAGAGGTCATGCGTCACCCGCGCATGGTCGATCCATTCCTGGATGCCGTCCAGAAAAAAGCGGTCCTCGAAGGTCTCGCTCCAGAGCGAACTGAACGGCACGCCCGCTTTGACCAGCGAGCCATTCAGATTCAACAGCCCCACCAGGCCAGGCCACTGCCCGGACCAGTTCGCAACGGAAAGAATCGGACCGCGATGACTGCGCATGCCCGGAAGCACGTGGTGCGAGTACTGCCAGGCCGCAGTGGCGAAAACAAGGTTTGCCTTCGGATCGATCGTCGAAAAGATGTCCATGCCCATGCGCTGACTTGAGTTGAAGCCGTGGCCGCGTTTCGCATCCACGGGAAACGCCCGCTTCAACTCGACCCCTTTGGCAGCGAAACACGCAGTCAGTTGGTCTTCCAGTTGCTTCTGTGCCGGCCAGCACACCTTGTTGGCAGCCTCACGAAGGTCTCCGCTGGTCACCAGCACAGCCTCTCTCATCGGCAATTCCGCAGCCTGCATTCCATGTCTCCTGGCATCATTCTTTTCGAACGAACCACTCTAGCAAGAATTCAGACCGACGCGCAGTTCACGCCGATTCCAGGATCACATTGGCATATTGTGTCGTATCGCCCGTGCGGATCAAACCGATCGCTCCCGGAACACGCTTCTTGAAATCGACATGCGCTTCGAAGATCGTCTCGCTCCTGGCAAGAGCAGTTTTGAATGCAGCTATCGATGTGGGTGTATTTATCTTCAGGAATTCTTCCGCCATGTAGCTCTTTCCAAAAACCCACTCCGCCTTCAACGCTTCTACCACTTGCAATACAGTCGGCACGCCGTCGACAAGCGAGATGTCGACGGTCTCCACTTGCGGCCAGAAGGGAAAGCCGCGGTCGGCAATTACCAATGTGTTGGTGTGTCGCACTCGAGCCAGCAGCGATCGTATCGCAGGGTTCAGCAGACTTCCCGGTAACAACATGACGAACCTCTCTAGGAGCTTATTGAAAATACACTGCCTTGCTGAAGGGCATGGCTTCAGCCTTGGCGCAAGCGCTTCCATGTCAACGCGGCTTCAGCCGCCGAGGTACAAATTTTGCCCTTGGTTCTCGACAAACTTCTAGTGGGTGTCCAGCACCAGAACGTCAATCGAATACGGTGGAATCACATGCTCGAACGTCCCGCTGATCCCGGAAAGCTTCGATTCAATGGGCTTGATTCGCTCCGGATCTGCCAGTGTGTTGGTCTCCTGCGTTCCACTTGCGCTCAAACGTATCAGCCTGCCGTTTGACTGCACACGCGCCGCGCCGGACACATCCAGCGAGAGAGGCTGGGCACTCGAAGAAGCATTCACCAGCTTCAGGTAAAGCGTTCCCTGGTCCGGACTATAGGTGGCCGAGTAGAAGCACCGGCTATTCGCGCCACTCCAATCGCCTTTCACAATCTCGCTTCCCAGGTAAGTATCGAACATCACCTGGGCATAGTAACTGGGCGATCCATAACTATGCATCGCATCGTAGCCGATCAGGTCCGTCTCCCACTGCATGCCGCCGGGGTTCACATTCACCAGCAGCGGCGCATACGCAGCCATCACCACCAGGTCGCTGTTGCGCTCCATTCCTGTCATCCATGCCGCATCGCCCAGAGCCGCGCCGAAGTTCGGCGTAGGCGTACCCTCGCGCGTCGCCCACTCTCCGACAAAAATTTTGGGACCATTCCGATCCGTCGAGTCGTAATGGTGAACATCCTCATAAAACTCCGATGCCCGCTTGTAGTAATGATCATCCACAACATCCGGCTTCATCGTCTTCACCGGCGTGGTTGCGATCAACTGCAGTTGCGGATATTTCGCCTTGATCGCTTTGTAAAACTGCGCATATCGCCCATCGTAGCTGCCCGAGCGGTCGAACCAGTCCTCGTTGCCAATCTCGACATAGTCCAGGTGAAATGGTTCCGGATGACCATCCCTGGCGCGAGTCGCACCCCACTTCGTATCCGTCCCGCCCGTAGCATACTCAATCTCATCCAGAGCATCCTGCACATACGGTTCCAGCTTCGGTCCCGGCTCAATATGCTCCTGCTTCATGGAATAGCCCGCATACACCGCGAGCAGCGGCCGCATATGCAGGTCCTCGCACCACTCGAAAAATTCAAGCAGACCCATCCCATCGGAAGAGTGATACCGCCACGGACTCGGATGTGTCGGCCGGTCGACCAGCGGCCCGATCGTGGTCTTCCATTCATACCGGTCCCAGATATCATCGCCTTCCAGATAGTTGCCGCCAGGGAAGCGAAGGAAGGACGGCTTCATCGCCGCCAGCTTTTCCATCAGGTCCACGCGATTGCCATTGGCACGATTGTGATAGGTGGGTGGAAACAGGGACACCAGGTCGATCCATGCAGTGCCGGCATGCGCAAACTTCAACGCGAGGTGATTGTGCGATGAAGCAGGGGTAGTGCCGGTAGTTAGTTGAAAGCTGTAGCGTTCCCATGAGGTTGTTATCGCCGGCACATTCGCCGTCGCAACCACCTTGCCGGTATCGTCGCTCACTAATTCCACTGACAATGGACCCATCGCCGCACTGCCCTTCGCATACAGCGATCCCTTGTAGACCGTATCCGGCCTGAGCGCATAGCCCCAGTAGCCCTCATTCAGCACTCCCGCCTGGTCATTCGCATCCGCAACCTGGACCTCTATCTTCAGGCTCATCGGCAGCGCCTCGCTCGGACCATTCGCTGCATCCATAGAGATAGAAGCCTTCGCCTTTCCCTCCTGAATCAGGTACCAGTACGCGGGCTCATTGCGGCCATCATGGAAGGTGCGGTTGCGCACCATTTCGGCATACAAACCGCCGTCATAGGAAAAGTTGATCTCTTCCGTCATCAGGCCGTACAGGGTAGGACTCACCTTTGCGCGAGGCGCCTGCATGTCCAGCTTCAAAGTGGCCTTCGGCATAGATGCCGTCTGCGCGTGGCTCCTGTAATCCGACGACAGCAAAGACATAAGCAGCAATGCAGCGGCAGTAGGAGCTTTGAAAAACAAGGGCGACCCTCCTGAAAACGTTTCCTCGCGCATCATAGCAAACCAAACGCGCCACAGAACACCCGCGCCACAGTCGCAGTTGCCTCATGGTAGTCTGCTGCCATCGGATAGCTGAACCACCTGACAGGGCGTCTGATCGGAATCCTCTTGATCTACGCGCATACCATCGCCGGCACGCGCTTCACCTTCGACAACCTCCGTGTCGTCCTGGGAAAGGCGTCTCCTCAACGCACCGGAGACATACTCGCCGGCTTAGCCGCCGACACCCAGCAGGAACGCATGGCCGCCTGCATGGTACTGGCCGACCTTCCCCTCGCACATTTCCTTGAAGAAGACATCGTCCCCTTCGAGACCGACGAAGTCACCCGTCTTATCCATGCCCAGCATGATGCCCGGGCCTTTGCTTCCATTCGCCATCTCACCGTCGGCGGCTTCCGCGACTGGCTCCTCTCCGGTTCAACCGGCACAGCCCTTCTGCAAAGCATCTCCCATGCAGTTACACCGGAGATGGCCGCAGCCGTCACGCGCCTCATGCGTAACCAGGACCTTATCGCTGTCGCAAAGAAGTGCCGCGTCGTCACCCGCTTCCGCAACACCCTGGGCTTGCCCGGAACCCTCGCCACGCGATTGCAGCCCAATCACCCCACGGACGATCCTCGCGGCATTGCCGCATCGATCCTCGATGGCTTGATGTACGGCGCCGGCGATGCCGTCATCGGCATCAATCCCGCCAGCGACAACCTGCCGGCAGTCATCCAGTTACTTCGCCTGGTCGACAGCTTCCGTACTCGCTTCGATGTTCCCGCCCAGTCCTGCGTGCTCACGCACGTCACCAACACCATCGCCGCCATCGAAGCCGGCGCACCCGTCGACCTTGCCTTCCAATCGATTGGCGGGACGGAAGCGACCAACCACGGTTTCGGTATCAGTCTTGAGTTGCTGCGAGAGGCGCACGACGCGACACTCAGCCTGCATCGCGGTTCGCTCGGCGACAACGTCATGTACTTCGAAACCGGGCAGGGGAGTTCGTTGTCGGCCAATGCTCATCATGGCGTCGATCAGCAAACCTGCGAAGCTCGCAGCTATGCTGTCGCACGCGAGTTCCATCCACTGCTCGTCAACACCGTTGTCGGCTTTATCGGACCGGAGTATTTGTACGACGGCAAGCAGATCATCCGCGCCGGTCTCGAAGATCATTTCTGCGGCAAGCTGCTTGGCCTCCCCATGGGCTGCGACATCTGCTACACCAACCACTCCGAAGCCGACCAGAACGATATGGATACCCTGCTTACCCTCCTCGGTGTCGCAGGAGTGAACTTCATCATGGGCGTTCCTGGCGCAGATGACATCATGCTCAACTACCAGAGCACCTCGTTCCATGACGCCCTGTATGCCCGGCGGGTCCTCGGCCTCAAGCGGGCACCCGAATTTGACGCATGGCTGCAGGAGATGGGTGTAACCGACTCTGCCGGCGAACTGGTCGCGGATGCTCGCCTCGCCGAAGGCAGCCGTCTGCTTGCAGCCGCCGGCGATCTGCTGCATCTCGCATGAACAACCTCCGGCCATCTTCTACTGCTGCCGAACTATGGAAGTCTCTTCGGGATCTGACGCAGGCCCGCATCTCGATAGGACGAAGTGGCGATTCTCTGCCGACAGCCGCTGTCCTGGAGTTTGAGACCGCGCAGGCACTCGCCCGCGACGCCGTCCACCTCGCCATGGATGTCGCCTCGATGATTGCATCTCTAACCGTCCTCGGCCGGCCCTCGCTGCACGTCCAGAGCAGTGCGCCCGATCGTGCCACCTACCTGCGCCGCCCCGATGCAGGACGTCGCCTTTCAGAAGCAGGCCGAAGCCTTGTTCACTCCTGCGCGCCTGCGCGTCCCGGCAGTCTCTATGTTGTGATTGGTGACGGCCTCTCCGCCGCCGCGCCTATCCTCCATGCAGTTCCGCTCCTGGCAGCCCTCCAGCAGACGGGAATGCAGATCAGCGACCCCATCTTCCTCGCCACCCAGGCAAGAGTCGCGCTGGGTGACGAGATCGGCGAGATCGTGCAGGCCGAGGCAGTCCTCGTGTTGCTGGGAGAACGGCCCGGTCTTACCACACCGGATTCGCTTGGCGCCTATCTCACCTGGGACCCACGGATCGGACGCACAGATGCCGAACGCAACTGCGTCTCCAATATTCATATCAACGGCCTTACTTACGCCGCTGCAGCGCACAAACTGGCCTTCCTGCTGCGAGAGGCCCGCCGCATGGGAATGACTGGCGTGCAACTGCATGACGGGGCAGGCGAACATGAATCCATGCTTCCGGGCAGCACTGCAAACAATGTCTGATCTCGCAACCACCATTCTGCAGATGGCCACCAGTGAGGGCTTTGACCTCGCAGGCATCGTGTCTCTTGACGACCACTCGATTCAGCCTGACAGGAGCAGCTACCTCGAAGACTGGATCGCTGCTGGACGGGCTGGCGAAATGGAGTATCTCAAACGACGCAATGACGACCATCAGCTGCTGCGATCTTCCGTGCAGACTGCCTTCCCCTGGGCTCGCAGTGTCGTCGTCTGTGCCGTCAACTACAACGCCGCGGCTCCGCGTTCCATCGATCCAGCACCGGACAACTCCGGCTGGATCGCCCGCTATGCCTGGTCGGGTAGCGTCGACGAGGCAGGGAATTTTGTCCCGACCGACTATCACGATGTCCTGTTGAAACGATTACGGTCTTTCGAACGGAGCCTGCAGCCTGTCCTGCAGTTCGATCAGGCACGTAGCTACGTCGACACCGGCCCCATCATCGAGCGGGCCTATGCAAAACTGGCCGGCATCGGCTGGACTGGCAAGAACACCTGCCTCATCCACCCCGTGCTCGGCTCCTGGCTCTTCCTCGGCGTCATCGTGACCTCCTACGTAATACCCGTCGTCGATCAGGACACAGCCCGCCGGCATGCCATTCCCGATCGCTGTGGGAGCTGCCGCCGCTGTATCGAAGCCTGTCCGACCGATGCCTTGATCGCGCCTTACGAGATGGATGCCAGCCGGTGCATCGCGTACCTGACAATCGAAAAGAAAGGTTCTATCGCCGCGCCCCTCAGCGCCAAAATGGGCAGGCAGGTCTTCGGATGCGACATCTGCCAGGATGTCTGTCCCTGGAACCGCCGCGCTCCCGTTACCAGGGACCCAACCTTCCAGGCTCGCCCCCAACTGGTCAATCCCCACCTTGCATGGCTGGCAGACCTGGACCCTGTTTCCTTCAACAAGCACTTCAGGGGATCCCCGATAAAGCGCTCCAAGTTAAAGAGCATGCGACGAAATATCGCGATCGCCATTGGGAACACCGGTGATGGCCGGTACA
>CAZZVA010000025.1:11337-20323 GCA_964657345.1 uncultured Acetobacteraceae bacterium | reverse complement strand
CAGTTCCTTCCAGTTGCCAGATGTCTCCTATATCGGTTGTGTACAGCAGCCTTCCGTCCGGCGCCACAAACGTCTCACCGTGTGCGGACAAGCCGTTTGGAAGGTGCAGCTTCGTGTCCAGAATCATGGCCAGATCAAATGGATTGGCGATGCGGGCCGGTACGTAAAAGGTCTGGTAATCCAGTGAGATGGTTACAATATTTGAAAGGAATGCGCCTCCGGCACTGACTGTGGTCTGCCCCTTGGATGCACTCACTACCTCGGTCAGCGACCAGCGTGGTGTCAGCTGTTCCTGAACATTGGCGACCATATCCTTTTGCGTGACTTGATCAGGAGTTCTGCTGTCGTAATAGTTGCCTTGCACGCTGATCCTTGGACCGAGTTCGCGGCTGCCTGAATATACGAAGGACGAGTTTGTGTGGCCGTCATAAGTGGACTGCAACACCTGCATCCCGACATTCGTGCCGGCGATGTGGACCTCGCTGCCAACCTGATTGATTGAGCTTTTAGTGTTTTCAAGTGCCAGGCCACTCGGAACTAGAAAGTTCTGATGTGCTGCACTGATTTCGAGAAACTTAAACGGCTTGAGAGTTGCCAGAACATTTGCACCTGATGGCTCAGCCACCAAGGGGGTACGGACATCTGCCCGGCGAAATTGATCGGAGGCCTTGACATATTGAGTCTTCATACTGCCCCAGCCATAATCCATGACTGCGCTCGCTGCAGTATATGGGCGATTGGATCCAACACCGGCAGCAGCCGCGAACTTCATGTTTCTTGATGGCTTTAACTCGATTGCCTCGATACCAGTCTGACGCTGCGACATAATCAACTGGGTTGAAGATGACAGGTTATGACCAAACGTCTGCTGGAGTGAAAGTTCGGCTGCAGGCATCTGCGGACTCGCAGCGCCAAAGAAGGGACTCCCATAATCTACAGAGGTATAACCGGCAAAGGTGGAAACCTGGGTTGAGTGAATACTGGTTCCCATCCCAGCGCCCAGCATAGACATCGAATGATCGCTGTCGAAAACGTCAGTTGGCAGATTAAGAGAAACCTCCTGGGTGCCAGCAACGAAGTCAGTATGAGCACTATGTTTTCGCACCTGCGCGCCGCCAACGACCCGTCCGCCGATGGTCCCGCCACCGATGGACGCGTCGTAGCTTCCGGATTGATAGTGCAGGCTGCCGCCCTGGGATTGGAAGAGACTCGATCTGCCACCGCTCATGGTGATTGCCTGTCCATGGGCTGTCCCGGCGCACGCGACTGTAAGGCCAAGCCACAGTCGCGTCAGGTTGGCTGATCTCCGTCCGCCCACAATATTTACTCTTTTACTGCGCTGACAGGCCGCTTCAGGCTGAAGTGTTCGAATTTAAATTCGAGCGCTTCCGGCGGATCTTTCTCGGTCCAGTCCACGTTCATCGCTCGCGACCCTCCTGGCAGTAAGGGGAACCCACTCAAGGTAAGGGAGCCGTGGCCAGAGAGAGCCTTCACCTCTTGAACGCGACCCAGGTCTATGCCCTCGTTCTGAATATCGAAAGACAATTTTTTCGAGTGTTGATCGTAGTCGGCATGGGCGACATGGATTTGCTCCTGTAGCAGTGGCATACGCTGGAACAGATAGACGGTATGTGGCAGCATCACGCGCACGTCCAGACCTGGGGTATGCTTCACGGATGAGAAAGTCGCATAGATTGTGAACCACGCCGGCAGGCGATCTGCCGTTGCTTTATAGAACACGTATGCTTTTTGTTGTGGAGCCAGTTTCAAGCTCGTGGTTGAAAGCTGCACGTGGATACCAGCGTCCAGATCCCTGAATATCCCTGTACCACCCGGTGAGATAGCGAAGCTTTTTGGCTGAAGCACGACCACCATCGGAGCGAGAGTCGTATTTGTCACCATAAACTTGCCTTCTCCCTGCCCCTTGTACTCATCAATAGGGGGTTGTACTGACTGGGCAGACAGGCGGACTAGGCCGATGGACATGAATAATGCAAGACCAAATACCTGCCACCATGGCCTGTCAGGCCGCCTGCACGTGACGCTGTTCGGCATGACTACCCTCATAGGGCCTGCGCCTGGATCGTCAACGTCCCGGTGTAGACGCCTGCAGGAAGTTGCGGCTGGGCAGCGAGATTAATTTCGAGATTGAGATTGTCGGTGCGAGTCGAGGCCCGGTTGGTCGAGCTCAGAGACTGGGTGAATAGGGTGAGGCCGGATCCCGCAGTTCCCAGCACAGCACTTTGATTAAATGCAGTGTAGGCGGTAGGGGTGCCAGTGGTGACCTGTCCAAGCACTTCAGAGGATGGAATATTGACGGTAGGTGAACCACCCGAAAGAGCCGCCGATGCAGTGGCGAAATAGGCGACAAGCACAACATTTGCCCGGCCTGCACTTAGGACCCAGGCTGTAGTGATGGCCACCGGTGAAGTAGCTGTCGCGACGCCACCAGAAACGAGTGCGAAGTTCGTGGATGCCGGGGAAGCCGACACGGTGAGGGATTCGCCTAGGGTTGCGTTCAAGGTGACGCTCGCCGTATTCGAATTGATCTGCGCATTTGCCCGTGTAGCTGTGGCGACGGCGACAAAAGCACAAAGTAATACTTTCACTGATCTGCAATTGGATGACACTCTCATACTCATACTCTCCAGGGAATTGCCCGTTCGCTTACCAATCCGCCAAACAACCATCGGATTACTCACAGCAGGAAGGTAACGCTTAGCAGTGTTGTACGGTGCAAGAGCGAAGTTCCCACTATGGACCTACGCCTTTTAATGTGCGCCACAACACATAACGGGAGGTATCCCACAAGAGTGATACCGGGGACGTACAACAGCGGGCACAGCCGCAATGAAGCGAGTCACTCCTCGATACGACGTGGGCATGGCCAGGTCGACCCATTCGTCCGGCAATCAGTGAGTCAGCCCGCACTCATCGACATCGCTTGGAAGCCTTTCTTCACTGCATAAATCACTCATGCTGTCGGCTTCATACGCAACTATTGAGCTATACGCAGATCAGCCATTCTCGATTATGTGCTGCGTCTAACATATAGAAGGGAATGAAGTTTTGGGTTTATGGCCACTCCTCACATCAAAGACGTATGCTGGATACAACGTTTCTTAAGTAATATTGCTATGTGTGGCAGAACACTTAGTTTGAGATGGTCTGAGGATAAACATCCCAGCGAATGATGGCAGGACGCAACAGCCTTCCATCGTTAAATCTCCTGGAGCCCTGCCGCCATGCGCCGCGTTCATGCCTTCTGTGTTGTCACTGTCTTGTTTTTATCGCTCCTGACGGGATGCGGGTTTCACAACTCCACCCATACCATTGAGGTTTCAGCGGGATCTGACTCGCTGACTGTCGGCAGTTCGCTTCAACTGAAGGCTGTTGAAGTTGATGCCATCGGGAACGTGACTGACATCACATCGCGGGTGTCATGGAGTTCATCGAACGGACAGGTAGCAACAATCAGTGGCGCGGGTATTTTGAATGCGGTAAGTGCGGGAAGTGTCACTGTCTCCGCACAATTGAGCAAGAACTCCGGAACCATGGCGATCGCGGTCATAAACCCTGGAGTCGTCGGTCTCACACTGTCTCCAGCAAATGCTGTGGTCGCTGGCGGCGCGACGCAGCAATATACGGCAATCGGCAACCTTTCGAACAAGACGACTGCAGACCTCAGCTCCTCCGTCGCCTGGTCTGTGAAACCGGCAGGAGTCGCATCGATTGATAGTCATGGTCTTCTGACTGCCGGCATGGATGGCAGCTATCTGGTCACGGCTACCGATGGCGCAAATGTTTCGTCTGTCCCCGGCACAGTCAGTACGGCTTCGATTCAACCATCTTTCGCTTCGATCACGGTGACACCAACCAGCGGCCGCCTAGCGAATGGCTCGAAGCTGCAGTTGCGGGCGACGGGCATCTACGCGAACGGTGTGCGTCAGGACGTCACCAGCACAGTCCAGTGGAGTTCAGCGAATACCTCTGTGGTAACGGTAAGTAGTGCCGGTGTCGCGTCTGGTGTCGGGGTGGGTGAAGTTGTCGTACAGGCTGCGCTCGGCTCTTCGATGAACCAGGCCACGCTGATCATCACTCCTGCACAATTGACATCTGTCGTGCTGTATCCAGGTATGCCAAGCATCGCAAAGGGAACAACTGAGCAGCTTCACCTGACCGGGATCTATTCGGATGATTCACAGCAGGATCTGACCGCCCAAGCCAATTGGGTATCGAGCAATCCGACGATTATGTCAGTGAATGCAACGGGGACGATATCGGGGCTGCAGACGGGCAGCGCACAGGTGACGGCGAGTGTGGGAGGCTTCTCTGCGACAACCAGCAGCGTGACTGTGACCGCGGCGACGCTTACCTCGATCGCGGTGACGCCGGCGATCCCTCAGCTGGCGCTCGGAACCTCTGAGCAGCTGACACTCACTGGCACTTTTTCGGATGGAACCACACAGGATCTAACGAACGAGGCGACCTGGACCTCGTTGACCAGTGCAGCACAAATCAGTTCGCAGGGCCTTGCGTCCGCCATCTCAACTGGTACGGCGCAGTTTTCTGTCAGTGTTAGTGGGCTAAGTATAAAAACACCCGTGTTTCAAGTGACTTCAGCCGTACTGAAGAGCCTGTCTATCAATCCGGTCAGCGGCAGCATGGCGCTTGGAACATCGGAGCAGTTCACTGCTGTGGGAACATTCAGCGACGGCACAACACAGGATTTAACTTCAGATCTGGCTGTTTGGCAGTCGAGCAATCCACCTGTTGCGACGATCAATGGCAACGGACTGGCAGAAAGTGGCTCAATCGGCGGGGTGGTTCTATCCGCGAGCTTTGAAGGGATTACAGCGCAGACTACCTCGTTCCAGGTGACACCGGCAGCGTTGGTATCGGTGGCGCTCACTCCGCCAACAGCCTCAATCGCGAAAGGAACAACGCAGCAGTTCACACTGAATGGAAGTTTTTCCGACGGCACAACACAGGATCTGACGGCGCAGGCGATGTGGGTATCGTCGAACAGCAACGTAGTGGTTGTCAGTGCACAAGGACTTGCGAGGGCGGTCGGTGTGGGCACGGCACAAGTGTCTGCTAGCTTCGGAGGGAAGGAGGCGCAGACACGTTCCTTTACGGTCACTCCAGCTACTGTCGTATCCGTTGCGATCACGCCGACTGCTGCGGTGATCCCCGGTGGAAGTAGGCTGCAGTTCACTGCGACCGCGGTATTCTCGGATGGTTCAACACAGGACATCACCAGCCAGGTGGCCTGGACCTCAAGCAATCCGTCAGCGATCAACATTACTGCCAGCGGACTTGCGACTGGAGTCGGACCCGGCTCCGCTGTGATCTCAGCAAGCTTCGATGGACAGACCTATATAACCGGCTCCATCCAAGGATCGTCGGCGACGGTATCTTCGATCACCATCAGCCCAGCGAATGCGACAGTGTTCGCCGGTACCGAACAGCAATTCACGGCTTCCGCCACACTGAGCGACGGTACCACGGTTGATATGACGTCGCAGGTGACGTGGTCTTCCAGTAATGTGAGTTTCCTCAGTATCGATGCCAATGGGCTCGCCACTGCGTACTCCACGGCAAGCAATGCCGTGGTCACGGTATCGTCTGTATCCGGTTCCGTGTCGGCTACAGATTTTGTCACGGTGACCCCGGCATCGCGCACCGTGGCAACACTAACAAGCCTTGCCGTGGTGCCGACAAGTGCCCGGATTGCTGCTGGCACGCAGGAACAACTGATCGCACGCGGCGTCTTTTCCGATGGTTCGACTAGGGAGCTATCTGCCAGTGCCACCTGGACATCCACATCGCCATCGATCGCGACGGTGCGTGCTTCGGGTCTAGCGACCGGAGTAAGCGTCGGCTCATCGATTATCCAAGCGACGGTCGGTGCTCTGCAGGCGCAGTCCACTTTGCTTACCACTTCGGCGACTCTTGTTTCTCTCGCGATCACACCGGTAGACGCAAATTTTGCGAATGGCAGCTCGCAGCAGTTCCGCCTCATTGGGACATTTACAGATAACTCGACGCAGGACCTTAGCAACCAGGCAACCTGGCGGTCCTCGAATACTGCGGTCGCGACAATAAATAATACCGGCGTCGCTATGAGCGTCGATCCGGGAGCAGTGCAATTCTCAGCCAACTATGGCGGACAAACGGCCACGACCAGCACAGTCAATGTCACATCCGCCCAGCTCGTCTCGATTGCCATTGATCCGAACACAGCCAGCATCGCCGAGGGCACGATGAGGCAGTTCCGCGTAATCGGTTCCTACTCCGATGGCACCACGCAGGACCTCACCAGCCAAGCATCGTGGCAGTCGACAAATGGCTCCGTAGTGACGATTGACGGAGAGGGAGTGGCGACTGCGCTTGCCACGGGTACTGCCGAAATCATGGCAGGCTTCGACGGGCAGACAGCTACAACTCAGTTCATTCAATCCACGCCGGCGACCTTGGTCTCAATGGCGGTGACGCCGCAAAATGCAAGCTTTGCGGATGGCACGACAACCGCTTTCAGCGTCATCGGCACGTTCAGCGATGGCACGACACAGGACCTTACCGATCAGGCCATCTGGGCCTCCAGCACTCCGCAGGTCCTTACCATTGACGGCGAGGGCGTGGCCGAAGGCGGCAGCCAGGGAGTTGCGCAGGTCTCAGCCAGTCTGGACGGCATAATCGCCAGCACCAATCAGGTACAGGTGACCCCTGCCGTGCTGGTTTCCCTCAGCATCAGCCCCTCTACCGCCAGCTTTGCCCAAGGCACCACGCAAAAATTCAGCGCAACCGGCCATTTCTCCGACGGCTCGACCCAGGATCTGTCGACCTCCGTGCAGTGGTCGGCGAGCAACGCAAGTGCTGTCTCGATTGATGGCAGTGGCCTCGCAACTGCGCAAAGTCCCGGTACTGCGCAAATTTCGGCAACTTATCTAGGTCAGACGGCAACAACAGGAATAGTCCAGGCGACACCAGCGATACTCGTTTCCGTCGCAGTCAGCCCTGACACGGCTACGATCGCTGCAGGCACAACGAAGCAATTCCGTGCCGTCGGCACTTACTCAGACGGATCCACCCAGACACTTTCCTCAGGCGTGACATGGACGTCTACCAATCCATCCGTCGCCAGCGTGGTTGCGAGCGGGCTGGTCACCGGTAACAGCACGGGACAGGCCCAAATATCCTTCACCTACCAGGGACAAACGGCAACCACCAGCGCCTTCCAGGTGACAGCAGCCACCCTGCAATCCATCAGCCTCAGCCCACTGAATGCTTCTATCTCCAGAGGCTCGTCTCAGGCGTTCCAGGCGACAGGCCACTTCTCCGACGGCTCATCACAGGACCTGACCTCATCTGCCACCTGGACATCCTCACAACCAGCAGTTGCGAGTATCTCTGCGTCGGGCGTTGCTTTGGGCGCGTCTCCCGGCACCACCAGCATCACGGCACAAAGCGGCACTGTGTCGGTCAATACAGATCTCACTGTTAACAGTGCCACCCTGCTCTCGATCAGCGTGACACCATCCGGTACAAGTGTCGTCGTCGGAACAACTACGCAGTTCCAGGCAATCGCCACTTACTCTGATGGATCCACACAGAACATCACAAGCCAGGTGACATGGTCGTCGTCGAACCCGTCAGCAGCCAGCATTAACAGCATAGGTCTGCTGACAGTACAGACGACTGGTGCCATCACGATTTCTGCCACGAACGGCGCTACGATTACGTCTGTCAACGAGACTGCAGTGTCTGCAACACTCGTAAGTATGAGCCTGACGCCGTCGGCTCCCAGCATCGCCAAGGGGACCACGCAGCAGTTCCAGGTAACAGGCACGTACAACAACGGGGAAACAGAAAACATAACTGACAGTGTGAGCTGGCAATCCTCCGCTCCGAACGTAGCTACTGTCAGCAACACCGGACTTGCCTCTGGAGTCTCCAGTGGAAATGCACAGATATGGGTGAATGAGGGTAGTGTGGACGCGATGGTGACGCTGACTGTCAGTCCCGCCACTCTGGTCTCGCTGGCAACAACGCCGCAGTCAGCAAGTATTGCCAACGGCACGTCTCAACAGTTCCACGCTATGGGGACGTTATCGGATGGATCGACGCAAGACCTGACGAACACTGTAAGCTGGTCCTCCAGCAACTCCGGTGCTGCAACAATGAATGCGTCCGGCCTCGCCACGTCGAGTGGAGTAGGGACAACCACAATCGCCGCACAGTCCGGCACTGTCACCAGCAGCAGCACCTTGAATGTCACTTCGGCAACTGCCGCCAGTGTCAGTGTTACACCAAACGCTCCTTCTCTTGCTGCTGGTCAGACGCTGCAATTGCTTGCAACCGCAACATTTACGGATGGAACCTCGCAGGATGTAACTGCCAGCGCTACTTACCTCTCGTCAGATAGCGGCGCAGTGAAGATAAGCAGTACTGGCCTTCTCACGGCGATGTCATCCGGCTCTGCTATGGTGACCGTTGTAGTTGGGAATATATCCACTACCATTCCTATCACGATCACAAACTCCGTTCTTTCCTCGATCACTATTTCGCCCAGCCAGGTAAGCGTGGCTGCGGGAATCGCCCAGCAGCTGACGGCAACCGGCTACTTCTCTGACGGCAGCACCAGCGACCTGAGCTCGATCGTTGCCTGGTCCAGTTCCAATGCGCATATCGCCTCCGTGGATATTCATGGAAAGCTGACCGCTGCCGCAACGGGATCAGTCACCATTACTGCGGTCGATGGGAGCGTCAACTCCAGTGTTCCTGCCACGGTTACGGCAGCGACTATTCAGACGATCGCGATCACTCCGGCCTCCAGCACTCTGGCGGCGGGCCAATCGCAGCAGTTTGCCGCAGTCGCTGAGTTCAGCGATGGTAGCCAGCAAACGGTAACCGACTCTGTCCATTGGAGCGTGGGCGCGTCTGCGCTCGCGTCAGTAAGCAACGCCGCTGGCTCACAAGGACT
>CAZZVA010000025.1:0-11327 GCA_964657345.1 uncultured Acetobacteraceae bacterium | reverse complement strand
CTGGTAACTGCAAAAGCGGCAGGAAACACGACCGTGAGTGCAGCTATAGGTACGGTTCAGGGTTCAGCGACGCTGACCGTCCAACCCGCAACACTTACTTCCCTCTCCATCTCACCCCAACCGGTGTCGCTGGCTGCGGGTACCACAGCGCAGCTTACCGCTATAGGGGTATTTAGTGATGGCAGTAATGCTGATCTTACTGCGAGTGTCCAATGGACAAGTGCCAGTGCTTCTACTGCGGTAGTGAGCAACAGTGGCCTGCTGACTGGAACCGGCGTCGGCGCGACAAGCATAACTGCAAGCAGTAATAGCGTGTCGGCTTCACTGCCAGTTACAGTCACAAATGCAGTCCTGACTTCGATCACTATCAGCCCGAACTCTGCCACCCTCGCGCTCGGTGTCCAGAAGCAATTCGTGGCAACAGGCGTATACAGCGATGGAGGCACCGCGAATATCACCAGCCAAGTGCGATGGACTTCTTCTGCCACAAACGTGGCAGTTGTCAGCAACCGTGGCCTAGTCGATACACTGGCCGAGGGATCAAGCACAATTGCCGCAAGCCTGAATGGCGTTGCCCAGCAGGCCACGGTGAATGTGGGAGCGGCGGTGCTTCAATCGATCACGGTGAGTGGTGGAGGCAGCCTGAGTGTGGCACTGGGGCTTTCCTTGCAGCTCTCGGCCACAGGCGTTTACACAGATGGATCGACACAGAATGTAACTGAGCTGGTAACGTGGTCTTCCAGCAATGCCAACGTAGGGCTGGTGAATTTTTCTGGACTTGTGGCTTCACTCGGCCAAGGAACGTTCACGGCCTCGGCCAGTCTGAACGGCGTGACAGGCATCGCACAAGTCACTGTCACAAGCGCCGTGCTGCAGAGTATTACTATCTCGCCTGCGAATGCTGTGATTTTGGACGTACTTGGCAGCCAGGTAGCCTACACCGCAACCGGACACTACAGTGATGGCTCAGTGCATCAGTTAACGAATGCTCACTGGGCGATCACAAGCGGGCTCGCCTTGGGTTCCATTTCTCAGTCCGGAATATTCAGTCCAGTGGGAGTGGGAGCGGGCACCCTATCAGCAAGTTACAAAGGTGTCTCCGCGAGTACAGGGTTCACTGTAGTGGCCGCCTTCTGATCTCAAGTAGCTAGATCGTCACCGACCGTGGAATGGCCAGAGGCGTCATCCACACCGGGAGCTGTGTTGTGTCAGGCGCGTTCGCTAGGAACTATCCTGATCCTCGTCATCGCTAGGGCAAGAAACTGGCGTGGCACGAGCATCAGTCAGGATGGAATACAGCAAGTTCGCTGCGTATACCCCACATTTGCCGTTATTGAACTTTATGACTAAAGCGTTCCTAAGTCGATCGACAGAGAGAATACGTGGTTCTTGAAGTGATTCCATGCGCCGCCCCGGATTGCAACCGTCGTAGCACTGACCTGAGGTAAAAAACAGACATATGAATTTAGCATCCGGGGCACGAGCAAATAAAGACGCAACTTCCCTTCGTGTGCTGTAAAAAAAGCAACAAGTGGAAGTCGTGATAAAGACAACTCGCACCCGACGGGATGCATCAGCTGGATTTTCCGGCTGCCGAAAAAACTCTAAAAAAGGGTGGGGTAGATTTGCTTATAGAGCTTTCGGATGACCTGATAGCAATTGCAGGCGACATTCGTTAATTTCTTTCGGTCCAAGATGGTTATTTCGCCGCGACTATAAGTGATCATGCCATCGTCAAGGAGACATCCAGCAGAGATCGTGACTGCAGACCTCGTGACGCCCAAAACTTCTGCGAGAAAAGAATGCTTAAAGAAGAGGACGCGAGACCTGGTGAAATCCGAAACCTGTAACAGCCATCTTGCCAGGCGGGACTCAAGTTCATGGTGGCGATTACAAAGAACATTTTGCGAAGTCTGTTCATAGAGTGCGAACGATGCGACAGTGAGAACACGGTCCAGTTCGCCGCCTTTGGCAATTGTTTTCAGCACTTCAGCTTCAATTCTTCGTGCCACACCGCCCACCAGCATCCTGACTTCTGACTGAGATTGGGGCAGGCCGAATAAATTCTGGCCCCCAATGACTCCTTCACGTCCGACCATGCCGGTCTCGAGGACTGATCCAGAATCGTCGCGTCGGATGATCGACGCAAGACCCTCTTCCAGGAAGTAGATCCAGTTTGGCTTCCTGCCAGACGATAAAACTTCTTCGCGGTCAAGCGCGACACTGAATGACTTGTCAGTGAACTGTCGCAAGACATCTTCCGGCAGATTTGCGAGAGATAGATTCCCGCGAGTGACGGCCTCAACCGCACCGACGCCTTCCTGGTTCATCGAGCCCTACCCTCAAAATAATTGCGGTTTTCGAACCAGCGGCCGTGGACGATGCATCCGTCGACTCCTGGACACAGCATAGCGCTTGCACGTGAAAAATAAGGCAGAGAATAGTCCTTAGAAACGTCTAGTAACCAAAAAGATAATGACATCAATGTAATTTAGCAAGAATGACTCAATCTGTAAGTTGTTTGTTCAACAAAACTTTTAAAATTTGCCGAGAACCCCGGGGCCTTCTGCTTCTGGCGTCCTGACCATTCCCTATACGGGAATGATTGGGGGTGCTATGGCCCCTAAGGCACCTGCTGCGCGCAGCCGCGAGTTTGGTCCGGTGCGATCGGCAGCCTTCCGAGGCAATTGGCGAGCAGTTGCGAACAAGTCTATGAACACCCACCCTATGCTGCGTCTCTATGGTGAGTAGCCGAACTGCGTCGATATCCTACTGGCGGGGATCGGTCATGCAGCAAAGGAAGGGGTTCTTTATGTGTTGTGGATAACATATAATGACCGCGAGCGGGCAGCGGAAACCAACGATGCATAGCGATCATGAAGCGGATCAATTAACGAAAGACTCCGGTGACACGACGATTCAGAGTTTCAGGACCGAACCATGGGTCGCAGACCTGGGTAGCGCGATTCGTCCTCTCCTGCCCATGCTTGCCTCGCTAACTGGAAAAGGGATTATTTTGCGATTTGACCTTGAGGAGTGCCCGGTGGGTATGGTCTTCATCCATCATGCTGAATTGATCCGCATCCTGGTCATTCTTGTCCGGCACTCGGCGCAGGCGATCGCGGGCAGGGGCGAGATTGTGCTCACTGCAACTTCCCTTTACGAGAGAGAGGATCGGCAGGAAGCCGTGCTTGTGTCGATAACGGATGATGGTCCAGGTATTCCCCTGACGGAATTAGAGGACATTTTCCGCACAGAGCCCTCAGCCATGAGCCCGCACGATGCGGGCTTATCGAGAGGCCGTAGCCGGCTGGAGGGTTCGGGATTGAAGATGGTGCGAGATATCATGGAGATTCATGGCGGGTTTGTCCGGGCATTTCGTCTGCCCTCGGGGCGAGGTTCCAAGATTGAGTTCTGCCTGCCGATGAGTGGGTCCGCCAGATCAAATGAATCGAAGTGATGCGCCAAATTAATTCAACCGCTCGTCAGACGTGACCGGGTATCTGTCATTTGGCTGTCGAATCAGCCGCGCGGGCGGGGCGTATTACGGATGATGCTATCCGTCCTGCGCGCTCCAACGAACATGGCCGCGCCGGCGGCCAGATAGATCAACGCAGTGGCGCTCAGGCAGTAACCCAATCCCAGATGCGCTGCTGCAAGCGCTATCAGCAGGGGAGCAAAGCCGCCGCCGAGCCAGCCGACCGAGTTGAGAATGCCTGCGGCAGAGCCGCGCTGATGCACTGGAACCACGTCGAAAAGTGCGGCGAAGATATTTGCGTCATAGATGCCTTTGAAGAAGCCAAACCCGGCAAGCCCGACGATCAGCAGTGCGGGCATAGTCGTCCACCCGGTCAGGAAGAGGAAGGGTACGCCGCAGAGGAGCCCGAGGGCCTGCGCTAACAGTCGTCCGCCTCTGCTTTTACGCCGCAGGCTGTCGGCTAGGAGGCCACCGGCAAGGACGCCGAAGACCGACGCTACCTGCAGATAGGCGGTCCCGCTCAGTCCCGCCATGGCCAGGCTCATGTGGAATTTCTGGTACAAAAAGGTGGGCATCCAGGTAAGGAAAACGACGGCTACGAAGTTGGCGGCGATGAAGACTCCAGCCAGCAGCAGCGCCATACGGTTGGTAAAGATGGCGCGCAGTCCTCCGGTGAAGGATCCACCGCTCTGCCTGTCAGCACTTGCATACACGTCGAATGCAGGATCTGACATCCCACGCTCGGGCTCGTGCAGCAGACCGACCAAAATCAGTCCCAGCACGACGCCGGCGATGCCGAAGACGACAAAACCGGCACGCCAACCGTAGGTTTGTCCCAGCCATCCGGAGAGGGCTCCTCCTGCAATACTGCCCGCGTAGACACTGGATTGGTGCAGCGACATCGCTCTTGATCGCGTAGCGGGCGAGTGGTAATCACTGATGAGGGACATGGCCGCGGGAAAATAGAAGGCCTCACCGAGTCCGCCCAGGGCGCGGCAAAGAACTAATTGCGGATAGGTACGAGTAAGTGCCGTGGCGGCCGTCATGACAGACCAGAAGATCAGCGCCCCCACTACCAGCCAGCGACGTGAAAGACGATCGCAGAGCCAGCCTGCGAAGGGGCCAAACAAGGCGTAGACCCACATGAATGACGAGCCCACGATGCCCAGTGCGATGTCCGAGAGGTGCAGCTGGTTTTTAAGAAGCGGGAACACCGAGAAGATCGCCTGGCGATCGGCGTAGTTGAGGAAGCAGACACACCACAACATGGCAATGAGCATCCACTTGTAACTGGTTCCGGCGGCCCGACTTCCCTGCTGCTTCATGCGCTGTGGATCAATCGCCCGGAAGCATTTTGTGAATATCAAAGAAGACCGGAACGCTCTGGCGCAGGGAGCTTTCGCGCTTCCATTCATCGAACTCGTCCAGGCGCTCACGCTTGCTAGTCTGAATGTGCTCGGAGAGGGCAATCATCGCGGCCGAACCGTCCTGGCGGTCGACGGCGTCGAGAACGCGCTGGTGGTACTGGCCGATGCTTTTGAGGGTGGCTGCATCGTGGCCGCCGCGATGAATGGCGAAGATGCTGATCAGCAGTCGCGTCTCGTTGATGATCTTCTGGAGGCGTGAATTGCTGGCAAGGCTCATCAGCAAAGCATGGAATCCCAGGTCGCAGGCGATGAAACGCTCCATCTGCGCCGCGTCGAGTGCCGGCTTCCTGCTTCGGGTGATCTCTTTTTCGAGCTTCGCGACTTCGTCTACCAGCTGCTGCAAGCGGAGCTTGTCGGCGGGGCGAAGCGGACGGCGCGAGATCTTGCCGGCGGCATAGACCTCCAAGGCCTCCCGCAATTCATACAGTTCGATGATGTCGTCCCGTGTAAGTTGCGCCACGACCATGCCGCCGCCGGGATTTTGCGTAAGCAGACCTTCGGAAGCGAGTTGATTCATGGCTTCGCGGACGGGCGTCCGGCTGCTTCCCAGGTCCTTCGCGAGCACGAGTTCGGAGATGTTGCTTCCTGCCACCAGCGAGCCATTCGAAATCAGTTCCTGGATGTACAGATATGCTTTTTCCCGGATCGACAGGACCCGCGTCTCGCGCCTTACACTGCGCGTGCCCATGGAAGGAACGTCCGAGACGTTCGATTGAGGTCGGCGCGGGCTCCTGGCTGCTTTCGACTTCACGGGATGGGAGTCCTTGGTTTTCATCAGATGGCAGTTATAGACGTTTGTACCTGAATTGTCGACAGATGGAATGCGTGACCGCGAGGCCATGTTTGAAGTGGAAGTGCGAGGGCCGGCATGGGGACAAAACCTGTCGACATTTTGACGACAGAATGTATATAGTGAGGGTTCGTTTCGAGGGGTGGTCCGGTGCGAATCCACGTTCTTTGTCTTGCACTCAGTTTTCAGGCTGTTATGCTGTCCGGTCAGCAACCTGTTCGTGAACTCGTCTTCCCGGTGGGTTCCACGTCATTCGCTTCCAGCCATGCTTCCACGGTTGTGGAGTTGAAGGGCGGCAGCCTGGAGGCGGCATGGTTTGGCGGCACGGCGGAGGGTAATCCGGATGTGGCCATCTGGGGTGCAAAGAAGACGGGGAGCGCCTGGTCGGCCCCGGTGGAACTGGCGCGGGAGCCCGGCGTGCCGTGCTGGAACCCTGTCTTATTTCACACGGTCGATGGCCGCCTGTGGCTTTACTACAAGTTTGGCCCCAGTGTCGGGGTATGGACCGCAGGGCGGAAGTTCAGCGACGATGAAGGCAAGAACTGGTCGGCTGCGGAGCATCTGCCAGCGGGTCTGGTGGGCCCGGTAAGGGCCAAGCCGCTGGTGTTGCAGGACGGCACGATCGTCAGCGGATCCTCGGTAGAGAGCTACCGCTCGTGGGCTGCCTGGATCGAGCGCAGCACGGATGAAGGCAAGACGTGGGCGAAGCTTGGTCCCTTCCTTCCACCGCTGAAGACAGCGGCTGGAAACTCGAACGGGGCCGCACCTGAGGATGTGCCCGGCTCCAACGACTGGAAGTTTATCTACGGCATCATCCAGCCATCTGTGATCTCGCTCGGCGGAAAACATCTTCGCTACTATGCGCGGTCGACGGCGAGGATCGGACGTGTGGCAGCCGCAGACTCGTTTGACGATGGCCTTACGTGGACGGAACCGCATCTGCTGGATGTGCTGAACCCCAATTCCGGCATCGATGCGGTGACTCTCAAGGATGGGCGGGTGGTGATGATCTACAACAACACGACCACCGGGCGCTCGCCGCTCAACCTCGCCGCAAGCCATGACGGAGAGCACTTCACGATGTTCGCCACGCTGGAGAGTGATCCCGGCGAGTACTCGTACCCCGCAATCATCCAGAGCAGCGATGGCGACCTCCAGATGACCTACACATGGAATCGGAAATCCATTATGCATGTGCGGCTCCCGCTCGCCGCTGTACCCAAATAAAGCGGTTGGAGGAGCGGTATGGGTAAGTTGATCCAGGGGGTTTATGCTGCCGTGCTGACGCCCCGCCTTGCGGATGACAGCGTCGACGTCCTGGCGCTGCGCGGGCTGCTGGAGTTTTTGCTGCTGCAAGGAGTGAAGGGCTTTGCGCTCAATGGGGCAACGGGCGAGTTCTGCTTGACGACTGCGGACCACCTGGAGGTACTGCTGAAGGTGGCGCAGGAGGTCTGTGCCGGAGAAGCGGAATTGCTCTGCGGCGTGGGGGCAGCGGGATCCAGGGGGGCCGTGACGCTCGCAGCGATTGCGGAGAAGTACGGCGTGAAGGCACTGTTGTTGCCGATGCCTTACTTTTTTCCATATCAGCAGCAGGACCTCGAAGCATACTGCAGGGTTGTGGCGGCGGAGACACCGCTGCCCATTCTTCTCTACAACCTTCCGCAGTTCACCTCGGCACTCCAGAAGGAAACGGTGCGTCGCCTGATTACTGAAGTCTCGAACATTATCGGCATCAAGGATTCGAGCGGTTCGCTGGAGATTCTGGAAGACCTGACGAGTCATGGTGTGGAGGCCTGTCGCATCATCGGCAACGATAGTGCCCTGTCGCCGGCTCTTCTTGCGGGCTGGTGCGATGGAGTGGTTTCCGGAGTTGCCTGTGCGTTGCCGGAGCTGGTGCTATCGATTTATGAGAAGGGGCGGCAGCAGCCGGGCGAGGCCTTCCTCGAGTATGCAGCAACACTCAACGAATTTATCTCGCTGCTCGATCCTTTCCCCACGCCATGGGGACTGAAGTGGGCGGCAGAAGCACGCGGCGTGCTCACCGCGACCTTTTCACAACCTGTGTCACTTGAACGGAAAGAACAGGCCGGCGCCCTGGCCCACTGGGTTTCGCGCTGGCAGGCGCCGGGTGTTCACAAGCGAAGCTGACAACGTTGGGCCGGGAACGAAACCGTCGCGAAGAAATACACATGATCGGCGCATGGAAACTTAACTTTGTGGCCCGCTTCCAGACTGCGATGAACCTTTCGAAGGGTATGGGGGCTGCCTGAAAACATGGGGGAGTGCTTGACAATGGCTACTGATTCGACATAATGTCTACCCGCTGTCGACATACAAGATACATGAATTCTTGAAAGCGAATCGCGGTGGACTGCAAGCGTTGCCGGGAGCAAATTTTGACGGGTGAGGCAATCGTGCTGAATTTATCGGGACCGAAACTAATTTCCAGCGCCACGCGCTTGTGGCTCTTCCTGATCATTGCGTTAGCAACACTGGCTACGGCCGGTGCCCAGGACGTGCGTGGAACGATTGCAGGGACAGTGAAAGACGATTCAGGAGCCGCCATCACTACTGCAAAGGTGACGGCTAGAAACACTGGCACATCGACTGTGACCCAAGGCGATGTTCTTGAGGACGGCTCCTACATCATCAAGCTGGATCCCGGCGTGTACGACGTCAGCGTAGAGGCGCCGGGCTTCAAGAGCACGCGCATCCTGGGGGTGCAGGTTGAGGTGAATACGCTAAGCCGTGCGGAGGCTCTACTGACAGTCGGCACCACGGCAGAGGTTGTGAATGTCACCGCGATCAGCGATAGCGTGGATACCCAGAGTTCCACGGTGAAGGAAGTCATCGGCGAGACGACCATCGAAGACGCACCGCTGAACGGTCGCAATCCTCTGAGCCTGATCCTGCTGGTGCCTGGAGTTACCCGGGATCCCAAGGCGAACGTGACATCGGGTGCTACGTATCCGGGCGCCAGCGGAGTTTCGATCAACGGCGGCCGGTCCGATACTACAAATTACATCCTCGACGGCGCCACGAACAACGACAACTACACCAACGCACCTGACCCGCTGCCCGACCCGGATGCCTTGCAGGAGTTCAGCGTGCAGACGAACAACTTCAATGCCGAGTTTGGACGGATGCCGGGCGGGGTTGTCAATGCGATCTCAAAGAGCGGCGTCAACCAACTCCATGGCTCGGCCTTCGAGTACATCCGGAACAACTACTTCAATGCGGCAAACCACTTTTCGTCTGTGAGCAATGGCGTCAAGTCGGATGATGGTTTGAAGCGCCACCAGTTCGGCGGCACGCTCGGCGGTCCGTTGTTCCTGCCGAAGCTGTACGACGGCCGGGACAAGAGCTTCTTCTTCGTCTCTGTGCAGGAGACGCTGGTGCATCAGCGTCCCAATGCGACCTCGGCTGTGGTGCCGGATGCGGCTTTGCGCGCTGGGAACTTTGCCGGCCTTTCTCCGCTGTACGTTCCATACTCAAACGTGAAAGGCCAGACCTACACCAACAACCAGGTACCGACCATCGATCCAATCGCGGCGGCAATTCTGCAGTTCATTCCTACCGCACCGGCGGGAACACCGGTGAATTCCCTGGGCGGTCAGACGATCTTCTTCAAGACACTGAACAATACGTCCGACTACCAATTGCTGACACGATTCGACCAGCATCTGACGAAGAAAAATACGCTGTATGGAACGTACTTCGACTCGGAGCAGACGCGGCAACCGTTTCTTGGAGATGGAAACTACCTGGCCGTTGTGAATGCCGGCGACTGGATCTACCGGCGGTACCAGGCCAGCGACACACATGTCTTCTCACCAGACCTGCTGAATGAGGCGTCATTCGCCTATGCGCACAATCGGTATACAAATCAGCCGATCTACCCTTCGGTGACTTTGCCGTCGCTGGGTGCGAATATCTTCGTTCCACCAGCTTCCACCGAGTACCAGTTCACCGTGACCGGCTTCTTCAACATGGCGACCGGCGACACGAATACCTTCATCCGCGATGAGTACCAGGGCATTGAAACAGTGCGCTGGAACAAGGGGCGTCACCAGATGAGCTTCGGCGGCGAGTATTATTTCGGGACCGGGGACAACATCAATAACTACCAGCAGAACCCGGTGTACACCTACACAGCAAGTGCTTACAACGCTGCCAATTCACCGACGGCGACATCGACAGGCAATGCCTTCGGCGACTTCCTGACCGGGCATTTCCTCACATACCTGCAGGGCGCAGGCGAATACAAAAATACGCGCTACAACCACTACGCCGGATTTGCCGAAGATACGTTCAAACTTAATGCGCGCCTGGTGGTGAATGCCGGTGTGCGGTACGAGCCGTTTCTGCCGTACTACGATCTCAACAACAAACTGGCAGTGTATCGACCGGGCCAGCAGTCATCCCTATATCCGAATGCGCCAGCAGGAGTGCTGTTCGTGGGCGATCCTGGAATTCCGCATGGTGGGTTCAATGCCAGTTACAAGAATATCGCGCCGCGTGTTGGATTGGCATATGACATCTTCGGCGATGGGAAGAGTAACCTGCACATTGGCTACGGTATCTTCTTCGACCAGCCGAACACCATCACGACGAACAACCAGACAGACCAGGCGCCGTTCGCGCCTGTCGTGACGGAGTTCGGCAGTTCTGCCAACAGCAATGAAAATCCGTATGGCGGGACCACCAACCCCTTCCCCTATCCGTCGCCGCCAAGCAGGACCTCGACCTTTCCGAAGTACAGCTCGCAGTATTTGTACTCAGCGAATATGCGAAATGCCTACACGCAGTCCTACAACGTGCAGCTGCAGCAGGATCTCGGCCAGGGCACCATCTTCAGCCTTGCTTATGCGGGAAGTGCCGCGACACATCTGCCGGTGGCTCGTGAGCTGAATCCTGCTACCTATGTTCCGGGTGCTTCAACGACGACGAATACCAATCAGCGTCGACCGCTGGCGCCGGCGCTGGGTTCGACAACGCTGCTGGCGCCGGCGGGGTCGAGCAATTACAACTCCCTGCAGGCAAATGTGCGGCACCAGTTCTCGAGCGGCTTTTCGATCCTGGCCAACTACACCTGGTCCAAGGCACTCGATACCTGGTCGGATACCAAGACGCTGTCCAGCGCCCGCGCCATTCCGACCGACCCGTCCTATGATTATGGGCCGGCCGACTTCGACCGCCGCAATGTCATTAATTTCACGTCAGTGTGGAAGATCCGTCAGCCATTTGAAGAGCGTTTTGCGAAGGCGATTCTCGGCGGGTGGGAACACACCACGATCTTCAACTACACCGGTGGCTATCCTTTCAGCATTCTTGCGGGTCGAGATAACGCCCTCACAGGAACGCCGAATCAACGCGCTAATGCAGCGCCTTCCCAGAGCGTGAACCTGGGCAAGCGATCCACGGCTGCGACACAGGCTGAGGATTTTAATATTGCTGCGTTCACACAGCCGGCGACAGGCACCTATGGCGATACCGGGCGCAACAGTGTCCGCGGTCCTGCCTTCACCAATATTGATATGGGGTTGTTGAAGAATTTCCCTATCGTCGAGCGGGTGCAGGGGACTTTTCGCTTTGAGACGTTCAATGTGCTCAACCACACAAACTTGCAGCC
>CAZZVA010000024.1:0-20666 GCA_964657345.1 uncultured Acetobacteraceae bacterium | reverse complement strand
CACCTTTGTCTCCAACACGAACAACTACACCAATATCCGCAACGTCACCGTCAATTACCAGAACAAGGCCCGCGGCTTTACCGCCGTGAATGGCCGTGCCTTCAGCAGCGGCCAGTCCGTCCACAACAACATCGCCCGCATTCCTGCCAACCTGGTTCAGGGCGCCACGGTGATCGCCCACCCCAGCCTCGCGCCGACGCGGCAGAGCCTGGTGCCCCGTCCAGTCACCACCCGCCTGCCGGTCAGCGTGGCCCGGCCGACCCTGCTGACGCGGACCGGTCAGGAGCAGCAGGCGACTCCCGGGGCACCGAGGACCGCTGTCCCCTATCGGCCATTGCCGCCGAATCAGCAGCGCGGGGTTCCCGCGCAGCCGGTTGGCCGCCCGGTTGCCGGTCCACCGCCTGCCCAGCCGGGATCGCGCCCGATTCCGGCCAATCCGGGCATGGCCCCTCGCCAGAATCCTCCCATGGCGCCTCCACCGGCGCGGCCGCAAACGCCGATGATCCAGCCGCCGCCGGCGCGAACCCCTGTTGCGACACCCCAGCCGGCCCCCAGTCGTCAGCCTTTCACCGGCCCCGCGCCACAACCACGTGCGCTGATCAACCGCAATGAGACGCCGGCACCGCAGCCTACCTTCCAGCAGCAGCGTCCAGCGCTGCGGACGGATCCCGGGCGCCCCCTGGAGCCACAACAGCGGGAGAATCTGCAGCAGGGAAAACCCGCCGGTCGCCCGGCGGATGTCGAGGCGTTGCCGCATCAGCAGCCCGCCCCGTCCCGGCCGGCTCCGTCTGGCCCCGCGCCGCCGGCGCCAAGGCCGGAACCTCGTCCGAACAAGCGCTGAAACTAACGCTGCGGCCACTCCTCCGGCATAACCGCCCGCAGGAATGGCCGCATCTCTTCGGATCAGCTCCAATTTGGTCGCCGGAGGCTGCTTCATTCCAACTCGGGAAGGTGTCTTCCTCATAACGCTCTATATGGGTTGAAAACTGGACAAGTCTGCTACACTGTGTTCACGCTTAGTTGTTTGGTTGTCTTCACTGGACATCCCCGGCCGATCTAGACGGCTATCCTGCAGGATGGATTTCCTCCCCAAGCTCTTGAGCGGATCGCCTTGTCGCATCACTCCACTCCATTACGGGTTGAGCTGATCCGGGGGCGAGCTGGAAGCAGTCGTTTTCGCTTCTCAGCGTTTCGCGCGGCAGAGCCGAGGTCGAGGAGTTTCCTTTCTTCGTTGTCGACCGTTCGAGTTATTTTTCCAGCGTGTCAGGCGGTTTCTCGCCTCCACAACGCCACGGAAAGATTGCTCTTAGAGTGAGCGCACTCCGGTACTCCCAAGCATTGTCGGTATTTCACCCGATTCGGAAAGAGCTCGAAGCTTTCCGGGACGATCCACAAGTGTGTTCCGCCCAGCCATTGCAGCGGGCGAGAACCCTGGGACATAATGACTCAATTTTCTGACTTTACGATTTCGCCGTCGCTTCTCAAGAAGCTGACTGCCTGCAGTTTCACTCTCCCGACACCCGTTCAGGCCCAGGCCATTCCGCCGGCACTGGCAGGTTCTGACGTTCTTGCCACTGCCCAGACCGGCACCGGCAAAACCCTCAGTTTCCTCATTCCCATCATTGAGCGCATGCAGGTTTCGCAGACCAAGGGCATTCTGGCCCTGATCCTGCTCCCGACCCGCGAGCTCGCCATGCAGGTACAGCAGGCGTACATCAAGCTTGCCGGCCCCGGCATGCAGTCGGCCCTGGTGGTCGGCGGCCTGTCCGAGGAGCCGCAGCTCAACGCCATTCGTCGCGGCGCACGCATGGTCATTGCTACCCCCGGCCGCCTCGAGGACTACCTCAAGCGCCGCCTGGTCAAGCTGGACACCGTCGAGATCCTGGTCCTGGACGAAGTGGATCGCATGCTGGACATGGGCTTCAAGCCCGCCATCAAGCGCATCGCCTCCTCTACCCCGGCCACACGGCAGACTTTGTGCTATTCCGCCACTCTCGAAGGCCCGGTCAGCGAAGTAGTCCGCGATTACATTAAGAGCCCTGTCCGCATCGCCATCGGTTCCGTTCTCAAGCCCTCGGAAAATGTTCGGCTGCAAAGCTTCGAAGTAGAAGCCGACAAGAAGATGCCGCTGCTTGAGCACCTGCTCGGCGTCGATCCCGGTAGCTTCCTGGTTTTCGTCCGCACCAAGCACGGCGCCGACAAGATCGCGAAGAAGCTGGAGCGCAGCGGTCATAAGGCCACCCGCATCCATGGCGATCGTACCCAGGCACAACGCAACCAGGCGCTGCGGTCTTTCTCGCAGGGCCAGTTCCGCGTCCTCGTAGCCACCGACGTTGCTGCTCGCGGTATCGACGTTGCGCACGTAGCTCATGTCGTCAACTTCGACATGCCCAAGCTGGCAGAAGACTTTGTCCACCGGGTAGGCCGGACGGGCCGTGCCTCTAATAAAGGCGTCGCCTCCACTTTCGCCATTCCGGCCGAGAAGGGTGATCTGCGCAAGATCGAGCGTCAGCTCAAGATCAATATCGAGCGCTTTCGCGTGAAGGGAATGTCTCTCCATGCGCCCGCCGGCGCGGAAGTCGTCGTGATGTAGTTAATCCAGTGCTGAGCACAAAGGCCTGCCGACATCCTCGGCAGGCCTTTTGCTGTTCTTTACCGTTGTGACGAACAAGCCGCGACCTGTCCGCCCGGCCGGGCATCTGTAGTGCAGACTGCAGAATCAGCAGCAGTCACTCGACATCAGGAGATCGCATGCCCCAGGACGTCCCCAACCTCTTTTCAACGTTCACCCAGCGCAGCATCACCTTCCCGAATCGCATCGTGGTTTCGCCGATGTGCCAGTACTCCTGTGAGGAGGGCTTTGCGAACGACTGGCATTTTGTCCATCTCGGCAGCCGCGCCGTGGGCGGCGCCGGCCTGGTGATCGTGGAAGCCACTGCTGTCACCCCGGAAGGCCGCATCTCGCCTGGCGACATGGGCATCTGGACGGATAAACACGTTGCCCCGTTGCAGCGCATCGTCCGCTTCGGGCATGAGAATGGAGCTCGCATGGGCATCCAGCTCGCCCACGCCGGCCGCAAGGCATCCACAGCGCGGCCCTGGGAAGGTGGCAAGAAGGTGACGCCCAAGCAGGGTGGATGGGATGATGTTCTGGCGCCAAGCGCTATTCCGTTTTCGAACGACTATCCCCAGCCGGCTGCGCTGGACGAGGCTGGCATCCGGCGTATCGTAGACGCGTTCGCCGAAGCTGCGGAACGTGCCCTCGCCGCCGAGTTCGACATGGTGGAAATTCATGCCGCGCACGGCTACCTCCTACACGAATTCCTCTCGCCGCTCAGCAATCAGCGGACCGATGAATATGGTGGCTCGTTTGACAACCGCATTCGGGCTCTGGTCGAAGTCACCGACGCTGTGCGCAATGTCTGGCCAGCCGAATTGCCTCTATGGGTGCGCATCTCGGCAACGGACTGGGTCCCAGGCGGCTGGGATGAAAACCAGTCGGTTGAACTTGCGAAGGTTCTCAAACAGCATGGTGTAGACCTCATCGACGCCTCCTCCGGGGCGCTCGTCGAATCTGCAAAGATTCCCGTCGGACCCGGCTACCAGGTCGGGTTTGCCGAGAAGATTCGACGCGAGGCAGATATTGCCACTGGCGCCGTCGGCATGATCACGGATGCCACGCAAGCCGAAACCATTATCCGCACCGGTCAGGCCGACGTCGTTCTGCTTGCCCGCGAACTTTTACGCGATCCGTACTGGCCGTTGCGCGCTGCGGAGCGACTGGGCAAACCGACTACGTGGCCTTCGCAGTATCTTCGTTCTTCGCCCGGGGCGACCCAGCCACGGCAGCCAGTGGAACCTCTTGTGACAAGAGAACCTGTAAAAGCCTGAAAAACAGGTAAGAAAAGCCGTTACTGATCTGGTGCCACTGGCCTATACTGCTCCCAAGGTATTTGGACGGCTGCTCGGACACAGATCGACTGGGCCGCTGGCAAAGGGAGCGGATGGGCCTTCAGAAGCACATCGCGAAAAACAAGCGGGCGTCGAACACACATTCGCCTGTCGCCTCCGAGATACCGGACAAGCTCTATTTCCGCATCGGAGAGGTCGCAAGGCTTTGCTCGGTGCAGGCCTATGTGCTTCGCTTCTGGGAAAGCGAATTCCACCAACTCAAGCCGGGCAAATCCGGCACCGGTCAGCGACTCTACCGCCGCCGCGACGTCGAGATGGCCCTGAAGATCCGCCACCTGCTTTACGAAGAGGGCTATACCATTCCCGGCGCCCGCCAGGCTTTCCAGCAGGAGGCCCGGGAGGCAGCCGCAGGCCGCACCAACCAGGCAGAGCTTCCGCTAGAGCCTCGTCAGAACACTCATGGTTCCACACTCAAAGTGCAACGCATGAAATCAGAACTGCGGGAGATTCTCGGATTGTTGACCACTCCCGTAGGCAAGCCAAGACTGGTCTCCCGGGACCGAAGAGTAACCCAGGATGCACCAGCTTTGTTTCACGACTAGGAATTCGTCCATTGAAGCAGGGCTAGTCGAGCAGCCCGCGGATCTCATCCACCTGGAAGACTATGTTCTTCTCCACCATGGAGAAAGTCGTGCTGCGCATGAGCTGCCGGTCCTGGTACCGGCTGAAACTGCCATCTGCCGGATCGATCACCCATATCTCCGGTATGCCCATCACGCGGTAGTCTTCCAGTTTCTGCTTGAGCCGCTGTAGCGTGTCTTCCGGAGACAAGACTTCGAAAACGGCGAGCGGCGGATGGGTGATGATTTGCTCAATCTGCAAAGTCCGGTCAGTTACGGTGACATCCGGAACCCGAAAGCGCGTCGATGAGACCTGGACTCGCAATTCCGGACGCACCCGAACGTTCCACTCTCGTTCATTCTGCCAAAACCATCGTTGGACAGCTTGCTGCCAGGAGGAATGATCGAACTCTCCCATGGGTCTCTCCTGGATTTCGCCATCCACGTACTCCGCGTCGGGCTCATAGGAGGAGCGTAGATAAACGTCCAGCGGCACGAATTGTGTCGTCGTTCCCATGGAAGCGTATGAGAAGAGAATACAACCTGGTCTCTTCCACTCAGAAAGATTCAGGCAAGGAGTGCATGCAAAAGGGACCAGATTGGGTCTCCCACTACCCGCTGTTCCCATCTCGTCCGCATTTGCAGAAATTTTGAAGATTGCAAGACATGCAACCCTCCCGATGCCGTCGCAGCCCACACCAGCGTAACGTAGGCCAGTTGCCGGGCCGGCGAGTTACCGTGGTAGCCTTTTTATAGCGATGACGGATGGCGCAGCAGAAAAGCGCCTTTACAAAACGTACGCAGTTTGTTGGCTTCCGGTAAGAAGCAGGAAGCAAAAGTGACCATGACTTGTCCTGATTGTTTATCCACCGACTTCCGCATCTCTCGTTTCCGCTGGCAGGATCTTGAGCGCCTGGCGCTGCTGCAGTACCCGGTGCGCTGCCGCAAATGCCATCGAAGAACCTTCGCGGGTCTGCCCCTGGCGCTGGTACTTCTGCAGGCTCGTCGCGCACGACGGGCAAAGCGGGCGCAGGCAGAAAGCCACTAGCTTTTTGCTGCGCCGCTTAAATTAAGTGTGAAGATTTGTTGGTCGGGACGGGCAGATTCGAACTGCCGACCCCTCACACCCCAAGCGAGTGCTCTACCAGGCTGAGCCACGTCCCGAACCGTTGCAAGAGGGGATCCTGCTTCCATCAGTGTACACGCCGCAAGCGCTCGAAGCGACTGGGTGATCTTCAAGGAGAGAGCCCTAGTGGGCCTCTGGCTTATATTCCTTCGGTAAGGCGCCACCCTCCCCGAAAAAGAACTCCTGCATCTGTTCCACCAGGAACTCCTGCGCCTGCGGGGTCCACGGCTGCAGACGGTACTCGTTTAACAGCATCTTCTGCCGCTCCACCCACTCACCCCAGGATTGCTTCGAAACATTGTTGTAAATCTTGTGACCGAAATCAGAATCGAATGGCGGCTCATCCAGCCCTTCCATCTCCTTCTTGAATCGTGAATCCTGCACCATGTGCGCCATGCCGGGTGGTTCTCCTCTTGCCGTAAGTAGGCTTCACCATTGTAAGCAATTTAAAAGCATGACGCGTCACCGGTTGTTGCCCGGACGTTTCAGCTATGTGGCTGCGGCCGGCGTTGCTATAGTTGTCTGCATTTGATCGGTCGAGGTGGAGTGATGCGACTTCAGTGGCTTGTACTTCCAGTCTTGATCTCCGGGACATTGACGGGACATTGCGACGGGCCCGCAACTCGAGTCGCCACTGATCCCCACGCGTTAACTTCAACGACCGGGCCGGTGGCCACGCCGCTTCCCGTGGAGGCGTTGCTCACCACGACGCGCATTGGAGGAGTCACCTACTCCAATGATCGGCGCCTACTGGCATATATCAGCAGCGCGTCAGGGCGGCCGAACCTCTGGGTCATGAACCTGGATGGTACGGGAGCGCGACAGCTGATCAAGAGCGATGACCGGCAGTCGCGTGCGATCTTTACGCATGACGATTCGACGCTGGTGTATAGCCAGGATAAAGGCGGCAATGAGTATTCGGACATTTACGCAGTCCCGGTCAGTGGAGGCGAGCCGCGCAACCTGACGCGTACCGACGATGTAAGCGAAGTGGTGGATGAATTCTCGCCCGACGGGAAGCTCCTGGCGATCTCGACCAAGCTGAAGACCCTGCCTGCCACGAATCTGGCCGTGATGAGCTGGCCTGACGGGGCGATCAGGCAGCTGACGAACGAGACCGATCCGAAAGCTTCATGGAGCGAGGCTACGTGGAGTCGGGATGGGAAGTATCTTTATGCGAACAGGTCGCTGGGTATTGATGACTCCGATATTTATCGCGTGGATGTTGCCGCCGGAAAGACAGAGAAACTGATCGAGCATGCAGGGAAGCAGCAGGTGAGAATCGCAGACGTGTCGCCGGATGGGGGCACACTGCTGATTACGTCGAATGCCAAGGGCGGCTATGAGAACGTCGCGCTGCTGAAGATTGGAACGAAGGAGCTGAAATGGCTGACCGACACGCAATGGTCAGCAGATGCGGTTTCGTTTACTCCGGATGGCGGCGGCGCGGTGTACCTGTTGAATGCCGATGGCCGGATCACTACGCGGTTCGTGAACCTGAAGACAGGCGTGGAAACGGAGCGCGGGGTGCCGGCTGGAATGACGCAGCCGGCGACGGCGCCAAAGGCATTTCTGCCGGATGGATCGCTGGTGTTGCTGCACGAGGATTCGAGCCATCCAGCGGAGCTCTATCGGCTGGCAGCCGACAATACCTTCACGCAAATCACGCATAACGCGAATGAGACGCTGCAGCATGCGGTGCTGCCAAAGTCGCAGCTGGTGACGTACAAGAGCTTCGATGGACGGATGATCTCAGCGTTCGTCTGGGTGCCCATCAACCAGAAGCGCGATGGGACAGCAGCTGCAGTCGTCATGCCACACGGCGGCCCGACTGGACAGACGGCAGATGCATTCAACGGCCGGGCGGAACTGCTGGCATCGCGCGGCTTCGTGGTGATCGCGCCGAATGTGCGGGGCTCGACCGGGTACGGGATGGAGTTTCAAAATGCAAATATCAAGGACCTGGGCGGGGCTGACCTGAAAGATGAGATTTCAGGCGTCGAGTTTTTGAAAGCGACCGGATTTATCAATCCCGAAAAGGTCGGGATCTGGGGTGGATCCTACGGCGGTTTCATGACGCTGATGGCGATTGGCAAGACGCCGGACCTGTGGTCCGCTGCCGTGGACGAATACGGGATACTGAACTGGCTGACCATGCTGGAGCACGAAGATCCGCGGCTGCAGCAATATGAAAAGACCCTCCTGGGTGATCCGGTCAAGGACAAGGCCGTGTATGAGGCGAGCTCGCCGCTGCAGTACATACGGAACGAGAAGGCTCCGCTGCTGGTGCTGCAAGGGAACAACGACATCCGCGTGCCCAGGGAAGAAGCTGAGCAGGTGGTCAGCATTCTAAAGGCGGAAGGGCGAACTGTGGATGCGGTGTACTACCCGGACGAGGGGCATGGATTTGTGAAGCGGGAGCACCAGCAGGATGAACTGAGCCGGTCGGTAGCGTGGCTGCAGAAGTATCTGCAGGGAACTCCCTGAACGCAGAGTGTCTGATCAAATTTCCTCTTCCCAGGAGGAAGGGAACAGCTCATCCGCGCGTCTCATCGAAATGCTCTAGCATGATTTCAACACTATGACGACACTTGATCCAGGCGCAGGCGTCCGTGTGCGCTTCGCTCCTTCCCCCACCGGCCTTCTTCATGTCGGCAATGCCCGCACTGCGCTCTACAACTGGCTGTTTGCCAAACACCAGGGCGGCGTCTTCGTTCTGCGTGTGGAAGACACCGATCTCGACCGCAGTGAAGCCCGCTACGAAGGCCAGCTCATCGACGATCTGCATTGGCTGGGATTGACCTGGCAGGAAGGGCCGCTCGTCGGAGGACCCTACGCTCCCTACCGCCAGTCCGAGCGCCTGCACATCTACCAGCAGCACACCAGCCAGTTGTTGCAGGAGGGCAAGGCGTACCGATGCTTCTGCACGCAACAGGAGCTCGAGACGCAGCGTCTCGCCGCCGCAAAGCAGCATCTGCCCCAGGTCTATTCCGGCATCTGCCGCGGCATCAGCGAAGAAGACAGTGCGGCCCGCGCTGCGTCCGGCGAAGCCTTTGCTGTCCGCCTGCGTGTACCCGAACGACCGCTTCGTTTTACCGATATCGTTCGCGGCGAAGTTGAGTTTCAGCACGACGCTATCAGCGATCCGGTTCTGGTCCGTTCAGGCGATGGCCTGCCTGTCTACAACTACGTCGTCACCATCGATGACGCTCTCATGGGTATCACGCACGTCATCCGTGGCGATGACCACATCTCGAATACGCCGAAGCAGGTTGCCATCTATGAAGCGTTCGGATGGACTCCTCCCGTCTTTGCGCACTTGTCCACGATTCTCGGCAGTGACCGCGAGCGGCTTTCAAAGCGCCATGGCGCCACTTCGATCGCAAGCTTCCGCGAGATGGGCTATCTTCCGGAAGCACTGGTTAACTACCTGGCGTTGCTCGGCTGGGGCGCGGAAGGCGGCTTGCGCGAAACCTTCACGCCCGACGAACTTGCAAAGGAATTCAAGCTCGAGCGCGTCACTCCGTCTCCCGCAGTGTTCGACTGGGAAAAGTTGAACTGGCTCAATCGGCACTATCTGAAATCCAAGCCGGTTGCTGAGGTGCTCGAAGTCGCATGGCCGCCCTTTGAGGAAAAACAATGGCTGCCGCTGCGCAATCTCGCGGATGGTCCAACCGTGGAATGGTTTGCAAGGATGCTTGCTGTCTTCCTGCCCGGCATCGATCGCCTGGACCAGCTGCCGCAAAAATCAGCATTCCTCTTCCACCTGGATCAGGCCGTCCTGCGCGCGGAGCCGGAAACGGCGGCCATCCTGGAGGCGGAATCTGCAAAAAAAGTGATTGCATGCTTCGCCGGCAAAGTGATGGCGCGGCAGGAACTGCTGACCGCCGACTCATTTAAAACGATCATGAATGAAATCAAGTATGAGACTGCCATCAAAGGCAAAGACCTGTTTCATCCAGTCCGCATCCTGCTCACCGGCGCACACAGCGGCCCTGAGTTCGACAAACTGGTGCCAGTCATCGAGGAAGGCTCGACGGTCTCGCTGCCTGCATCCATTCCAAGCATTCGAGAGCGCGTCGAGCGCTGGCTGGCCTAGGGAATCGTCTTAGTGCTTTCCGCCGTGCGCGGTCAGCTTCACGTCGATATTGCCGCGCGTCGCATTCGAATACGGGCATGTCTTGTGCGCATCGGCTACCAGCTTTTCTGCTGCTGCCTGGTCGAGATCGGCAGCAGTGATGTCCATAGTGACCGCGACGGTAAACCCTTCGCCGGCATCCTGTGGGCCAATGTCGACGGCGGACTGGATTGTGATTTCACCCGGGTTGATCTTCTGCTGATGCGCCTGGTACTGCATCGCGCCAGTGAAGCAGGCAGCATAGCCTGCGGCAAACAACTGCTCCGGGTTGGTACCCTTCTTGCCGGTGCCTCCAAGCGCTGCGGGCGCGGCCAGGTTTACTTCCAGTGCGCCGTCCGAACTCTTCGCCTGGCCATTGCGGCCGCCCGTTGTCGTCACTTCTGCGGTGTACAAAACCTTCATCTTATCTCTCCAGCGTTTCTTGAACTGTTCCTGTGGTGCAAGGCTGTTAGATTCGCAGAATGCGGTTATCGAAGCAAATTCGTGCAGCGCGTTTTTGCGTGGCAGCGCCATGACCGGGCCAATGGCTGATCCGAACCTGGTGTTCCCGCACACATGGGGAGTGCAGCGACTCCGCAGCCGGCCACTGATATTGCCGCGCCTCCACGTCGTCTATCCGGGAGAAGTCGAAGAAGTGGAAATCGGGGCACTCGAGCTGATGATCTCACCAGCCACCGGCGAAAGTTTCCTTGCAACCTGCGCCCTCGGCTTTGCCGCTGACACCATTCCCACTGGCGTCTGGAGCTGCCCCCATCCCGACTGGCTTTGCGCCATCGCCGGCGGCTACGCCTACCTGATCAACACCTGCAATCCGCGCGACTGGGAGCAGATCGAGTACCGCCCGGTCGTCGAAGTGCGGCCCATCCCGGAAGCCGGACTGCTTGTCTTTGCCAGCTTCCACACGCTGCTCGCTTATGGGTCGGAGGGCGCGAAGTGGAAGACGCAACGGCTTACTTCGGAAGGTCTGCGGTTAGGTAATGTCGAAGCTGGCCGTATCACTGGATGGGGCTGGGACATGCGCACGGATCGTGAGTTTCCGTTTTCGGTCGACCTGGCCACGGGGCAAACGACTACAGAACTACCTGTCTGACAACGCGCCGCCCCGGTCCAGCCGATAGAAGCTCAACGCAGCCTCACCCTGCTCGACAACGCGGTAGCGCCGAAGCTCACCGTACGCGTTAGCTACCGGCGGCACTGCTTTGCCGCCGCGCGAAGAACGATGCTCGACCGAAACGATCGCATCCGAAGCCAGCAATCGCGCAGCATGTTCGCCCAGCATCCGCAGAGTCTCTCCATAATCCGCGGCCTGTTCGTACGGCGGATCAAGAAATACCAGGTCGAACGGAGCTTCTGCTTGCCGAAGCGCTGTGACCACGCTCGTGGCCGCAATCGAAAAGCCTTCCCGAATGCCCAGTGACGCCAGGTTCGCGCGGATCGCCTGCAGCGCAGCCGACGCTTTCTCCACAAACACTACCGCAGCCGCACCCCGGCTGATCGCCTCGATACCGATCGCACCCGAACCGGCAAACAGGTCTGCGACTCGCGCGCCCGGCACGCGTGGCGCAAGTATGTTGAACAGACGCTCACGCAGCCGGTCGCCCGTGGGTCGCGTCTCCATGCCCTTCGGTGCATCCAGGATGCGGGAGCGATACGTGCCGGCTATCACGCGCATACAGCCGATACTAAATCGGCACACGCCGACAGGCGGGCTGCGTGCCGCCGTCTGTACAATCAGAGCAAGATGCGAGGCTGGTCATTTCCGATGGGGCGCTGGCTGGGCGTGGATGTCCGCATCCACACCTTCTTCATCTTGCTCCTTGGTGTCTGCGCCGCCTGGGCCAACATGCTCAACCTTACCGGCATGCGCGGCTTCGGCCTCTGGCTGGTCGTGCTGTTCTCCGTCACCTTCCGCGAAATAGCGCGCGTCATCGCTGCCGCGTATCACGGGCTTCAACTGCGCAGCATCCTGCTGCTTCCCATCGGGGGCCTGCTCTCCTACTCCAACGCAGACAGCCTGGAGCGCGCGAACGAGACCAGGCTTCAGCGCAGCATGGCACTCGTCGGACCCATCGCAAGCCTCTCGCTGGGCGCTGTCCTGTGGCTCACCATCGCCGGCATGTCGCCCGATCTGCCGGTGTTGACCCGGCCCTTCGTCACCCCGGCACACCTCATCCGCAGCGCGGTCTGGCTTAACCTCTTTATCGGCCTGATCAACCTGCTGCCTGCCTATCCACTCGACGCCGGCCGCGTCCTGCGTTCTCACCTGGCGCAGAAGAGCGGTAAGGATGCTGCGGCGAAGCTTGCTTCCACGATCGGGCAGGTCGCCGGAGTTGCAGCTTTTGCCGCAGGCGTACTCCTGCAGAGCCCGCTGCTGATTGTTGCCGGCTTCTTCATCCTGATGGGGGCAAAACTGGAAGATCAGGGCGTCCTCTTTCAGAATGTTGTCGACACTGTCTTTATGAAAGACGTGATGCTGACCGACTTTTCCATGCTGTCACCCTCGGACACCCTGGAGGACGCACTGCACAAAGCCGTGCACAGTCTGCAGGATGATTTTCCAGTAGTCCGCGGACAAAACCTGGTCGGCATCGTCTCCCGGCAGAACATCCTTGAAGCCCTGCGCAGCGAAGGCAATGGCTACGTGCAGGGAGTCATGCAGCGCGCCTTCCCGGTAGCCCAGCCCGAAGATTCTCTAGGCGCCACCATCAGCCGCTTCAGCGGGCGCGGCATGTCACTGGTGCCGGTCACCGAGAGCGGCCGCATCGTCGGCATCGTGACCCTGCAGAACCTCATGCACTCCATGGGGCTGCTTGCGGAAAGCCGCAAACTTCGTCAGCGGGAGTAGCCTTGCTGCCGCAGGACGAAGCACGTCCCGAACAAAGCAATCCTGAACCTGAAGCGCCGCACACCATCCGTGCCAGTCTGAAAAAGCCACTCGAACCCGGCCTCTACCTTGTCGGGACACCCATCGGCAACCTCGAAGACATCACGCTGCGAGCGCTGCACGTCCTTGAACTCGCCGACAGCATCGCCTGCGAAGACACCCGCGAGACCCGGAAGCTGCTGCAGCACTTCGGCATCCGCACGCCCATGGTCAGCTATCACGCTCATAACGAACTTGAGCGGTCCGCGAGCCTGCTCGAAGAACTCAGGCAGGGCAAGCGCATCGCTATCGTCACGGATGCGGGCATGCCCGGTATCTCCGATCCAGGAGTGTTACTCGCGAAGGCTGCTATCGAGGCCGGCATCCGTGTGACACCGATCCCTGGCGCGAATGCAGCCATCTCTGCACTGGTTGCCTCCGGCCTTGGTACCGACCGCTTCAGCTTCTGCGGATTCCTTCCATCCAAAGCAGGTGAGCGAAGGACAGCTCTGGAGCAAATGGCTGCTATCGATCAGGCCGCGACTCTCATCTTTTACGAAGCGCCGCATCGCATCCTCGAAACTCTGGGCGACGTTTCTGCCGTATGGGGAGCGCACTGCCGGGTCGTTGTCGCCCGCGAACTCACCAAGCTGCACGAAGAATTTCTGCGAGGCACTGCGGCAGAAGTCCGTACCACGCTTGCCGCTCGTGAGCGCATCCGCGGAGAGATCACCCTGCTGGTCGAAGCCACGCCCGCGGCAAGCCAATCCGCCGCCGAAAGCGCCGAGTCGCAGAGCATTTCCAGCCGCTTGGATGCACTGCAGAAATCCGACGGACTCGACGAAAAGGAAGCACTGAAGCGTATTGCCCGTGAACGCGGCATCGGTAAAAGCGACGCCTACCGGGAACTGCAGCGCGAACGCGCGAAACTTTAGGCAGGAATAGGAATGCGCGTCCAGCGGAGCATAAGCGCCACGGCGCTTAGGCCCGGACGGCCAGTCCTACTTCGATTCCGGAAGCTCCCATGCTGGAACAGCCCGCTTGGCCTTGGGCAGGTCGTTGCCTTTCACCCGGTCATACATGTACGAGTCGCTCACTGTTCCCAGCGACTCGTTGTACAGACTCGGATCTCCGACAATCTCCCGCAGTTCTTCCGAGAAGCGGTGAATCGCCTTCAACGCATCCGCAGTTGCAGCGATCTTCAGTCCCGGTGTCTCAAAATGCTTCTGATAGCCGTGGTCCACCAGTGTCGCTACCTTGCCGCCCAGCAGCCAGCCTGGCCGGTGGACCCACACGACCGCGTGACCCGCCTCTTCGTTCTTCGCTTTCGTCGCCTTGACCCCGAAATTCGGATTGGGCGCCAGGATTGCGCCCGCTCCAAACTTCGTAATAAATATCTGGCCCGGAGTGCTTGCGGCACCTTTCCCTGCGACGCCCGGCGTCTCTCGAACATCAAACGAATTCGTACGAAGAAGTTCCAGGATCTGGCTGAAAGTGCGGACAACGGTTTTAGTTCGCATGAACTGGGAAATACTCCCGTTTTGCTGGGATTCCGAAGCAAACGCTACACTGGTAGGGACGCAGCCACGGTTCCTCCACTCTCGCATATTGCCAGAGAGGCCGCAATGCACCGTGTATGGCCAACAAGCGTGCGGCCACCAAGCACAAAGGACTGCAGATAAACATGACGACCTCATTCACGGAACTGGAGACCCCGCCCGTTAGAACCGAGCAGCTTGGCACGGCCCTCCTCGATCGCATCGGCCATACGCCGCTGGTCCGCCTTCCGCGGCTCTCGTCTCACCTGCCGGGTATCCAGATCCTCGGCAAGGCGGAATGGATGAACCCCGGTGGGTCTGTCAAGGATCGCGCGGCTTCCGCCATTGTCGGCGCTGCCGAAGCCGCAGAGCAGCTCGGCCAGGGACGTCACCTGCTGGACGCTACCAGCGGCAATACCGGCATTGCCTACGCCATGCTGGGCGCCGCTCGCGGCTTTCCGGTCACTCTCTGCATGCCTTCCAATGTCTCGCCCGAACGCAAGAAGATTCTGTCCGCCTACGGCGCCACGATCGTCTGGACCGATCCAGCCGACGGTTCCGATGGCGCCATTCGCAAGGCACGCGAACTCGCCGCCGGTGATCCAGCCAAGTACTTCTATGCCGATCAGTACGGCAACAACAACAACTGGCGCGCTCATTACCTCGGCACCGCAAACGAAATCTGGGAGCAGACCGAGGGGAAGATCACGCACTTCGTGGCCGGTCTCGGCACCAGCGGCACCTTCATGGGAACTACCCGCCGTCTGCGCGAGCTGAACCCGAATATTCAATGCATCTCCATGCAACCGGACTCGCCCTTCAATGGCCTCGAGGGACTGAAGCACATGGAGACTGCCATCGTGCCGCCGATCTACGATCCGAAACTTGCAGATCGCAACATCGCCATGTCGACCGAACGCGCGTACGCGATGGCCAAGCAGCTGGGTAAAACCGAGGGCCTGCTGGTCGGTGTTTCAGCAGCAGCAGCCGTCGCGGCCTCGCTGCAGGTAGCTGAGGAAGAACATGCCGCGGGAAGAACTGCCGTCATCGTCACTATCCTCTGCGACTCAGCGGACAAATACCTGAGTGAGCGGTTCTGGGAGGAGTAGCCCACAATGATCCGTATGGCCACCGCAACCTACAACGCCATCCGCAGGCACGGCGAAGAAACATATCCGCATGAGTGCTGCGGTATCCTGCTGGGCCGAAACGAAGATGGCGACAACCAGGTGGAGGAAGCGATTCGGGCAGGCAATACACGCACCGATTCTGCTCACAATCGCTACCACATTGCGCCGCAGGAGTTGATTGCCGCCCAGCGTGCGGGCCGGGAACGCGGCCTCGACATAGTCGGCTTTTATCACTCGCATCCGGATCACCCGGCGATGTGGTCACAAACCGACCTCGCCGAAGCCCACTGGATGCATTGCTCCTACATCATCACCAGCGTTGAAAAAGGTGTCGCCAGGCTGACCAATTCGTTCCTGCTGCTGGGCACCAGCGAAGAAGACAAACGTCTCGAAATCGAGCCGATCGCCCTTGATGATGCCGCGTCGTCCTCGACCGAAGCCCCGGTCATCGCGCGATGTTGACCTGCATCTCGAACCGTTGCTGATCGAACGCATCCTCGATGCGCCCGCTACATCTAATTGACGTCAGGAAAGTGAAGACCATGAAGATCCATATACCGACGCCACTACGCGTCTACGCAGGCAAGCAGGATACCGTCGACGTACAGGCTGCTACTGTTGGCGAGGCACTCACCCAATTGACCGCGGCCCATCCTGAATTGAAGAAGCACCTATACACAGAGGAAGGAAAGCTGCGCGCCTTTGTCAACGTCTACCTCAACGATGAAGATGTCCGGTACATTGAAAATTCTGATAAGGCTGCCGTTAAAGACACAGACACGATTACTATTATTCCGTCCATCGCAGGCGGCGCTCCTGCTGCCGTCGCCGAGGCCGGAACTGCCGAATTGCCGGAACTCACCACGGATGATCTCAGCCGTTACTCGCGTCACCTCATCCTTCCCGAGGTCGGCATCGAAGGCCAGCGCAAGCTGAAGGCAGCGAGGGTGCTCTGCGTGGGCACGGGTGGTCTCGGCGCCCCGCTCGCGTTTTACCTCGCAGCCGCAGGCATTGGCACGCTCGGCCTGGTCGACTTCGATGTGGTGGACGCCAGCAACCTGCAGCGCCAGATCATTCACAGCACCAGGGACGTCGGCCGCCTGAAGATCGACTCCGCCGAGGACAAGCTCAAGGCCCTCAATCCCTTTTTGAACGTGAAGAAGTACAACACCATGCTGACCAGCGCGAATGCTCTCGAGATTTTCAAAGATTTCGACATCATCGCCGACGGTACTGATAATTTTCAGACCCGCTACCTGGTCAACGACGCCTGTGTGCTCAGCGGCAACAAGCCGAACGCGTATGGCTCCATCTTCCGCTTCGAAGGCCAGGCCAGCGTTTTCGCCACCAAGGACGGCCCCTGCTACCGCTGCCTCTACCCCGAGCCGCCACCGCCCGGCCTCGTCCCCTCTTGCGCGGAAGGCGGTGTCCTCGGCATTCTGCCGGGCCTGGTCGGCATCATTCAGGCTACGGAAGTCATCAAGCTGATCCTCGGCAAAGGCGACTCGCTCGTCGGCCGTCTCCTGCTGGTCGATTCACTTGGCATGCGTTTCCGCGAACTGAAGCTTCGGAAGAATCCGGATTGCCCCGTCTGCGGCACACACCCCACTGTCACCAAGCTGATCGACTACGATCAATTCTGCGGCATCCCCGCACAGGTAGATCCCACTATGAAGAATGGCATTCCCCAGATCACACCGGTAGAACTGAAGCGTCGCCAAGACGCAGGCGAAGACGTCTATGTCCTCGATGTGCGTGAACCATGGGAATACAAGATCGCGAACATCGGCGGCAACCTGTTGCCGCTGGGCGAGTTGCAGCAGCGCACCGGCGAGCTCGACAAGAACCAGAAGATCGTTACCCAGTGCAAGGCAGGTGGACGTAGCCAGCAGGCGGCAGAAATCCTGAAGCAGGCGGGCTTCCAGAACGTCGAAAATCTGGCCGGCGGGATCACTGCCTGGTCCGACACAGTCGACACCTCCGTGCCGAAATACTGATGGATCTTCCTTCGGCCTCTCACAGTAGGCCGGAACCAGGCGGCGTCACCATTGTGCGCGCACAGACTGCGCAGGCAGCCGACGCCGTCCGCCTCATCGAGGAATACCAGCACGCCGTCGACGTTGTCGTCCGCGACAGCGCAGCTGAAATCATCGAGTCCGTGGATGCCCCCGACAAGGCCATCTGGCTGGCGTACATTGGCGACTCCCCGGTCGGCTGCATTGCCATGCGCTGGCTGTCGCGCGAGCAAGGCCGCGCCGAAATCAAGCGTCTCTACGTGCAACCAGCCTTCCGCAGCCGTCAGATCGCCCAGCGACTCGTCGCAGCCCTGGAGGCCTTTGCCATCGAACAGGGCTGCTCCGAACTCTATCTTGATTCGAAGGACGATCTACAAGCCGCCACCCGGCTCTACGCCCGGCTCGGCTATACGCTCTGCCCTCGCTACAACGACAATCCTCAGGCGACCATCTTCATGCGAAAGAACATCGATGCGCTCGAAAGCGCGCCACTCGTTCTCCGGCCTTTCACCCCGCAGGATGCCGAAGCCTTTCGCGCCCTCAACGAAGCCTGGATCACGACGCTCTTCCGCATGGAGGCCTCCGATCACGTTGTCCTCAACGATCCGATCGGGCAAATCATCCAACCCGGAGGCTTCATATTCATGGCTGTCCGCGGCGACCGGAACGTCGGCTGCTGTGCCCTCGTTGGTATGGGCGACGGATGCTTCGAGCTATCCAAAATGGCCGTCAACGCCCGCGAACGCGGTCGCGGTGTCGGTCGCGCCCTGCTCGAATATGTTGTGAAGGAAGCTCGCAAGCTGCGCATCCGGCGGCTCTATCTCGAGACCAACAGCTCCCTCCGTAATGCTATTCATCTGTACGAATCCATAGGCTTCCGCCATCTTCCGCTTGAAGAGCGTGGCGCCGCGCATTACGAACGAGGTGATGTCGCCATGGAACTTTTTCTTTCCTCTCAGTATCCCTAACAAATCACTAGGCTTCGCTATATAAAAATGGCGAGCAGGGTGTATAGAAAGGTCATTGTCGGATGGCGCCAGGCCCGTTATACTCCGACAACGGGCAGCGCGGAAAAGTACGCGCTGCGGCTGGAGCGTAGCAGCAATGCTCAATATTGTTCGGCTTTCTTTTTTCTTAATCTGCCTGGTTGTTGTCGGTGCCCTTCGGCCTTCTACTATCCCCCTCCCGGTCGCTCTCGCAAGCGGCGCGGTACTGGCAGTCGTCGCCATCCTCTGTGAAGCACGGCTCAAGGTACTCGGCAGTGCGCGTTCAGGCTGGCTCCTCAGTGGAGCGCTTGCCGGCATTCTCGCCGGGGCAGCCTCTGCCGTCGTGCTGCAGTCAAGTGTCACTGCCGTCGCCTGGCATGTACTCCTTCCACCACTCTGCCTGCTGTTCTTCGGCTATAGCGGTGCGTGGGCGGGGGCTGGTCTAGCCGACAGCTTCACGGCAGCGGTTCCTCCAGCAGCCCTCCCGTCACATGGAATGCCCGGCACCGCCAAAGTGCTCGATACCAGTACCATCATCGACGGCAGGATTGCCGATGTCGCCGACGCAGGCTTCCTCGATGGCCCGGTCATCGTGGCAGAGTTCATCCTGCGCGAACTCCAGGCTGTTGCCGATTCTACGGACGCGAGCAAGCGGCAGCGCGGCCGCCGGGGTCTCGACATGCTCGAGCGCATGCGCAACTGTAAGCGGATCAAGATCCAGGTCGTGTCGGATGACTTCGCCAGTATCCGCGAAGTCGACTTGAAGCTCATCGAACTGGCCAAGAAATACGAGGGTCGCCTCGTCACGAACGACTTCAATCTCAACAAGGTCGCCCAGCTTCATGACATTCCCGTGATGAACGTGAATGACCTTGCCAATACGCTCCGGCCGGTCGTTCTTCCTGGCGAACGGCTCTCCATCGCCATCCTCAAGGAAGGCAAGGAGCCCGGCCAGGGGATCGGCTACCTGAATGACGGCACCATGGTCGTCGTCGATCATGCGCGCCGTTCCATCGGCCACACTGTGGATGTCCAGGTGACTTCAGTACTGCAGACACCCTCCGGCAAAATGATCTTCGGTCGCTGTGACGAAAATCAGGGCCGTCCTCATGAAACCCTGGCTGCGTTTTCCGCCACCGGCACCTGACGAATATGAATCTTCAAACAGGTGCTTCCGCCAGGCGGGCGACGAGGATACAATTCTCGAAATAGCGGCACTTGCCGCTGCTCACCATCATGGATACCTCCTGCAAGCACCTCCAGGTGCGCGTGGTCGCGCGCGAAGACGATATCGAATTTGTTGAATGCCAGCTCTGCGGCGAAGTCTTCGACGCCAACGAGTTTCACGACATGGAGATAGAAGAGAAAGTGCTTGTCGACCCCGAAGAGGATTAGCAGCGCATCCTCCATCGTGCTTGCCTGCGTAACCTTTCTTACGTCCGGCTTTCCGGTGCTGGCGATCTAAGTCCCGAAAATCCTAATCGGCGATCTTGAGATCATTGCTCATCAGCGTGGCTTGGACGGTGGCCTGAGTCCCGCTCGCCTCCTCCGTCGGAGCGGCAGGCGATACGATCCGCCAGGTATAGTGCAGCCAGGAAATAAGTGTCAGGCAGAAGGTTGCCACCAGCGAAACGGTCCTCAGCATGACCAGTCCCTGCGGTGCATAGAACTGTGTCCATAACGTGCATGTGACCGCCGCGATCTGGGCCACCGTGTTGGCCTTGCCCCAGATGCTCGGGCGGAATTCCCGCACATTGGACGTCAGGTGCAGTAAAGTCGCCACCACCAGGATGCCCAGATCGCGGCTGAACACCAGCACCGTAACTCGCCGCACAATCAGCCCTTCATGCGTCAGGACCAGGAACAGCGTGCTCAGCAGCAGTTTGTCTGCGACCGGATCCAGGTACTGACCCAGCAGTGTCCGCTGGTGCAGCAGGCGCGCCAGCAGCCCATCGAGACCATCGCTGATGCCGGCAATCACAAACAACCCGAAAGCAAGGCGATAGTGATGGTCCAGAACTGCCATCACCAGGAAGGGAATGATGCACAGGCGCAGGAACGTAAGTTGGTTGGGCGCGGCTCGAAAATCTTTCAGCACTGGATCGGTTCTTGCAAAGAAGAATTACGGCATTCCCGGGAGTCTGCTACAAAGTGGAGCGTCACCGGAATGCCCGCATGTAAGCCTGATAGTATCTCAGCCATCCAACCGTGACCAACAATCTGTTGTGCCCGCCTGTCCTTCGTCAAACCGGCGTTTCTTGGTATGATCGAAGGGCAGCAGGCGCAGGCGCGTAGCTCAGTTGGTTAGAGCGCTACCTTGACACGGTAGAGGTCGCTG
>CAZZVA010000023.1:12454-21758 GCA_964657345.1 uncultured Acetobacteraceae bacterium | reverse complement strand
AGGGCCGGGACGAAAGGAAGCGCAGGGCCTCAACAACGCCTTTGCAAAGTACATCCGCACCGGACTGCCTTGGGTCACGTTGAAGTCGGCGTTGTCGCTGGATGGGCGGATTGCGCCTCCTGCGCATCTTCGTCCGCCCGGTCAGCCATTCTGGCTGACCGGGGAGGAAGCGCGAGCCGAGGTGCAACAGATGCGCCATGCGCATGACGCTGTGCTAACCGGGATCAATACGGCGCTGGCGGACAATCCTCAGCTAACGGACAGGAGCGGGTTGCCGCGCCGGCTTCCGATCCAGAGGGTGGTGCTGGATTCCCAATTGCGGCTTCCTCCCGCAGCAAGGATGCTGAACCCGAGAGAGGGCGAGGTGCTGGTATTTACTGCCTCCCGTGACGAGGATCGTGCGGAGGCTTTGCGCGACAAGGGCGTTTGCGTCGAGCACGTGGAAAGTGACGATGCTGGTTTGTCTTTCAGCCTGGTGCTTGCCCGGCTCGGGGAACGCGGCATCACGAGTGTGATGATCGAGTCAGGCACGGGTTTGAATACGGTTGTGATTGCCGAAGACATGGTGGATCGGCTGGTTCTTTTTTATGCGCCGGTGCTCCTGGGTTTGGAAGGACTGCCGTTTGTCGACCAGGCAGCCAGGCTGCGAAGTGCCCTGGATATCGAGACGTCGTGGTTTGGCAGCGATCTGTGCGTGAACCGCACGCTGAAAACGTATTGGGACTGAGGCCGGCAGGATTGGCTATAGTCTTGAGGCATGTTTACTGGCTTGATCGAGCAGACCGGGACCATCCTGACGCTGGAGGACAAAGTCGGCACGCGTCGACTCACCGTGGGAGCGCCTGGACTGGCCAATCGACTGAAAGAGGGTGACAGCATTGCGGTCAATGGTGTCTGCCTGACCGCACTCGATATTGGTGATGACCATTTTTCTGCTGATCTGGCGCAGGAAACCGTAAATCGGACGTCGCTCACCCGGCTTCGCGCCGAGTCGGTAGTGAATCTAGAACTGCCGACGCCGGCTGGAACTCCGCTGGGCGGCCATATCGTGCAGGGACATGTCGACGCTACCGGGCTGCTGGTCTCCATGCACGCGGTTTCGGAAAATGCTGCCCTGCGCGAGACGGACTGGTGGCTTACGGTGGATGTACCTGCTAGTGTCGGCCGGTTCATTGTGGAAAAGGGTTCGATTGCGATCGAGGGCATCAGCCTGACGGTTGCGCGGTGGAATGGCCGGCAGGCGACGATTGCTGTGATCCCGCATACGTATGCGCGAACCAATCTGCACACCCTGAAGCCGGGCGACCCAGTGAACCTGGAAGCGGATGTCATTATGAAGTTTGCGGAGCAGAGAAGCGCAGCACGGACGGAAGAGCAGGCGTTCCAGCTTTCGGCGGCTTATCTTATCCAGAACGGCTACTAGTCCAGATCAGCTAGCGGTGCAGAACGGCTACCAGCTTTTCAGAGAACGGCAAGCACCCGTATGCACAAATTGTCCATCCTAATCGCGTGAGGGTAGGGCCATGGGAGCTGGGGTGACAGGGTCAAACGGCAGGCCGTTCGACAGGAAAGAAGTCGGCATCTTCCTGCTTTATGTCCTGATTATTGCTGCGTGTGTAGTGATTCTGTTTTATATCCTCTTCCACGCACGCCCTTCCGAAGAGCCGGAGATCAAGAACACGGGTGCGCGATCGATGATGCTGCCGCAAGCCGCTCCTGCGACTTTTTTGCCTGTGGTATCCACCGAAAGTCACTTCGTGTCGATTCGCGTGAGCCAAGCGCGCGTGTCTTAACTGGTAGAGTGATGCTTTCCCGCACGGAGTGAAAGCGCGCATGTCGCAGCAGGGCGAAGGAGCAGCACAGAACTCATCGACCACGACGCGTCTGCGGGCGAGCTGGCTGTCGAGTGAGCCGCTGCTGCTGATTGGCGTCATCATCCTGGTTCTGTATTTTGCGAGCACCCTGCTGATCCCGCTTTCGTTCGCGGTTGTCTTGAATTTCCTGTTGTCTCCCGCGGTAAGTCTTTTAGAGAAGTGGCGGGTTCGACGAGGGGCGGCGATCCTTCTCGTGATCCTGATCTTTTTTTCAGGAGCAGCGGGTGTGAGCTGGGTGGTGGCACGACAGCTTGTCCACGTTGTGGAGACGCTGCCGGATTACCGGATCAATATCGAAGATCGATTCAATCAACTCCATACGCCAGTTGGCGGCGCGGCGGGCAAGGCAGTCCGCAGCCTGGAGGAGATGGGACTGGAGCTGTCCAGTGGTTCCAACCCGGTGGCTATTGCCGAACAGCAGAACCTGGTGGAGCGAAAGGCGGCGAGCCGCAGAGGAAAAAGGCCGGTTCAGCAGGAACCTCAGAGTCCCACGACGGCGACGCCTATGCCGGTGCAGGTGGTGCAACCGCCGGAAACCGCAGCGGCGTACCTGCGCGATCTGTTGTTCCCGATCCTGCGGCCAATTGGCATGGCGGCGATCGTGCTGGTCTTTACGATCTACATCCTGATCCATCGCGATGAGTTGCGAAACAGGCTGCTGATGCTGGCCGGCATCGGCAATCTCAATTTGATGTCCAAAGCGCTTCACGATGCTGCCGGGCGTATCAGCCGGTACCTGGTGATGCAGTTCCTGGTGAACGGGTGTTTCGGGCTGCTGTTCGGTGTGGGGTTGTCAGTAGTAGGAGTACCGGATGCCACGCTGTTCGGCGCGATTGCAGCGCTGCTGCGCATTGTGCCATATGCCGGCACGATCGTGATCGGTGTTCTGCCGCTCATTTTTTCCATTGCTATTTCGTCGAGCTGGAAGCAGCCACTGGAAGTGATTGGGATCTTCCTGGTGATCGAAGTGGTGACGGCGTATGTTGTGGAACCGTGGCTGTACGGATCGAAGACTGGCGTCGGTTCTCTTGCCCTGCTGGCCTCTGCTATTTTCTGGAGCACACTATGGGGGTGGCCCGGGCTGGTATTGTCGACACCGCTGACGGTGTGCCTGATCGTGATGGGTCGTTACGTTCCGCAGATGGGCTTTCTGCACGTGCTGCTGGGCGACGATGGAGAGCTGGCTCCGGAGGTACGTTTTTATGAGCGCCTGCTGGCGATGGATCAGCCGGAAGTACGCTTGATCGCAGAGAAGTTCATCGAAGGCCGGCCGCTGGTAGAGCTTTATGACGGGCTGCTGCTACCCGCACTGGGACTGGCCAAGCAGGATCGCCAGAAGGGTGGGCTGGATGATGCGCGAAGTCAGTTTGTTTATCTGAGCAGTGGAGAACTGCTGGCGGAATTTTCCGAATACAAGGACCCGCCGGCTGCCACTGACCAGACGATGGGCATGCGGGTACCAGTCGCTGCGTCACGACGTGTGCATGACAGGCGGTTTCCCGTGATCTGCCTTGCGGCGAGTGACGAGGCGGACGAGTTGAGCGCGACCATGCTGGCGCAGTTGCTGGAGCAGGCAGGCTTCAATACGCTGCTGCTTCCACTTGCCGCGGTCACTCCGGAAATTCTGACCCGGCTGGGGGAAGACCGGCAGACCGTGATCTGTATTTCGGCGCTGCCGCCATTTGCATTTACGGCTGCGCGCAATCTCGGCCTGAGAGTGCGACAGCATCTGCCCACGAATCGTTTGTTGATGGGACTGTGGCGGTCCGACCAGGATCCTGAAAGTACGCTGTCGCGTTTCGGTGCCGTTCGACCTACCGCAGTGGCGACGTCGCTGGCGGGTGCGGTTGCGCAGATAGCAGACTGGGACGAGAGACCTGGCGAGGCCGGAGACTCGCTGGAGAGTTCCATTCTCCTGGAGCCCGCGCCCTCAGGGTAGACAATTGAAAGAATGATGCGTTTGCTCCATTACCTGGCAGAGGTATTTATCGGCACGTTTGGTATCACCCAGCCGACGGCCGAAAAGCGTACGCAGGTCGCTATCATTCTTGGTGGATTTATCCTCGCCGGACTGATTGCCGGCTTCGCGATTGTTGGATTCCTGCTCTACTCCATTCATGGCAGTCACTAGGCGAGTCGTTGTCGATTCCCTGTCCGTGAGCATCGGAGCAGGATGAGTGCAATAACAGCAATACGATCCGACCTGGTTGAAGCGCGGCGGGCACGCCTTGCTGTTGCCGGATACTTTTTTGCCAACGGCAGCGCTGTGGGCGGGTGGGTACCCCACGTGCCGGACAGGGCGCGCGACCTCGGCTTGAATCCTGCCCAGCTTGGCGTGACGCTGCTGGCAGCGGGATGCGGCGCGGTGGTGGCGATGCCGCTGGCCGGGTGGCTGACTTCCAGGGTTGGCAGTCGCCGGGTTGCCTTTCTCGGAGGCTGCCTGATGCCGGTTGCCTTGTGGTGCATGGTGCTTGCACCCGCGGCATGGATGATGGCTGCTGCCTTATTTGTCTTCGGAATGTCGGGAGCATCGATGGATGTGGCCATGAATTCACAAGGCATCCTGGTCGAGGAACGTCTTGGGTATCGCACGATCTCGCTGTTCCATGGCTTGTGGAGTGTGGGTGGCGTTCTCGGGTCTGCCGCGACAGCAGCTGCGATGTCGCGTGGCGCCAGGCCGGTGCTGGTGGTTTCGATTCTGGCGGCAATCCTGATGACCGTCACCATGAGTCTGCGCAGCGGGATGCTGGGCCACGAGCAAGAGAAGACGCATGGGCGCCAGCATATGACACGGCCACACGGCCGGCTTCTGCTGATCGGCATCCTGGCTTTCAGCACGATGCTGTCAGAAGGCGCGATTGCTGACTGGAGCGGATTGTTCCTGCGCGTGGAGCGTGGGCTGGGTGCGGGTGTCGTGGGCTACGGATATTCGGCATTTGCGGCGGCGATGGTGATCGGCAGACTGGTGGGGGACAGGGTGGTTGCCCGTTTTACAGAGCCTCGCGCACTGCGCTATGGGGGAATGCTTGCAGTGGCGGGGGTGGGAGTGGTGCTCTCTGCCCACGCTCTGGCATGGTCACTGCCGGGCTTTGCGTTGATCGGCTTCGGCTTGTCGAATGCTTCGCCGATCTTGTACCGGTCCGCGGGGATGGTGCCCGGCGTCGCTCCGGGTGCTGCGATTGCCACGGCTGTCGGGATTGGTTATGCCGGGTTACTGATCGGACCGCCCATGCTGGGAGTGCTGGGCCGCAGTGCGGGGCTGCCGAGTATTTTCTATGTGATTGCGATGCTGTGCGCGATGCTCTCACTGGCTTCGCCGATCATGAAGCCGCGGCAGCTCCGGTAGGAGCGGCCTTTTGCGATCGATGGCGGCATCTCAATCGCTAGTGCGATGCATGCTGCTGCGAAGACGCTACGGAAGCAAAGCGGGCACGTGGCTTCCGGGACTGTGCGCATCGGCATTTGCGGCTGGCGTTATGCGGGATGGCGCGGCGCCTTCTATCCGCAGAAACTAGCGCAGCGGAAAGAGCTGGAGTATGTCAGCGGGATGTTCTCGACGATCGAGATCAACGGGATCTTCTATTCGCTGCAGCGTCCGGTGAGTTAAATGTTGTGTGCAAAGTCTTTCCATGTGCATTATCTACGCACCTATGTTTCCAAGAAGAGCCTTTGCAACTTACTTCGGCCTGTTAGTTATCTGCCTGTGGATGCTGATACTTTCGCCGTCGGATGCGAAGGGTCAAGCTGCGGGTTCCAACTGGCAGCGCGTGCAGCAACTGCCTGTTCACACCAGGATTCACGTCACCGGTGACCGCATGAGCCGGGTTTGTACGATGGACCGGGTTGATGACGAGACTCTTGTCTGCTCGACGGGACGGATGGTGCAGACGAGCCATTACACATTCAGTCGAAGCGAGATCAGGCGCATCAAGGTGACCCGCTATGCAGTCTCGATTGCGGCCGGCACGGGGATCGGTGCAGCGGTGGGCATCATTGCGCTGGAAGCAGCCAACGGTGATGGCTTTTTCCGGCAAGGGGAACTGATTGGCGCGGGCGCTGCTGTTGGCGGGATTCCGGGAGGGCTGGTGGGACTGCTCACGGACTTTGCGCCGGGTCCGACTGTTTACCGCAGACCCTGACAAAGTCAGAGGGTGCCTGTCAGGAGCGGGACGAGTCTTCTCGAGCAGGTGCGGTTATCCCGGTGGATCGACCGCGCCACGACTTCGGACGCCAGGAAGGGGTGGGCATGGACCAGGGCAGATCCTCGGCGTCGTCGGGGAGGATAGTGGTGAGAACCCAGTCGATGCGGGCGGTTGCATCGTCGATGACGGCATGCAGTGTCGGATCATTCTGGACAGAAGCAGTGAGGACTACGCCGGTGAGAGCGTTGCGGATGTGGTGATTGACTTCCGCAGCGATCTCCATGCGGCGGGCCAGGATGAGGCGTCTACGTTTTTCGAAGACCATCAGGGCGTACGACAGGAGTGTGGCCACGATGCAGGTGTACAGATCGGAGGCATAGAGGCGATCGACACTGTGCACGAAGTGGTCGACTGCGAAACCGCAGCCGCCGATGAAGAGCCCAACAAGGATGGCGAGCAGGACGATGCGAAAGTTGGTGAAGGACCTGGCCGTAGACATAGGGAACACCGCGGGCGGCGAATCACCGCACCTACCTAACATGCTATCGCGGAGTCATTATGCGCCGCCTTCTTCTTCGTTGCAGGTACCCGGTGCGACTACACGTTCACCGATGATTTGCTGAGGATCAATCCTCGGAACCGCGCAGAGCTACCAGGGATTGCATGTCTTCAAGGGTGGTGGTGTCACCCTTGATCTCACCCGAGGTCGCGAGTTCACGCAGCAGACGGCGCATGATTTTGCCGCTCCTGGTTTTAGGAAGGACTTCGGTGAATTTTAGGTCGTCTGGACGGGCGAGTGCGCCGATTTCCTTGGCTACCCATCGACGCAGTTCTTCTTTCAACTCCGGACTTGGCTGAGTGCCGGTTTCGAGTGTGACGAAGGCGGCGATGGCCTGGCCTTTCATGTCGTCGGGCCTGCCGACGACGGCTGCTTCGGCGACCTTCGGATGGGCTACGAGCGCCGACTCGATTTCCATGGTGCCGAGGCGGTGGCCACTGACGTTGATGACATCGTCGACGCGACCCATGATCCAGTAATAGCCGTCTTCATCGCAGCGGGCGCCGTCGCCGGTGAAATAGCTGCCGGGGATTTCGGACCAGTATTGTTTCTGGTAGCGCTCGTCGTCGCCGTAGATGGTGCGCGCCATGCCGGGCCAGGGCTTGCGGACGACCAGCAGGCCACCGTGGCCCTTCGGAACGGGAGTTCCCTCTTTTGTAACTATTTCAGGCACGATTCCAAAAAAGGGCCGGGTTGCGGACCCGGGCTTGGTGGGGACGGCGCCGGGAAGGGGCGCCATCATGATCGCGCCTGTCTCGGTCTGCCACCAGGTATCGACGATGGGGCAGCGCTCTTTGCCGATGACTTCGTGATACCACATCCAGGCCATGGGATTAATGGGCTCCCCGACGGTGCCGAGGAGTCGGAGCGAATCAAGATTGTGCTTGAGAGGATGTTCGTCGCCCCACTTGATGAAGGCGCGGATGGCCGTGGGCGCGGTGTAGAAGATGGAGACTTTGTGGTCTTCGATGATCTTCCATGCGCGGTCCGGGCCGGGAGCATTGAGCGCGCCCTCATACATGACGGTGGTGACACCATTCTGCAGCGCGCCGTAGACAACATAGGAGTGGCCGGTGACCCAGCCGATATCCGCGCTACACCAGAAGACGTCATCGGGCTGCAGGTCGAAGATGTATTTGCTGGTGAGATAGGTCTGCACGGAGTAGCCGCCAGTGGTGTGGAGGATGCCCTTTGGCTTACCGGTGGTGCCAGAAGTGTAGAGGATGTAGAGCGGATCTTCCGCGTCGAGTTCTTCGGCGGGACAGTCGGCTGAGACCTCTTTCGTAAGTTCGTGCCACCAGACGTCGCGTCCGGACTTCATAGTTACGTCGCAGCCGGTGCGCTGGTAGACGATGACGTGTTTTACGGATGGGCACTGCTCGAGTGCTTCGTCAACAACAGCTTTGAGGGGGACCTGGGCTCCGCGGCGCCAGCTGGCGTCCTGCGTGATGACGGCGTTGCATTGGGCATCATTGATGCGGTCGACCAGGGCGTGTGCTGCGAAACCGCCGAAGATGACGGAGTGGATGGCACCGATGCGGGCGCAGGCCAGGAGGGCGATCGCGAGTTCCGGGGTCATGCCCATGTAAATGGCGACGCGGTCGCCTTTACGGATGCCCTGCTGCTTCAGAACATTGGCGAACTTCTGGACTTCCGTGTGCAGTTGCGCGAAGGTGAGCCTGCGGACTTCGCTGTTGCCGTCGGCCCCAGCGGGCTCTCCCTCCCAGAGGATGGCAACGTGGTCTCGACGATGCCCGAGAGCGTGGCGGTCGACACAGTTATAGCTGAGATTGAGCTTGCCCCCGACGAACCACTTCGCATGCGGCAACTGCCAGTCGAGGACGCGAGTCCATGGTGCGAACCAGTGAAGTTCGCGTGCGGCTTCAGCCCAGAAGCTTTCAGGATCCTGAATGGAGCGGGCGTACAGGGCTTCGTAAGCTTCCATGCTGCCGATGCGCGCCTTCGCGGCAAAGGCGGAGGGAGGAGGAAAGACGCGGTTTTCGCGAAGCATGGAACTGAAGTGGGCTTCCTGCTGGACGGGAGCGGCAGAGGAGCCGGCAGGGTCTTTGCTGGGCATGCGCTGTTGACCTCGTTGAGCAGGTTAGCAGACATCCCGTTGCGCATGGAGAGGTGGAGGTTGCGGTTCACATCCGGGCACGTTCCGGCGTCGACCTGCGGTGCCTGTATCTGTCGACGGGACGCATGTTGACAGGACGCATGCACAATCCTCACTGCTCAGCGTGTGCTGTATCTAAAGATCTACAATCTCGCACTGTCTTCAATGGGTTTACCTGCACGATGCACTTCAAGGAGCTTTCAGACATGGCCGCATTTTCTTTCCTGGATCGCGATCGTTCGATTGCACCTCCGGGCTACAGTCGCTGGCTGGTTCCACCAGCGGCGCTGGCGATTCACCTGGCGATTGGCCAGGTCTATGCCTTCAGTGTGTTCAAGAATCCACTGCTGGCGTTAAAGGCGGCGGACGGCTCGAACTGGGATTTGAAGTCTGTCGGCTACATTTTCTCGATCGCGATCGCGGTGCTGGGTCTGTCGGCGGCATTGTTCGGGAAGTGGCTGGAGACGGCAGGACCACGCAAGGCGATGTTTGTGGCGGCATGCTGCTTCGGATCCGGCTTTCTGATCGCCTCGCAGGGAGCAGCGCTGCACCAGCTATGGCTGGTGTACCTGGGATACGGCGCAATCGGCGGCGTGGGCCTGGGGCTCGGCTA
>CAZZVA010000023.1:0-12444 GCA_964657345.1 uncultured Acetobacteraceae bacterium | reverse complement strand
GGTGGGCGGGGTGGGACTGGGAATGGGGTATATTTCGCCAGTCGCTACGCTGATCAAGTGGTTCCCGGACCGACCCGGATTGGCGACAGGCATGGCGATCATGGGTTTTGGTGGTGGGGCCATGATCGGCTCTCCCCTGGCGACGAGGCTGATGACCTTCTACAAGGGTCATGGTGCCATTCCGTCTACCTGGATCACGATGGGTATTCTCTATTTTCTGCTGATGATGTTCGGCGTATTCACGGTGCGTGTTCCTGCACCGGGCTGGAAGCCGGAAGGCTGGACTGCGCCGCAGAAGGCCGCGGGCTTGATCAGTGCGCACAATGTGACGGTGCAGTCGGCGATGAAGACGCCGCAGTTCTGGCTGCTTTGGCTGGTGCTGGCGGTGAATACGACCGCAGGGATCGGCATCCTGGAGCAGGCTTCGCCGATGATCCAGGATCTCTTCAAGGGCAAGGTGCTGGCGGTCGCGGCTGGCGGGTTTGTGGGGGTGCTGAGTCTGTTCAACATGGCCGGGCGCTTTGTCTGGGCGTCGATGTCGGACTACATCGGCCGCAAGACGACGTTCCTGATCTTCTTCCTCATCGGACCGGTGTTCTACTGGTTCCTGCCGCTGACGGGCAGCGCACACTTCAACAGCATCCCGCTGTTCGTCGTGGCGGCGGGAATCTTAATCAGCATTTATGGCGGTGGATTTTCCACGATTCCGGCGTATATGCGAGATTTGTACGGGCCGATGGATGTAAGCGCCATTTATGGACGCCTGCTGACAGCCTGGTCGGTCGCCGGGATTTTGGGTCCACTGATTGTGAATGGGATTCTGGATCACTACGTCCAGTTGGGACAGCCAAAGGTGAATGCGTATCCGACGATCCTGCACATCATGACGGGCCTGCTGATTGCGGGGCTGATTTCGAACCTGCTGGTGACACCGGTTGCTGAGAAGTACTGGGTGAAGGAGTCTGCCGACAGGTCCGAGGTAGTGGAAGCCCACTAGACGATTGCACACCAGACACAGAAACGATCCATTCAACGAGGAGTCAACATGGCTGAGCCACGAACAAAGACATCTCCCGCCCTGGTGGCGATTGCCTGGGCGGTCGTGTCGATCCCTTTACTCTGGGGCATTTACAACACGGCCCTGAATGCTTCGAAGCTGTTCACGACGGGGCCGACTGCGACGGCACCAGTCGCGGCTCCACGATAGCTGCCTGCCCTCCTTCTATGAGGAGACAGGCAGATCGTTGCGCCCGGTAACCAATGTCCCCCGATCAGGCGTAGCGCTGCTGGTGCCACTCCCAGGCGCTGGAAATGATGCTGTCGAGTTCGCTGAATCTGGGTTTCCAGCCAAGGTCCCTTCCGATTGCGTCGGCGCTGGCGATGAGAATTGCGGGATCTCCAGCTCTACGCGGGAGTTGTTCTACCGGGATTGGCCGGCCGGTCACTCGAGCTACGGAGTCAACGACTTCGCGAACGGAGAAGCCTTTGCCATTGCCAAGGTTGTAGATGAGGCGAGTCCGTTTGGAACCGGGTGCGAGGGCATCAAGAGCGAGCATGTGCGCCTCTGCCAGGTCGGCAATGTGGATGTAGTCGCGAATGCAGGTGCCATCCGGGGTGTCATAGTCGGTGCCGTAAATCCGGATTTTTTCGCGCCGGCCGAGGGCGACGTCAAGAATTAATGGAATTAAATGTGACTCCGGTTCGTGAGCTTCGCCCCGGCCGGGGATCGCTCCTGCGACGTTGAAATACCGTAAGCTCGCGTACGGAAACTGGTGAATACGATTGAACCAGGTGAGCATCTGCTCGACCAGGAGCTTGGACTCGCCGTAGGCGTTAGTGGGTCTCAGGGGAGCGTCTTCCGCTATCGGCGTTCGTTCCGGTTCTCCGTAAACTGCTGCAGTGGAAGAGAATACGAACCGCCGGGTGTTGCTGGCGAGCACTGCTTCGAGCAGTGTCAGGGTGGAAGCGGTGTTGTTGCGGAAGTAGATTTCCGGCTTCTGCATACTCTCGCCGGCCTCGATGAGCGCCGCGAAATGGAGAATACCGTCAAACGCTTCTTGTTTGAGGAGGCTGTCCAGCCGTATTCTGTCGGCCAGTTCCGCCTGGATAAAAGTGGCTGCGGCAGGCACAAGGGATCGCTGAGCATGACGAAGGTCATCTAGAATAAAGACGGAGTGGCCGCGATCTATCAAAAGTTGGGCAACAGTGCCGCCAATATAGCCGGCACCGCCGGTGACAAGAAGTTTCAAGGGGCCTCCTGGAGTCTCCAGCTAAATCGGCTGTTCGATTTGCCGGGTAGAAACAGCCTATCGATTTTTGCGCATCCAAGCTGGCAGAGTCGAATAGAAACAGGGAGTTGAGTGGTTTAAGCCGTGCATGAGAGATCACGTTACCGGGTCCTGCCATGCATCAGGCGCCCTGAAGTGCCTGGTTGGAAGGGTGTTGCGCATTGGGCTGTGCGAAGTCCCCGTCAGTATGCACAGCCACCACTTTCGAGGTACTGCCATTGCCTAAGTTCTAAGCTATCTTTTGACAAATCCCCGGTACTTTCGTACCCGCGGATGAATGACAACCGGGAAACTTGCATGGCACCCGGAACTGGCGACGGATTGCTCGAAGCACAGCAAAGGACGATTCAAGAGTCATCGCCTCTGCCAGGAAGCTACGGACTTGCATTATAAGCAGAGCCGCCAATGAGAGCGGACAAACCAGAAAGAAGCAATACGACTCTGCTCAGCAGAAAGAGTAGGACTTAAATTATGCCGAACAACGACATCCTGAATCGAGCAAACTTCGGGCTCCTGGAAGAACCGGGTGGCAGGTGGAAATCATTTGGCGTGAGCGCCTCCATCAACCTTTCAATCATGGTGCTTCTGCTGCTGTTTGCTGCGGCGAAGATTCATGAGGCCAAGGTGAAGCGCGAGATGAGCGTCCTGATTGTGCCGGTGGATCTACCGAAGCCAGTCAAGCCTCCGGTGCCCAAGGTCAAGATTGTGGCTCCTCCGGTCAAGCTGGAGGCGAAGCTGGACAAGCCAAAGATTGTGACTCCGCCAAAGATTGAGGCGCCTGAGCCACCGAAGCCGGTAAAACTGGATACGCCCAAGCCGATGCCAGTGATTCCTCCTGCGCCGCCGAAGGCCGTGGCGCCTCCTCCAGCTCCGAAGGCCGGCTTGTTTGCGAGTCCCAAGCCGACAGAGATGGCGAACAATATGAACAAGCCTGAGTTGAAGGCCGGTGGCTTTGGCGATCCAGTTGGCGCGAAGGCGAATCCGAATTCGACGACCAATGTGATTGCGGCGGCGGGTGCGTTCAATCGCGCACCGGGTGAGTCGTCCGGCGCCGGTGCCGCGCGCAAGGGTGTGGTCTCGGGGGCGAGTTTCGGTGCGGGCGTAGTGGGTGGTGTAGCAGGCGGTACGAGTCATGGCGCAGTTGCCTCTGCCGGCTTCAGCAATGGAGTGGTTGGCGGAACACCGGGCGGGACTGGTCATGGTACGGTCGGCAGCGCCGGGTTTGGCAGCAGCGGTCCGGCCAAGGGCGTCCAGGTGGCGATGAACAATGCAGAACCTGCCTTTGTACCCCCAGTAGTGATCTCGGAACCCAAGGCGCAATACACCTCAGAAGCCCAGCAGCAACATGTGGAGGGTGAGGTTACTCTGCAAGTACGATTCCTGGCGAGCGGCCAGGTAGAAGTACTGCGCGTCGTCAACGGTCTTGGTCATGGGCTGGACGAGCAGGCCCGGCGAGTGGCGGAAAACATTCACTTCAAGCCGGCACAAAAGAACGGGCAGGCAGTAGACCACGTTACCTTGATTCACATCACCTTCCAGCTGGCTTAATAGGCGGGAAGCAGTACCTGTAACTGTTGAAACCGGTAGCGGGGCGGCAGTTCAAAAGTCAACCAGTTTAGAGGAGCCAGGAAATGAACCTGCGGAACGTTTGGACAACTACCCTGCTTACGGCGCTTAGCGTCACGGCAGCTCAGGCAAAGGATAAGTACGCGCCTCCTATTGCCCTGACGCCGGAACAGAGTGCCTTGGTGCAAAAAGCTATCGCTGCTGAAAAGATCACGATCAAGTCGATCCAGCAGCACTCACCCCTGGTGCAGACCTACATCCAGAACATGAAGGGCGATGCCAAGTTGTACGCCATTCCGGTCTCGGATCAATACATGCTGCAGCGTGTCGACTTTGCCAAGGGCTTCTATGGCAAGTCGTACTCTGCCGAAGGCAAGAGTCACGGCATGTTCAAGGGTTCGGCGCAGGCGTTGCTGGGTCTTTCGAAGGCCTTCGGTGTTTCCTACGTGCCGGATGGCTTCCTGGACATGATGTTCATCGATCCGACTGGTTTCGATCAGCAGCATTATGACTTCATCTACGTTCGCCGGACGTTCCTTGGAACGATTCGCACAGACGTCTTCGATGTGCATCCCAAGCCGCAGACGGGTCACGGCCGCTTCACGGGCCGGATCTGGATCGATGACGATACGGGCAACATCGTTCGGTTCAACGGAACCTATACTGGCGGCGCCGAAGAAGACGCTTCCAATAACGACTACTTCCACTTTGACAGCTGGCGGCAGAACCTGCAGCAGGGTGTGTGGCTGCCGGTAGGCGTGTATGTCGAAGAAACCTCGAAGAAGGATGCCGAGCATCCGGTCGCCTTCAAGGCGCAGACGCAGATATGGGGCTATGCGCTGAAGATTCCGACGCACCAGTCGGATAACGAATCGATCAAGATCGATGACGTGACCGACCAGAGTGCCAGTGCTGAAGACGTGAGTCCTCTGCAGGCGCAGCGCGAGTGGGTATCGCAGGCAGAAGAGAATGTCATTGATCGGCTGACGCAGGCCGGCCTGGTTGCAGCTCCGAGCGATTTCGACAAGGTGCTAGAGCAGATCACCACCAACATCATCGCGACGAACAATATCGAACTGGCTGCCCCGGTGCATTGCCGGGTAATGCTGACGACGCCGCTTGAGTCGATCGCGATCGGCAATACGATTGTCCTCAGCAAGGGTCTGATCGACACGCTGCCGAACGAAGGCTCCCTGGCATCTGTTCTGGCTTTCCAGCTGGCACATATTGTCCTGGGTCATCACATCGATACGAAGTATGCGTTTAACGATCGCTTGCTGTTCCCGGATGAGTCGACGTTCGATCGCATTCACATGCAGCATACCGATGCCGATGACGAAGCAGCTGCCAAGAAGGGGCTGGCCCTGCTCGAGGGTTACATGAACTACAAGGGCATGGACAAGAACATGGAGCGGGATGCGGGTCTGTATCTCTCGCAACTGCAAACGCGCGAAAAGGAACTGGCTGCCCTCAACACTCCGCGACTTGGGGATGGACTGCTGAAGACAGATGGCACGCCATGGATGGCGGCATTGCTGCCGAAGGCCGGCAAGCTGGACATGGACAAGATGGACCAGATTGCGGCTTTGCCGCTGGGCAGCCAGCTGCGCATCGATGCGTGGGATGACAAGGTGTATCGCCTGAATGCGAAAGCAGTGCCACTTCTGAATGCACGCGACAAGATGCCGTTCGAGGTGACACCGGTTTACTTCAAGCTGACACGTTATGACCAGGCAGCCGGGGCGAACGCAGCCGCATCCGAACCAGCACCGGCACCGGCACAGCCGAGTCAAGCAGCGAGTGCTCAGCCACAACCACAGCAGTAACTAGCTGTGTTCCACAGCCCTATCGGGGTCTGTCTATGTTGAAATAGTACTTAACAGGGTTGGTCTACGGGCCAACCCTGTCTATACTCGGGAAAATAACGTTCGTGAGAGATACCAGTGATTAGAAAATACCTATTGCTCGCCAGTCTGCTGTTATTGCCAATCCTGGGAAAAGCGCAGGTGGTCGCAGCTGGTAGAGGGGGAAACCAGTCACTGTACGTCGGTGGCTTTGGATCCTACTTCTCACCGGACTATGGTTTCAACAATCTGTATGGCGTCGGTGGGTATGTTGATTACAACTTAACTCCCAAGGTTGGTGGTGAAGCAGAGGTTCGGTTTATGCGCTTCCACCAGGACAATTACATCCACTTCGATAATTATTTAATCGGCCCGCGTTACAGCTTTTATCATGGCCACAAGTTCATTGGCTACGCGAAAGTGCTATTCGGCATCGGTGAGTTTACATTTCCCTACAACGCAGCCAATGGGGGCTACGGAGTCATTTCGTTCGGCGGGGGGGCTGACTATCGGCTGTCCCATCGCTGGAGCGTGCGAGCCGACTATGAATACGAGGAATGGCCCGGCTTTGTGGGCGCCGGACCACGGGCCCATGGCCTCACGCCGGACGGTGTGAGTATCGGTGGAAGCTACCGCATCTTCTAAACTCGACGATAACTTAAACAGCAAAGCCCTGGAAGATGCTCCAGGGCTTTGCTGTTTGTCCAATGATTTTAGAAGTGGTAAGCGACGCCTATCACTGGGTTGGTGACGTTGTAATACTGGCCGGTATTCTCGTTGCTTTTGCCGAAGGTGGGCGTTTTCATGACGAGACCGCGGTACTCGACGCGGATGTCGAAGCTGGGGCTGATCTCATACGCGATACCGCCGCCATAGATGAAGCCTATGTTGGTTTGCTTCTTGACGGTGAGGTCGGTGGTCTTGATGTCATCGATGGGCGACATGATGAAGGCGCCGGGGCCAGCTTCGATGAATGGATTGAATTTCTTGAAGGTCAAGTTATATACGTACGCGGCTGAGATTTCCTGAAACCGTGTGTGCACCCGCAGGGATGGCAGGAAGTTGGTCGCGTATTTGTTGGTGTTCTGCAAATACTGGTAGTTGCCTTCTACTGCGCTTCGAGGAGTGAGCATGTAGCGATAGCTGGCAAGTCCGCCGAGTCCCACCGTGGCGTTCAAGCGGACCCCCTGGCCGAAAGTGAATGGAGCGTAGATCATGGACCCGCTGGCACTGACGTCTTGACGACTTTCCTGGGCATAGCTCGCTGCCGCCATGAACGGCAGCAGCAGAAACAACAGCTTGCTTTTCTTCATTCGCTCCTGAACCTCTTGACCTGCTCCATACGGGAGCGGGCTGACCCGCGGTGACGGGCTCGTTAAATTCTCTCTGGGTTGCCCCTAGTGATTCCTTGGGCAATTGTACCTGCGGGCCAAGGCAATCGGCGAACCGCAGGAGAAAGTAGGCTCGAAACCGGTCATTCAGGAAGGGTCTCCGCTCCTATCGCTCAACTTCTCTGGAGGTCCTGCGAGTTCCTGTGGACGGTAGAGATAGGGCAGACCCGCGTTGCGGCTATGTGCCTTTACGACCTTCAAGAAAGCCGAGGCGACATACGAGAGACTGGCTTTCCGGCGCACTACCAGACGCAATTCCCTATCGATCTGCAGTTGCGGAACGGGTATCCGCACCAGTTCTCCGGTGGCCAGTTCATGCGCCACGGTAAGGCCGGGAACGATAGCGACGCCGCTGCTTCCAGCGACGAAGCGCTTCACGGCCTCCATGCTTGGCAATTCGACAGCGATGGTGAGGGGTGTCCTGGTTTCTTCGAAGGTCTGGATGACTCTTTGCCGAAGGGGAGAATCCACATTGTGGGCGATGAAGCTTTGTTTCCCAAGATCCCGGATGCTGACTTTTTTGCGGCGCGTGAGCGGATGCCCCGGCTTGACGACGACCGCCATACTGTCCCGATAGACAGTAATCGTTCGGAAGTCGTGGGGATCGGGAGCGAAGGAGAGGATGCCGATTTCTGCAGACCGGGCATGCAGCTCTGCCGGGATGCGACGAGCGAGTGCCCGCTGGACGGTGATACCGATTTTGGGCAGTTGCTCCCGGAAACGATCAAGAACCGGGAGGAGATAGAGACAGGTGTATTCATTGGCGGCGATGGTCAGGCGGCCCCGGTCAAGAGAGCGGAGTTCGTCCAGTGCAACGGTGGCTTCGCGGCGGAGTGCGAGCAATCGTTCTGCGTAGGTCAGTAGGACTTCTCCTGCCGTGGTGAGCGAACCATCTCTGGCAACGCGTTCGAAGAGGACTTCGCCTACGTCGCCCTCGAGCTTGCGGATGACCTGGCTGACAGAGGGCTGCGATCGATGCAGCTTTTCTGCCGCGCGGGAGAAGCTTTTCAGCTCGGCGACAGCCAGGAAGGTTTCGAGTTGATTCAGATCCAAGGCCATGCGGGTAGTTGACACCGGAAAGCATAAGCATTCGTTATGAAACGTAGAAGTATTATAAATTTGCTTTATGGTCTGCCAATGAGAAAATAGAGCCACCAGGGGCTGATGATGCAAGCAGGCAATAACGACCGGGTTCTCTTTTTCGATACGACGCTCAGGGATGGCGAGCAGTCTCCCGGCTGCAGTATGACGGTGGCGGAGAAGGTGAGGATGGCGCATGCGCTCGATGATCTGGGCGTGGACGTGATCGAAGCCGGTTTCGCTGTTGCGTCGGACGGGGACTTCGAAGCGATCACAACAGTGGCGAGCGAAGTGAGGCGGCCGGTAGTGACGTCGCTTGCGCGGTCTCGCCGGGAAGATATTGAAGCTTCTGCGAAGGCACTCACCGGGGCAGCGCGGCCGAGGATCCATGTATTTCTCGGCAGTTCCGATCTTCATTTGCAATACAAGCTGAAGCTGACGCGCGAGCAGGCTTTGGAGCAGGCTGGAACTGCGGTGCGGCTGGCACGGAGCCTGGTGGACGATGTGGAGTTTTCTCCAGAGGACGCGTCCCGCACCGACCCGGCCTTCCTAGCACAAATGGTGACGGTGGCGATTGAAGCGGGAGCGACGGTCATCAACCTTCCGGATACGGTCGGCTATGCCCTGCCTGCCGAGTATGGAAATATGTTTCGCCGTTTGCGGGAAGAAGTTCCGGCAGTCCGCGACATTACCCTGTCATCGCATTGTCACAATGATCTTGGCATCGCGGTCGCGAATACGCTGGCTGCAATTGAAGCGGGTGTGAGACAGGTGGAATGCACGATCAACGGCATCGGCGAGCGGGCCGGCAACGCGGCTCTTGAAGAGATTGCGGCAGCTTTGCAGGTGCGTCGGGATTCGTTTCCGGTATCGCATTCTCTGCATATGGATCGGCTGTTTCCCACCAGCCAGCTGCTGGCACAAGTGATCAGTTTTGGTCCTTCGCCCAATAAGGCCATCGTGGGGAGTAATGCTTTCGCGCACGAGGCAGGGATTCATCAGCACGGCATGTTGTCGAATCCGCTGACGTACGAGATTATGACTCCTGCTTCGGTGGGAGTGCCAAGCACGACGATGGTACTGGGCAAGCATTCGGGCCGGCACGCACTGGCGAGCCGCCTACAGCAATTGGGTTTTACTCTGAGTGCCTCGGAACTGGATCGCACGTATCGTCAATTCACGGAACTGGCAGATCGCAAGAAGGCTGTTTACGACCAGGATCTTATTGCGCTGGCGAATGGCCATCACGATGCGGAGCAAGTGCGTCATCTGCAACAGGCTTGACACGGCAAGGACAGAAATGAAGCTGAACATATTGATTGTGGCAGGAGACGGCATCGGTCCGGAAGTGACGCGCGAAGCTGTGCGAGTGCTGAAGACGGTAGCTGACCTGGGTGGCCACGAATTCAAGCTGACCGAGAGATTGATTGGCGGCGTGGCGATCAAGGCGGAAGGTTCGCCGCTACCGGAGAGCACGCTTGGCGCCGCTCTTGAAAGTGATGCGGTGCTGCTTGGGGCAGTGGGTGGAAACGAGTTCAATGCGTTGCCGCCGGAGAAGCGGCCGGAGGCTGGACTGCTTGCGATACGACAGGCACTGGGCGGGTTTGCCAATCTTCGTCCGGCGTTCGCGCATCCCGCACTTGCGGTCAATTCACCGCTGCGCCCGGAGGTGATTGAGGGCGCCGATATTCTTTTCGTGCGTGAGTTGCTGGGTGGTTTGTATTTCGGCCAGCCGCGCGAGTGGAACCGGAGTTCGGGCGAAGCATGGAACACCATGCGCTACACACGCGACGAAATCGTAAGGGTGGCCAGGGTGGCGTTCGAGCTTGCTTCCCGGCGGCGCAGGAAATTGACTTCTGTCGACAAGGCAAATGTGCTGGAGGTATCGCAGCTATGGCGTGCCACGGTCAGCGAACTGGCACCGCAGTATCCCGAGGTGACACTCGATCACCAATACGTAGATGCGGCGGCGATGCACATCATGAATACACCGCGGAACTTTGATGTGATCCTGACGGAGAACCTGTTCGGCGATATTCTTTCAGACGAGTCTGCGGTGATCACCGGATCGCTGGGGATGCTGCCATCCGCGACGATTGGCGGCAGTGTGAATCTCTATGAGCCGGTGCATGGATCGGCTCCGGATATTGCAGGGAAAGGCATCGCGAACCCGCTGGGAGCGATACTAACGGCGGCGATGCTGCTGCGCCATTCTGCCCGGCTCGAACAGGATGCACAGGCGATTGAAGCTGCAGTGCGCAAGGTGCTGGATGATGGTCATCGTACTGCGGATCTTCTCCGCAGCAGTTCGTCCACGCAGAGCGGCGTCCCGAAGTCTGCACAGAGGGCGACCTCGACGCAGGAGATGGGCTCACTGGTACATGAAGCCTTGAATGCCATCATCGATCGCGGCCAGGCCATGCATGCCGTTTAGGAAACAAGGAAGGTCATGCCAGTGAATGCAACCAACGGACCGAAGACACTCTTCGAGAAGGTGTGGGATGCGCATGTTGTGGCTGCGCCTGAGGGCGAGCCAGCGCTTCTATACATCGATCTTCATTTGATTCATGAAGTCACTTCGCCCCAGGCGTTCGAGGGACTGCGGCTGACAGGAAGAAAGTTCCGCCGTCCGGATCGGGCAGTCGCGACGGTTGACCACAATGTTCCAACTTCCGCGAATCGGATCATCATTGAAGACCAGATTGCGTCGAAGCAGATTGAGACACTGCGCCAGAATTGCAGGGATTTCGGTATCGAGTTGTATGACGTGAATGCACCTGAGCAAGGGATTGTTCACGTAATCGGTCCCGAACAGGGATTTACGAAGCCGGGCATGACGATTGTCTGCGGAGACAGTCACACGTCAACCCACGGTGCGTTCGGAGCGCTGGCATTCGGGATCGGCACTTCGGAAGTCGAACACGTGATGGCGACGCAATGCCTTCAGCAGTCCAAGGCGAAGACGCTGCGGATTTCCGTTGAAGGTGAATTGCCGCCGGCAGTGGGCGCGAAAGATGTGGCACTGGGGATCATTGGCCGCATCGGTACGGATGGCGCGACCGGCTGCGTGATCGAGTATGCAGGTTCGGCGATCCGGTCCTTATCGATGGAGGGCCGCATGACCCTTTGCAACATGAGCATAGAAGCGGGCGCCCGTGCGGGCATGATTGCGCCGGACGAAAAAACATTCGCTTATCTCAAAGGCAGACCGCAAGCACCGAAGGGAGCAGCGTGGGATGAGGCTGTTGCTGCGTGGCGCGAGCTTGTAACGGATGAGGGTGCTGTGTTCGATCGGGAGCTCGTAATCGAAGCCGGCGACCTCGCACCGTTTGTTACGTGGGGAACTAGTCCGGGGATGGTTGCGCCTGTAACTGCTGTTGTACCTGATCCGGCGATGGTCGAAAATGAGACGGATCGTCGGTCCCTGGAGCGAGCGCTCGAGTATATGGATCTCACGGCCGGAACTGAAATCGAATCGATTGATATTGACCGAGTGTTCATTGGTTCGTGTACGAATTCGCGGATAGAGGATTTGCGGGCAGCCGCCAAGGTGGTGAGCGGCTACAACGTGAGCACGCATGTACGGGCCATGGTGGTGCCGGGTTCACAGCAGGTAAAGGCGCAGGCTGAGCGAGAGGGTCTGGATCGCGTCTTTCGTGAAGCAGGTTTTGAGTGGAGAGAGCCGGGGTGCTCGATGTGCCTGGGTATGAATCCGGACATTCTGCAGCCGGGAGAACGGTGCGCGTCCACTTCCAATCGCAACTTCGAGGGGCGCCAGGGGCGTGGTGGACGGACGCACCTGGTGAGTCCGATGATGGCAGCGGCAGCGGCGATTACGGGCCATTTTACAGATGTGCGCGAATGGCAGTTTCGGCCGATGCCGCGAGTGAATGATCTGCGCAGCGATCTGGTGGAGGCGAACGGAAGATGATTCCCTTTCGTACGCTGACATCGACACTCGCTCCACTGGATCGATCCAATATCGATACGGACCAGATCATTCCCAAGCAGTTTCTGAAACGAATTGAGCGCACGGGCTATGGAGAGTTTCTGTTTTTTGATTGGAGACGGCAGCAGGATGGTCCCAATGCCGGTGCGCCCGATCCGAACTTTGTGCTGAATGATGCCAGGTACAAGTCGGCGGAGATCCTGGTGACTGGCAAAAATTTCGGCTGCGGATCTTCTCGCGAGCATGCAGCCTGGGCGCTTTCGGATTACGGCTTTCGGTGTGTTATCGCACCGTCATTCGCCGACATTTTTTTTTCGAATGCCGGG
>CAZZVA010000022.1:0-23427 GCA_964657345.1 uncultured Acetobacteraceae bacterium | reverse complement strand
TGGAAGCGTGAAGCTATCGGCGGCACCTTCGCCCTGGCCGCAATCACTGTCGCCATGGTCTCGCCATTGATAGGTGTCCTGCTCGACCGCTACTCGCCCAGGCGAGTGATCCTCCCGTCGATCCTGATTTTTGCCCTGGCGCTTGGGTCCCTCAGCAGGCTCGGACCCAACATCAAGCAGTTCTATTTCACCTTCTTCCTGCTTGGACTGGTAGCCAATGGAACCGCGCAGTTCGCCTACACCCGAACGATACTCTCGTGGTTCCGCAGTCGCAGAGGACTCGCGATCGCCATGCTTCTTACCGGCAGCGGCGTCGGTTCCATTCTCATTCCGCCACTCACCCAGTGGACGATCGCTCATCATGGATGGCGCAGCGCTTACCTCCTATTAGGCGGCATCGCTTTACTGGGTCTTCCCCTCACAGCGCTCTTCGTGCGCAACCGCCCGGATGCCCGGCTGCAGGATGACCTCTCTCCCGCGTCGGGACAAACAGTCGCTGCAGCGTTGAGCAGCTCTACCTTTTGGATATTCGCCTGCATCACCATGCTCTCGGCGTTCAGCGAAAATGGTCTGGTCACCAACCTGGCAGCGATTCTCACCGAGCATCGTGTCTCGACCCAGGGCGCGGCACTTGCCCTTTCCGTGCGTGGTGGCGCAGGCATTGCTGGCAGGCTCTGCATTGGCTTTCTCATTGATCGCTTTTCACCGCAGCGCATTCAGACATTCGTTCTGCTGCTCGCCGCGTCGGGTACGCTTATCCTTGCCTTTGCAGGAACCTCTCCAGTCGCTCTTGTCGGGGCTGCCATCCTTGGCATAGGTCTCGGCAGTGAGGCCGATGTCGCACCCTATCTGCTCGCGCACTACTTCGGCCGCAAACACTTCTCGGTCCTATATGGATTGACGTGGACCGCCTACGCAATTGGAGGAGCCACCGGTCCCATGGCGATCGGACGCTGGTACGATCGTGCGGGATCCTATCAAACGCATTCGATTGTGTATCTCGCATGCGTAGCATTTGCAGCCATGATCGTCAGCCTGTTTCTGCGCCGCAGCCCGGCGCCAGCTCTCCACAGTGACATTACCCTGATCACGGCAGCTGCAATCTCGCTGGAGGAATAGACATGCATGAAAGCAATATCCGTTATGACTTCTCGAGAGGGCAGCTCTTTGAGCAGCCAGGAAAATAAGTCCACACTTGCAAGAGTTTGCATGATTGAAGAAGCCACGGCTGAAGGAGAAACAGCCGCTGCCTACCAATATTTTCGCGACACCATGGGACGGCAGAAGGTACCGGGGCTTCTGAAATGTTTCAGCACCAATCCGGACGCTGCCCGCTCGATGGTTGACATGGGCTCGGCAATACTTTTTCGCGACGGCCATCTTTCCCGCCGCCAGAAGGAAATGATAGCGACCCACATTTCCGCTATAAACAATTGCGCTTATTGCCTCGATAGTCATGCACACGCTTTTGTCCTTCAGGGTGCAACTACCGAGACCGCCAGGGCCGTAGCCTGCCGCAGATTACCCGAAGCCGAAATAGCCGCGCGGGAAGTAGACCTGCTTCGCTTTACGTCGAAGTTGAATACCGATTCCTCTGGAATCTCTGATCATGACATTCAGCACCTGCGACAGTCCGGCTGGACGGACGAGCAGATAGCCGAGACAGTCCATGTAGCCGCGCTGATGGGCTTCTGCAATCGTGTCGCAAATGCATTCGGACTGTCTTCTCAAGGATTGTCAGGCTTCGTTCCAGACTTCGCCACAGGCGCTCCACTGAAATGGCAACACTGACACCCACAGTAGACTGCCGACGTTTTGATCGCTCGAAAATGATGGCGTTGGGATGGTCGTCTGCTGCCCAGGCCGCATAAATTTAACCAGCATTCATGTCGCCGGTTCGTTGTTGCCTTTTACTAGGAGGTAATTCACACTGAATTCGCAAATTCTTCGTCTGTATCCCGAAATTCCGTGTGGTCGACCTCCGAGGCCAGAATGCATTTCAAGAAAAACAAGATCTATGCCACAGCTTCCCTGTCACTCGTCTGTTTTCTCAACACCCACGTGCATGCCCAGTTGACGCTTGGCGCAGTATCCGGGACGGTGACAGACTCCTCCGGCGCTGCTCTCGCTGGAGCGCATGTCACCATCACCAGCAAGGGCACCGGCCTCACTTTCACAGCCGAAACTAAAAACAATGGCAGCTATGCCTTCCAGAATCTGCCCATCGGCACCTACAACGTACAAGTGGTGCGCGACGGATTCGACACCCAGCAGTATCCCGACATCCAGGTGCAGGAAAACCGGACCGTCAGTTTGAATGCCCAGCTCAAAGCCGGCAGCGTCTCCGAGTCGGTCACCGTCACAGGTACGCCGCTTCTGAACGCGACCGACACTACTAACGGCTACGTGCTGGACAACACCCAGATCCAGCAGACGCCGCTCGCGACTGGCAGCTTTACGCAGCTGGCCATCCTCTCACCCGGCGTGAATGCCCAGTTCATCAACGGTACCGGCACCAACGAAGGTCTCGGCAACCAGGCCATCTGGGCCAATGGTCAGCGGGCAACCGACAATTCATTCCTGGTGAACGGCGTCGACGTAAGCAACCTCTTCAATGGTCAAAGCAGCAGCCAGGTTGCATCCGGCCGCGCGGTGCCCAATACCGGCGAAAACTTCACCAGCGGCGGCACCATCCAGACCAATACCTCTGTTTACGATGCCATCGGCAATGCCATCCCGACGCCCAACCCGGAGACCATCGCCGAGCTCCGCGTGAATACGTCGATGTACGACGCACAGCAGGGGCAGAAGAGTGGTGCACACATTGACCTGAGCACCCTCTCCGGCACCAATCAATATCATGGCCAGGGCTACATCAGCCGGCAGACCAACGACCTCAACGCCGCTCCTTTCTTCTACAAGCAGCAGAGTGTCGCTTACGGCGGCAGCATCCCGCTTAACCAGGTCAATCCTTATCTCCACCGCGTAGTGACGGGCGGCACGCTCGGCGGCCCCATTCTCAAGGACAAGCTCTTCGGCTTCATCTCCTACAACGGCATTCGCATTACCGATCAGCTGAATGGCACCTCGCAGCTCTTCCTGCCGTCCGGCCTTTCTGACGATCGCAGCGCTGCCGGCATCAATGCCGCTGTCGCTTCAACCAAACAGTCGTTCAATGGAACCATCGATCCCGCAGCGCAGACGCTTCTGAATTTCAAGCTGCCGAATGGTCAATACCTGATTCCCTCCGCCGGTGCGAACGCGGCAGCCAATCTGCAAAACAACTTTCCCACCAATACCCTTTTCGGCGTACCCAACTTCAAGGCAGACCAGGCCAACGGCAACATCGACTACAACGCCACCAAGTCGGATGTCGTTGCACTCAAGTACTTCTACCAGCACGACCCTGCGCAAAACCCCTTTACCAGCAGCAACGTTCCCGGCTTCAATCAGCACCTTGACGCCGGCAGCCATCTCGCTTCCATCGTGAACACCTGGACGCCTTCCAGCAAGCTGAGCTGGGTGCAGAGTTTCGGCTTCGCCCGCGAAAAAGGCTACTCCTACAACGACCAGGCACTCACTGCGCAGCAGGCCGGCATCAATCTCTTCGGCTTCAGCACGTTTCCCGGCATCAACATCGGCAAAGTCAATGGCATCACCTCGGCGGGGCTGAAGATCGGGCCGACCAGCGACTTCTTCCGCGATGGCTTCTTCCAGAATCGCTTCCAGCCCTCCACATCTCTCATCGCCACACTCGGCAATCACACGCTCTCGATCGGTGGTGACTTCGCTTACACCCAGCTGAACATCGCCAACCGCCGACAGAACACCGGCATCATCTCCTTCGCTAATTTTGCCGACTTCGTCCAGGGTACCGTGCAAGGCGGCGGCCGATCGACCTTCCTCCAGGGCGCATCGAATCGCTACTACCGCACCAACGACATCGGCGCTTTTGTGCAGGACAAGTGGCAGGTGCGGCCAAACATCAGCATCACGGCCGGCGTCCGCTACGACTTCGACGGACCGCTGACAGAAAAATTCGGCAACCTTTTCAACTTCAATCCCAAACTGTATCAATACGACGCAGCTTCGGATACGATTGTGAATGACGGCTTTGTCGTTGCCGGAAACAACAAGCTGTACCACACGGCGGGCGTCAGCAATTCCACGCTCAACGAGCGCCAGTGGGGCATCTCTCCTCGCGTCGGCGTGGCGTGGAGCCCGACCCAGAACAACGGTCACATCGTCTTCCGTGCAGGTGCCGGCCTCTACTACAATCGCGGCGAATATTTCACTTACCTGTCGCCAGGTGCAGGCAGCGGCGTCAGCGGACCCTTCGGCGTCACCCAGGAACCGCCCTTCGTCATCCCGACGCTCTCTCCGAAAGGCGCTACTCTCTCCAATCCATTCGGAACCACGCTGCCCAATCCACCCACCGGTAATCCACAGAACTTCTACAACTACCTGCCCAATGTTGCAGGCCTTCAGAATGGCGATCAGACCTACCCGTTCGGAGCCTACGACTCCAGCAACAAGCTGCCCTACACCGAAAACTGGTCCTTCGATATGCAGTGGCAGGTCAGCCCCACTCTCTCCGCCACCATCGGCTACGTAGGCAATCGTGGACGGCATGGCGTCATCCCGATCCCCTTCAACCAGCCTGGCATCGCCACGCCGCAGAACCCGATCAATGGCGAAACCTACTCCTACGGCTACCAGGCGACAGACACGAACGGCAACCCGCTGACCACTGAACCCGCCAATACCTACGACGGCGGCAATACCGATCTGCGCGTGCCCTACATCGGCTACAGCATCAACTCGGTGACCTATCGCGCAAACGGGAATTCCGCCTACGACGCGCTGGGCGCACAACTCACCAAGCGCTTCTCGCACGGCCTGCAGTTCAATGTCTCTTACACCTACTCACACTCACTGGATGAGCAGAGCGGCCTGGGCCTCTTCTACAACGGCAACAATCCACTCAACCTCAGAACCGGCTATGGCTCGTCCGACTTCGATCTGACCCACGACGTCACCTTCAATTACGTCTATCAGCTTCCCGAATTTGTGAAGGGCAACAAGTGGTACAGCCGTCTTACCAACAACTTCGGCATCCAGGGCATCACAGTCTTTGAAAGTGGCCAGCCCTACAGCGTGGAAGACTACTCCGGCGCCATCGCCAGCCAGTACTACAGCTATAACGATGGCATCACCAATCCCATCATCCCGCTCGCAACCGGCTACTCGCCGCACCAGGCGCTCACCGGGCACTCCGGAGCCTTCGCTGGCGTTTCAGCGCTCAATGCAAATGCCTTCACGATTCCCTTCGTCAGTCCCGGCCAGAACGGTGTTCCCGCCTGCGGCTTCTCGACCGGCGGCGTCCCTGTGTGCGACGTCTTTGAAACCGGCTTCGGCCCGAGCGGACAGCGCAATATCTTCCGCCAGGCTTTCCAGAAGCGCGCCGATATTTCAATCGTCAAACTCGCCAAGATCAACGAACGCGTCTCGCTCAAATACACCTTCGACATCTTCAACGTGTCGAATACTCCCAGCTTCGACATTCCGAACAACTCCATCTCCACTGGCTACAACACCAACAATCAGATTCCTTACGACCTGAAACTCACCACGATCCAGAACCAGCAGAATGTTTACAACATCCAGAACAACGGCACCAATGTCAGCGCTGCCAGCGGCCTCGGAGTTGTACAGCAGACCATCGGCAGTCCTCGCCTGATCCAGATGTCTTTGCGCATTCTTTACTAATCGAACTTCCACACCGGGCCGCGGCCTCCACCGCGGCCCGTTTTCTTTTTCCCGCTTCCGGCTACCATTGGGTATGCCCGACCTTTCCTCCATCTCTCCCGACGTTCTCGCCCGCGCCAAAAAGATCAAGCTCTTCCTCATGGATATCGACGGCACCCTTACCGATGGTGGTGTCTGTCTCCTCTCGCTGCCCAACGACGGCGGGATCGCGGAGATGAAAATTTTCAACTCCCTCGATGGACTAGGACTGAAGCTCGCACACGAGATGGGCATCAAGACCGGCTTCATCACTGGACGCAAATCACCAGCCGTGGCGCAGCGCGCGAAAGAGTCGTCCGTGGATTACGTGCATCTCGGCCAGGCCACAAAAATGGCTGCGTATGAAGACTGTCTGCAGCAGGCCGGCGTCACTGAAGAAGAGACGGCCTACATGGGCGACGACCTGCCGGACATGCCCGTCGCCGCCCGCTCCGGCCTTGCCGTGGCCGTTGCCAACGCAGCTCCGGAGCTCAAAGCCATCAGCCATTACACAACGCAACTCGGCGGAGGCAAAGGTTCGGCCCGCGAAGTCGTCGAGCTCATCCTGAAAGCGCAAGGCCGCTGGGAAGCCGCCATTCCTCTCGCCAAAGCCTGAACTCGCAATTCCGGGTTCACATCCGGTTGGTAGACTGCGAAGAGATGAGTCTCTCGTCCTATTCGTCGCGCCGCCTCATCATCAATGCCGATGACTTCGGCCTCACTCCCGGAGTGAACCAGGCCGTGCTCGAATTGAACGCTGCCGGCGCCCTGACGTCGGCCACGCTCATGGCGAATGGCGCTGCTTTCCGCGAAGCCGTTCATGCCGCATTCGTGCAGACCACCCTGGATATCGGCTGCCACGTTGTACTCGTCGACGGAAAACCCATTCTGCCGCATACCCGCATCCCCTCACTGGCCAATGCCGATGGCTTCCGTCCCACCCTCGGCGCGTTTCTCGCCGACCTGCACCGCGGGCGCATCCTTGCAGCTGACATCGAAGCCGAAGCGACCGCACAGATCCGACGCGTGCAATCCGCTGGCCTCACGGTCTCGCACGTCGACACGCACAAGCACACCCACATGTTCCGGCGTGTGCTGGCGCCCCTGCTCAAAGCCGCCCGGCACTGCGGCGTGGCTGCCATACGGAATCCCTTCGAGCCGGCGTGGAGTGTGCATGCGACCCAGGCGAAGGACCTTAAACGCCGCATCCAGGTTGTGCTTCTGCGCACCCAGCGAGGACACTTTCTACGGGCGGTCAAACATGCGCGACTAGCGACCACGGACGGCGCCATTGGAGTCCTCGCGACTGGAGAATTGAACGCGGCTTCGCTGGATCGAATAATGACGCGGATGCCTGCCGGAACATGGGAGCTCGTCTGCCATCCGGGCTACCAGGACAGCTCCCTCGATGCAGTGCGTACGCGTTTGCGTGAGTCACGCGAAGTAGAAAGGGACGCACTGCTCCAGGTATTCTGCACCCGCCACCAGAGAACCATCGAACAGATCAACTTCTTTGCACTGGACCATTCCCGCGAATCCTTCACCGGAGTCACGTCGTCCTATGCACCACGCTGAATTCAGACGAAGCACCCTGCAGCATAGAGGCGATCGATGAAGATTGGTATCAACTGCTATCCCACGTATGGCGGCAGCGGGGTTGTCGCCACCGAGCTCGGTATCGAGCTGGCCGAACGCGGTCACCAGGTACATTTCATTACTTACTCCCAGCCCTTTCGTCTCACTGGGCGCGAGAAAGGCATTTCGTATCACGAGGTGCCCGTCACCACGTATCCGCTTTTCGAATACCCGCCCTACACCCTCGCATTGGCGACGCGCATCGCGGAAGTCTCCGAATACTACGACCTCGATATCATGCACGTGCATTACGCCATACCTCACTCGGTCAGCGCCTTGCTGGCGAGACAGATGCTCGCCGGACGCGGACGAAAGCTCCCCTTCGTTACGACTCTTCATGGCACCGACATTACCCTTGTCGGCCTCGACCGCTCCTACCTGCCCATCACTCGCTTCGCGATCGAGCAGAGCGATGGCGTTACCTCAATCTCGAATTACCTGCGTCAGAAGACCATCACGGATTTTTCTATTCAGCGTCCCATCGAGGTCATCCCGAATTTTGTGAATTGCGATGTGTACGCGCCAGTCGCTGAAGGACGCGCGACCGCACGCTCAGCCTATGCACCCGAGGGCGAAAAGCTGCTCGTCCACCTCTCCAACTTTCGCGCAGTCAAGCGAGTCAATGATGTTGTCGAGGTATTCGCGCGGGTCGCCGCGAAGACCCCTGCCCATCTCCTGATGATTGGCGACGGCCCGGATCGTTCCACAGCCGAGTGGCTGGCTGTCCAGAAAAACATCCGCGAACGCGTACACTTTCTGGGCAAACAGGATAACGTCAGCGAGATCCTGCCCTTGTGCGACCTGATGATCATGCCGAGCGAAATGGAGTCATTCGGACTGGCAGCGCTCGAAGCCATGGCCTGCCGCGTCCCGACCATCGCCACCCAGGTCGGCGGCGTCGGCGAGTTGATCGAAGAAGGCGTCAACGGAAGACTGTTCCCGGTTGGCGATGTAGACGGCATGGCGCACGCAGCAATCGAACTGCTCACCGATCCCGAAAAGCTCGAAGCCATGCGCTCCCTGGCCCGTAAAACAGCGCAGAAACATTTTTGCGCGTCGCAGATCATCCCGCACTATGAACGCTACTATGAAGAAATCATCCGTCAGTCGCAGAGGCAGGCTCCGGTTTGACACATAAGCCTCGAGACGAGGAAAAGCTTCTCAGTTGACGGCGTCCGTTCCATCATTCATCAGCAATGGCAGCGCAATCGTCACACGGGTACCGCGTCCCGGACGGCTTTCCACTTCAAACACCGCATCCATTCCGTAAAGCACTTCCAGCCGCTCGCGCACATTCTTCATACCAATGCCCGCTCCTGTTCGCACCAGGCCCGCTGCCGGTGGTCGATGCTGCTGCATGCCAACACCGTCGTCCTCGACTTCGATCAGCAGGCGCTGCTTGTCGATGCGGCTGCGCACCGTAATCGTACCGCCGCTGATGCGCGGCTCCAGTCCATGCTTGATACTGTTTTCGATCAGCGGCTGCAACAGCATACTCGGGACCTGCAGTTCCAGCGTCGCGGGCTCAATCTCTTTCACCACCTGCAGCTTCTCCGCGCCGAAGCGAACTACTTCAATCCCGAGATAGTCGTCGGTAAACGCCAGCTCTTCGCGGAACGCAACATAGGTGTCGTGGTTGCGCAGGAGTGCTCGCAAAATGTTTGCGAGCTTCACGATCATCTCGCGAGCCAGATCGGGGCGAAAGCGCACCAGTGAAGCGATGGAGTTCAACGTGTTGAAGAGAAAGTGCGGATTGATCTGCCGCTGCAACGCATCGAAGCGCGCCTCCAGCACCAGCCGCTTCTGCTCCTCCAGCTTCTTCTCCATCTGCACGGCATTCCAGATCTTCAGGAAAATCCCGACCACCACTGCAGGACATGCGTAAGTGGCGAGCCGAACCACCCAGCCGGTGGCATGCAATGTGAACAGTCGCTGGGGATCCAACCGAGCAATCTCCATGCGCACCATCTGCATGAAGACAATCAAAGCCAGCAGCAGGATCTGGCGGTCGAACCGCGGCCGCCGGATATTGCGGCGCACCCATCGGTAAATACTCAGGTCGATGAAAGGCGAAAACGACCACACATCTTCCTTCCCCACCAGCCTTCCATAAATGCCAAACAGCACCGCAACAAACAAGTTGAACGGGAGCGCCAGATACTCATGATGAAGGACGGCGGGCAGCGACAAGAACGCGCCACCCATCATCGCCGTCACACTGCCGAACAGGATGCCGAGAATGATCGTGGTCTCGAACGCAATGTCCGCCGCCAGGAAGTTCGGCACGGTCACCCGGATCCACACACCGAGGGCAAGCGGTATGCAGATGCAGGCCAGCAGGCCGATCGTCTGGGCCGGTGTGCGTCGCTCCGCAAACAACAGCCGCTTGAAGAGACGCGATCGAGCCAGCGCACTCGATACTGCGGCCGCGATGCCAAGCTGGATCAAAAGCGAGATCAGTACGAGTTTTGGGTCCATTTGCCTGCTTCTGACATCTACTCTGTTGACAATCGAAAGTGCGCCACAGGCTTACTCTACGCTGCTTCCCGTCGAACCGGCGCCAGCGAAAGCCCGGGGCTGAAACGTATAATCAAGCTATGGCAGTAGAGTTGAAAAAAATAGCGGATGCCGACTTTCCCACGCGCTGGGGCCGCTTCCGCATCATGGGTTTCGAGGGAACACGGGACCATCCTCACGCCTGCCGCACCGACGCCATTGCCCCGGCGACCAAGATAGAACAGGTCGTTGCCCTGGTGATGGGCGACGTCACCGCGCATACTCCCGAACAGGCTCCGGTCGTTCGCGTCCACTCGCAGTGCCTCACTGGCGACGTCTTCGGATCCGTCCGCTGCGATTGCCGCGCCCAGCTGGAACTCGCCCTTGCAGCCATCAGCAAAGCAGGCCGCGGCGTGCTGGTGTATGAGCTGCAGGAAGGCCGCGGCATCGGCCTGATGGCGAAGCTCCGCGCCTATGAATTGCAGGATCACGGCCGCGACACCGTCGAGGCGAATCTCGAACTTGGCTACGAAGCCGACTGCCGCGAGTTTGAAGTACCCGCTGCTGTCCTTAAACAACTCGGTGCCGAAGCAGTTCGCCTCATGACCAACAACCCCGAGAAAGTGCAGGCACTCGAAGCTGCCGGCGTCCGGGTTGTGGAACGAATCTCGGCGGCTGTTGAACCGGTCGAGACTTTCGAGCGCTACCTGCTGACGAAGCAGGAAAAGATGGGCCACATCGATGATCGGCAGCTCGATGCGCATGCACTCGATCAACAAATCAGTGATCGCATCACGGCGGTTCTTGCGCCTGCTGAAAAACCCTAGACCTTCGCAACTCTGATCGCGCGAACCACCTTTGCGGTAGTCACAGCCTGACCTACGTGCCGTTGCGTGTGATCGGCCATGTGCACCAGCAGACCGCCGATGGAAGTAGGCAGCTCTTTACGTCCAACCGTCCTCGGCAGTGCCGGATCCAGCCGCGACAAGCCACGCACACGCCTCGATGCTGCTTCCAGACTCGCCGTAAATTCCGCAAACACGGCCTTCCCGGTCACATCCGCATTTAGCTCCGATTGCAGCGCCGACATTTGTTGCTCGCTCAGCTGTGCGCCCTCGGCGTAGGTAAGCAAACGATGCAGACTGCGTGCAATGTGCCGCAGATGAAAGCCGACGGATGGCAGTCCGAATGGACGCATATTCCATTCTTCATCGCTCAAATCGGCGCACCATTTCCTTGTATCTTCATCGGCGAGCTCAAGAGCGTGAAGAACTGCCCTGCCCACCGCTGCCACTTCCAGCCATGTCCCGCGCAGCCATGGCTCCGGCAGCTTCTCATCCATTGCGTCCACTACAATCCCTTTCTCTTTCGAAACTGCTGCACTACATCTGCAGGGTCACGATGCTCACCGTCGATCGCCTCATTCATGGCACGCATGTCTTCGGCGCTCACCTTGTTTTCAAGCGCAGCCAGGGCCGTGCGCATCCCCGGCCAGCGCTGCAGCGAGTCTTCGCGCATCAGCGGACTGGCCTGGTATGCCGGAAAGAAATGCTTGTCGTCCGCAAGCACACTCAGCCCGAATGCCTGGATCGGTCCATCCGTCGAATTTGCAGCAATGATGTCCACCTGGTGGGCATTCAAGGCTCTGTAAAGCAGTCCCAGATCCATCGTCCTCGGTTCCCCGGCAAACTTCAAACCGTACGCGGCCTCCAGTCCCTGCAGGCCATCGGGACGCTCCTGAAATTCATAGCCCACGCCCAGCTTCCATTGCGCTGCCGCAGGCACTGCCTCGCTCAAACTCGCCGGATGCAGCCGTTGCGCGTCCTGCCCTCTTACCACCATCGCAAATGTATTTTCAAAGCCAAGCGGCGGTCCGGCTTCGACCTTGTAGCGTTCCTTGTACAAGCGCTCCACTGTCGCCAGTGAACCTTGCGGACTCTTGTCGACGGGCTGTTTCAGTATCGCAGTGAGTGCCGTACCCGAGTACTCCACATAGCCGTCAATTCTCGAAGAGATCAACGCCTGGTGACAGATATAGCTGCCGGCAAGATAAAAGCGGCGCTCCACCTTCAGCCCCGCCTTGGCCTCAATCTCCTGCGCCAGCAGCTCTCCCAGTACTACCTGCTCGGTAAAGTTCTTGGCGCCAATGACGGGATGATCCGGCCGCGGTGGCTGACACGCCGTCAGCCCGGCCAGCAGACAAGCTGTCGCAGCCCTCATCCATCGCAGGACGTTCATGCTCGCTTGCCGGGCACACGCAATTTCGATTCGAGCAGGCCAAGCAGGGTGTCAGCGCCCAAGGCCAGCAACGCCGCAGGAATCGCACCGGCCAGTACCAGCCCATTATTCAGCGAAGCCACACCCCGAAAGATCAAATCGCCCAGTCCCCCGGCGCCCACCGCTGCCGCGATCGTAGCAATACCCACACACGTCACAGTAGCTGTTCTCAACCCTGCCAGAATCACCCCCGCCGAAAGCGGCAGCTCCACCCGGAACAGCCGCTGCCAGGAGGTCATGCCCAGCGCCTTCGCCACATCGATCAACGTCGGATCGACGCCGCGAATCCCGGCATAGGTGTTGCGCACAATCGGCAGCAGCGCATACGCCACCAGCGCTGTGATCGCAATCCGCGCGGCCCGCTCCCCCAGTACTGGCAACGGCAGAAGAAAGCCCAGCAGCGCGAGACTCGGAATCGTCTGCAGCGTATTCACGATCGCCAGCACCGGCTTCGCCAGCCTTTCATTGCGTGTCAGCGCGATGCCCAGCGGAATCGATATAGCCGTTGCAATCAGCATCGCCCAGCCTGTCAGCCACATATGCTCAACCGTGAGCTCGCCTATCTGCGGACCGTAGCGGGAGAGGAACGCGCTTAAACCGCTCATGCCGCGCCACCTTTTTCCAGCGATCCACGATGAACAGCCTGCACATACTGCTGCACCGCCGGAACGTCTGACTGCAGAAACTCGGAGGCCGGCAGATTGGCCGCAATCTTTCCCTGCTCCACCAGCACAATCCGCGACGCCAGGTACAGTGCCTCATCCAGGTCATGCGTTACCAGCAGCACCGTCTTCGGCATCTCCTTCAGCAGCTTGAGCAGCACATCCTGCATCTCGGCGCGCGTCAGAGGATCAAGCGCACCAAAAGGCTCGTCCATCAACAGCACCTTCTGCTCTGCTGCCAGGGCACGCGCCAGACCAACCCGCTGCTTCTGGCCTCCGGATAACTGGTGCGGCATTCGTTTCCCGAACTGCCCCGGATCCAGCCCAACCATCCGCAGCAGGTCAGCCGCCCTGCCGGACAAACTCTCCCGCGACTCACCCTTCAGCTCCGGAACGATCGTCACATTGCGTTCGACATTCAAATGCGGGAACAGACCCGTCTCCTGGATCACGTAGCCAATGGAACGTCGCAACTGCACCGCGTCCTGCCCACGCACGCTGCGACCATCCAGCAGGATGTCCCCCGACGTTGGCTCATGCATACGATTCACCATGCGCAGCAGTGTGGTCTTGCCCGATCCACTTCTGCCCAGCAAAGCCGTTGTCGTGCCGGCTTCCACCTGCAGGCTGACACCATCGAGCAGCAGGCGCTGATCTGCCAGCCGATAACTCACATCACGAAAGTCGATGGCAGTAGTCATAGGTCTGCGGGGACTGCACCTTCGATGTGAGACAGAAAAAGCCAGCATCTGCCGGCTCCCCTGCTTTCCAGTGAATATTTGAGCTTCGCGCGCACTATGGCTGCGTTTCAGGAACTTCCATCGGCGGCTCCGGCTGCTGCGCCTCTTCCGGCGCACCGGCTGCCGCAATATCGCCAGACCCCGCACTCCCCTTCACGCGAACCACCGTGATCTTGCTGAAGCCCTCTTTGAAATTCGGTGGCCTCAATCTTTCTGCCATCTTCTGCATCGTGTCATCGCTCACCGTGCGCTCGCGGCGATGGTTCCGTTCCATGCAAACCTCGAATGGCACATCGAAAAAGACAGCCTGCACCTCGTAGCCGAAGCTCTTCGCCATCTTGATCCACTGCCGGCGTTCATGGGGCGAAAGGTTCGTTGCATCCACATAATTCCAAGGCATCTTGGCAATCAACCGCGCGCGCAACAGCGAACGCAGCGTAGAGAACACCAGCCCCTGATAGCGCTGCTCCGTGATGTCGTCAAACAGGATATTGCGGAGCATGTCACTGGACAACGGGGTCACGCCGCGCCGCTTGAACCAGGTCGTCTTGCCCGATCCCGGCAGTCCGATCGTCAACACCACAAAGCCCCGGGCAGCCCTGGCAGCCTGTGCCTCCGGTGGAGCCACGGAAGGCGACTCCGGCTGCGTCTCCATCACCAGCTTTCCCTCGCCAGTCTCCGGTAAATCGAGGGGCGTATCCAGCGAAGCTGCTCCCTCATCGTCGCCAAAATCGTCAGCGTCCTCACCGAGGAACGGATCGTATTCCGATGGTTCCGGCTCGGCCGGTTCGGCAAAGCGACCGATCGGCTCCGCGAAGACCCCGGGGTTACGGCTCGCTTCCTGCACGGGCACTGCTGCTGCCTGTGGACGAGTGTTTCCCCGCCCTCCACGCTTCCTTCGATTCGGCCGTCCCTGCCGCGGTTCACGCTTCTCACCACCTGTTGCCTGCACTGGCGACGTCGGAGTTGCGGCAGGCGTCGCCATCAATGGCGCCCTTGCCTCCCGCCGCGGTTCGTCACTGGCACGCACCACGTCACTGCCATACGAGGGCTGCAACGGCGCCGGCTGGTTGACCGGGATCTCCTGCCCGATCCGGCCCGTCGACTCGGAGTTGTTCGGCCCGCGTTTCGTTCGTCGTCTCATGAGAGCACTTCTCCTGTTGCTATGGCCTTCTCAGCGTCTACGATGCCTGGTGTTTGTGATGCAGCCGCGCGAGCACGACCCAATGGCAGTCATCCGCCTGTTCCAAGGCCTGTTGAGGATGTAACACAACCAGAGATGCACCGCAAACGCAGCATACTCGCTCCTTCACTTTGGTACACTTGGCTTTCGTCGACGCACTGATCTTTCAGGCAGCTGGAGTGTCCAGACCCGCCTGATGTCAGGCACTCACGAACAATTCAGAAGGAGAACAAACCATCCATGGCAGTGAAGGTTGGTATCAACGGCTTCGGCCGCATCGGCCGTAACGTATTCCGCGCATCGCTCAATGATCCCGAGCTTGAAATCGTCGCCGTTAACGATCTTACGAGTCCCGCGACCCTCGCCCACCTCCTCAAGTACGACTCCATCCTCGGCAACCTGAAGCAGGAAGTCACCTCCGGCGAAGACTCCATCACCGTCGACGGCAAAACCATCAAGGTCTTCGCTGAGCGCGATCCGGCCAAGCTCGACTGGTCTTCCGTAGGTGTGCAGATCGTCGTCGAATCGACCGGCCACTTCACCGACGCCACCAAGGCCAAGGCGCACATGCAGGGTACAGTCAAGAAGGTCATCATCTCGGCCCCCGCCACCAATGACGACCTCACCGTGGTCCTCGGCGTCAACGAGAACAAGTACGACCCCAAGGCGCATCACGTCATCTCCAACGCCTCCTGCACCACCAACTGTCTCGCGCCGCTGGCCAAGGTCCTCGACGAAAACTTCGGCATCGTCAACGGCCTGATGAACACCATCCACAGCTTCACCAATGACCAGGTCACTCTCGACTTCCCGCACAAGGATCTTCGCCGCGCCCGTGCGGCCTCACTGTCGATCATCCCGACCTCGACCGGCGCTGCCAAGGCTCTTCACCTCGTTCTGCCGCAGCTCAAGGGCAAGCTGGATGGCTTCTCCCTGCGCGTCCCAACCCCGGTTGTCTCCTGCGTCGATCTCACCGTCGTCACGGAGAAGCCCGTCACCATCGAGTCCGTCAACGGCGCGCTCAAGAAGGCGGCCGAAGGCGAGCTCAAAGGCATCCTTGGCTACGAAACCAAGGAACTGGTCTCCGCCGATTTCAAAGGCAATCCCCTTTCCTCGATCATCGATTCCCCTTTGACCAAGGTGATTGGAAACACCGTCAAGGTCATCAGCTGGTATGACAACGAGTGGGGCTATTCCAACCGCGTCCGCGACCTGATCGTCTTTCTCGACAAAAAGGGACTGTAACCCACAATGAACGAGCGCCGGACTTACCCTCCGGCGCTTTTCTTTTAAGCCTTTCAACTCCCGAAATCAGCAATGCGCCAGAATATTCCCGGCACCTCTCCTTTTGAATCCGTAATCGGCTTTTCCCGCGCTGTCCGGGTCGGCCCCCACGTTTTCATCTCCGGGACAGGCCCGGTTGGCGCCGACGACACCGACCCCGCAACCCAGACCCGGCACACTCTCGGCATCATAGAAAAGGCACTGCACGCAGCAAGTGCCACGTTTGCTGATGTTGTACGCACCCGCATGTTCCTCACGCATGCTGAGGACTGGGAGGCGGTCGGTCGTGCGCACGGCGAAGTTTTTGGCACAATTCGTCCGGCGTCCACAATGATTGTGGTCGCCAAATTATTGAACCCGTCATGGCGCGTCGAGATCGAAGCAGACGCTATAGTCCCCGACTCGGACCGCGCAGAAAGCCAGCTTTCCTGATGCCTATCCACTATCTTCGCGACCTTGACCTTCAGCACAAACACGTCTTCATCCGCGTCGACTTCAACGTGCCCCTCTCCGACGATGGCACCGAGATCCTGGACGACACGCGCATCCAGGAAACTCTGCCCACCATCGAATACGCCATCCGTCACCACGCCAAGATCATCCTGGCCTCCCACCTTGGCCGCCCTAAAGGCAAGCCGAATCCCAAGTACAGTCTCCGGCCCATCGTCGATCGCCTGCGGGTCCTGCTTGACCACCGCATCGGCGAGCAAGTAAACGTCGCCTTCGCCCCGGATTGTGTTGGGGACATCGCCACAGAATTATCCCGAAAGCTCGAAGACAGCAAGGTCCTGCTGCTCGAGAATCTCCGCTTCCACGCAGAAGAAGAAGCCAACGACCCCACCTTCGCGAAACAGCTCGCCTCGCTCTGCGACATCTATGTGAACGACGCTTTCGGCAGCGCCCATCGCGCCCATGCCTCTACCGAGGGCATCACCCATCACGTGAAGCAGAAGGCCGCCGGCCTCCTGATGGAAAAGGAACTCGAGTACATGGGCAAGGCGCTGGAAGCGCCGAACAAGCCCTTCGTCGCCATCATCGGCGGCGCCAAGGTCTCCGACAAAATCCAGGTCATCGACAACCTGCTGAACAAGGTCGACGCGCTGCTCATCGGCGGCGGCATGGCCTACACCTTCCTCAAGGCCAAAGGTCAGGATGTCGGCAAGTCGCTCGTCGAAACAGACAAGCTCGACACTGCCCGCGCCGCGCTCAAAAAGGCTGAAGAAAAAGGTGTTCGCTTTCTTCTCCCGATCGACCATGTTCTTGCTGACAAGTTTGCTCCCAATGCGCAGACCCAGCACTTCATGGGCGAGAATGCCTTCCCTGCCGACTGGATGGCTCTCGACATCGGTCCCGAAACCATCGAACAATTTGCCACGGAAATCTCGCTCGCCAGCACTATCATCTGGAACGGTCCCATGGGCGTTTTCGAGATGCCTGCGTTCGCCGTCGGCACCAACGCCATCGCGGAAGCAGTAGCCGACAATGCTGACGCCATCACCATCGTTGGCGGCGGCGATTCCGTTTCGGCCGTGAAACAGGCCGGTGTCTCTGACCGAATCAGCCACATTTCAACAGGCGGTGGCGCATCTCTCGAGTTTTTAGAAGGAAAAAAGCTTCCCGGAGTTGAAGCCCTCGCTGTTGAGGTCTAAGCTATTGGCAGTTTGTCAAGTAGTCGACGGAGTGATGCGTGTCCTTCTGTTTCCTTTTGAATGCGGCACTTCTGTTCGCCGGCATTCTCAGCTTCATCGCGGCCGGTTTTGCCAGCACTTTTTCACGCCGTCTCTACGCCTGCCGCTATCGGCTGATGCTGGGCCCCCTCGGCTTTGTCATCCTTGGCAGTCTTGCGCATTCCGTCACAGCTCGTCTGCTGGCCTGGTATAGCCACGTCAACCCCGCCTTTCACCTGACGCATCCCGCCGGACTTGGATCCGCAGCCGACATCTTTGAGACTGTCATGCTGCTGCTGTCCGGAGTGGCCGGCGTACTCTGCGGAGTCTCGCTCGGCGCCACTCTCGACCAGGAACCCGGCAGCGAAGCCACTTACACCATCGCCAATTACTGGCGTCGACGCTCCCCGGTGCCAGTCCAGCCATCGGCTTCCCAGCCTCCACGACAAAACATTATCCCCATCTCCAAGGGCCGGAAACAGCGGGATGTTCTGCACAACGTTTCAGCCGTCGCGGAACCAGCTGTTTCAGAGAACGAATAAGCCGTTCCGTTCGATGTTGCTGCACGCACGGTTCCCCCCATCATCCTCCCCACAACCTGTCCTGCCTCCCCTTATGATGAAGACTGCCCAATCCACAGGAGATGTTCTGCCCATGCGCCGACCGCTGATTGCTGCTAACTGGAAGATGTACAAGACACCGCAACAGGCAGCAGACTTCGTTCAGTCGCTTGCACAACTGCATGAGACCACCAGCCGCGCAGAAGTCGTCATCTTCCCGCCATCCATCGATCTCGCTTCCACCCTGCAGCATCTGGACTCTGCAAGCGTCATCGGCATCGGCGCACAGAACATGCATTTTGCTGAAGAAGGCGCCTACACCGGCGAAATCTCGGCCGGCATGGTGACGGCCACAGGCGCAAAATACATCCTGATCGGCCATTCCGAGCGGCGCCAGTACTTTCACGAGACCGATGACCTGGTGAACAAGAAGCTGCACACAGCACTCAAGCATGGCCTGATTCCAATCGTCTGCGTCGGCGAAAACCTCGAAGAGCGTGAACAGAATCGCACCGAATCGATCCTGGAGCGGCACACCCACGCCGCCCTCAAGGGACTATCGTCTGAAGCCGTTGCCCCGGTCGTTATCGCCTACGAACCAGTGTGGGCTATCGGCACCGGCAAGACCGCGACGCCGCAGATGGCAGCCGACGCCCATAGTTACATCCGGGGCGAAGTCTCAAAACTGCTGGGACCCCGCGTCGCCAACTCCATCCGCATTCTCTACGGCGGCAGCGTGAAGCCGGAGAACGCGAAAGAACTGCTATCTCAGGAAGAGATCGATGGCGCCCTGGTTGGCGGAGCCAGTCTGGATCCCGCATCCTTCCAGAAGATTATCGCCGCAGCCGGCTGACAGCAGGCTTTGCGAAGGGCACGGCTTCAGCCGTGCCGCACATACATCCGATTCCAGATGGCTTCAGCCCCTGGGGTACCAGCCAAACGATCCCTCAAGCAGCAACGCCGCGAGCCGCACGCCGCAAAGCTCAGTTCGGCACCACGTCCTCATCACTGCCATTCGCCAGTTCTTCGTTGAACTCCTCGCGCAGGACGGCCTTCACCTCTTCGCGATCCATCCCCATCTTCTCGACATAGAAATTTGCGACGTGCCGGGCCAGGTCCGCCAGTACCACGCCCCACGGCGAAGGCTCTTCCCATCCGCCCAGTTGCAGACTCACGTGCAAATTGCTGTCAGCGATCCAGGCACGCAGCAGTTCAAAGCTCTTTGCATCTGTGCGCGCAGCGGCCGGAATCTGCAACTCATTCCTGATGCCCATCGCTAAACCTTCACCAGCACATCGTCGCCTTCGACCTTGATCTGATACACGGCAACTTTGGAGAAAGAGCTGTGTTCCGCCTCGCCCGTATGGCGGTCGAATGCCCAGGCATGCCACGGACACACCACGCGGCCCTCTTCAATCGTGCCCTCTGCCAGCGGACCGCCATTGTGCGGGCACTCGTTGTCCATGGCGGTCACTTCCCCATTCACCCGCGCAACACAAAGCGCCCTGCCGCCTGACGCTGCAAACTCCCTGGCTTCTCCTTCATTCGGCAGCTCGGCCCGGCTGCAAATCCGTTCAAACTCACTCATGCTTCGCTCACCATCCTGTGTTTCGGGCGTCCTTGTTTGTTGACAGTGGTGTTCACGCCACTGCGGACTATCCTAATCGTTTTTCGGTGCGCCCGGTGCCGACGTGGCCATCCGCTAAGCCCAGTCTTCATTGCGTGATAGCCTGAACTTCGCATGCCCGAGTCAAGCCACTCCGCACCTGCTGTGCCACCTCGCGAATCCGGCTCGAAGGCAGTTGAATCCGCTGGCCTCTGGTGCCCCTCCTGCTCTCATGCCGTAAGCGATCCGCTGGTCTGTCGCGACTGTTCCTCGGTCATCTGCCGCGTCTGCGGTACACCTCTCGAATCGGCCGACGAACTCAGCTTCGGCTGACCTTTTCGTGCCTTAAGGAAATTACCGCTGATGGCCCGTTACTCATCGCCGCGCAGTCCCAGGCCATCCGGCAATGCCGGCGGAAGACCTGGCGACGACCCCATGGCCCAGCAGCTTCCCCTTGTCTCCGGACAATGGCTTCTCGGCTGGCTGCTGGGAATCTTTGGCGGCGGCCTGATGCTCGTGTATCTCACCCTCTGCCTGCTCTTCTGGCAGGGACAGTGGCAGATCCTTTTTCAGCGAACGCAGCCCGTCTCCGCGGCCGCCGCTTCCATTGCAGCCTCCAAGGAACAGGTGCTCTTCGACACGACCGAATCCGGCCAGCCGCGTCTCAGCGGCAGCTTCCTCGTTCCTGTCAATTCTGCCGCCGGTCGCACCGTTCTCTACCTACCCGACACGTCCTCCATCGGCTTTGCAAGAACCACGCGGGACCTGGCTGCCATCACCGCCACCGGAGTTCGAAGCTTCGCCTTCAACTACCGCGGCATGATCGAAGGCCAGCCGGATCACCCGTCCGAGTCAACCTCCACAGAGGACACTGAAGCCGCCTGGCAGTTTCTCACCAGCACGCGCCACATCGTACCCACAACGATCGTCATTTACGGCACAGGCATCGGCGCCACTCTCGCAGCACAACTCGCTGCTCATCATCCGGAAGCCGCCGGGCTCATCCTGGATCAGCCATCCCTCCCGGCACTCGACCTCTTCCACGCCGATCCGCGCAGCCGCTGGATGCCCGTCCGCCTGCTTACCCGCGATCGCTTCAACTTAATCATGCCGCTGCAGGCAGCCAGTCAGCCCAAGCTTCTGCTGCTGCCTGCCGCGTCATCGCAAATAATCCGGCACTGCGCCGAAGTCGCCAAAGATCCCAAATTGATCGTCGATCTACCCGCTGCTGCTTCGGCCGCGAACCGCACGAGGCAGGATGCACTCAAGCGTTTTCTCGACGAACTGCCCGCCTCCCCTGAAAGGAAATAAGAACAGATGCTTCGCTGGCTCGACAACTTTCAGCCCTTCGGCACCTTCGTCCTTCGCCTGGTCCTTGGCGCCGTTATGGCAGCCCATGGCTACGCCAAGATCATTCCCCACGGCGCCCTCTATAACTTCGTGCAGATGGTCCAGCACATGGGCCTGCCCGCGTGGTCCGGCTATCTCGCCGCCTTTACCGAGTTCTTTGGAGGCATCCTTCTCATCCTCGGACTGCTCACCCGCGTCGCCGCCCTGGCCTGTGCCATTGACATGGGCGTCGCCATCGCCAAAGTGCATCTGCACCATGGCCTAGTGGGACCCGGAGGCTTTGAATATCCACTTGCCCTGCTCGCCATCGGTCTTTCGCTCGTCTTCACCGGACCCGGTCTGCTCGCCTGCGACGCGCTGCTTGGCGGCAGAGGCAGTGTCCGAGCCGGCTCCAGAGTGCGGTAGCGCGGCCTAGATCAATCCCAGAAACTGCTGCTGCCGCAACCTGGCTCCCGGAAACACCAGGTCCAGGTCCCGCGATCCCAAGGTCTTGAACGCAGCCTCTCCCAGCACCTGCCGGAAATCGGTCGTCACCACCAGGTCGCGTCCTTCATTCAGCTGCTCCGGAGACAGGCCCGGCCAGCGCCCATACACCCGGCCGCCCTTCACCGGACCACCCAGAACGAACATCACGTTCGCATGCCCGTGGTCCGTCCCGCCGGTTCCGTTCTGATGGGCTGTGCGGCCAAACTCTGACATCGTCACCAGCACCAGGTTCTCTGCGCCGGCACCCATGTCCTGCCAGAACGCTGCAATCCCCTGGCTGAAGTCCATCAATCTCCCGGCCAGCTGCCCCTGCACGCCGCCCTGGTTCTGGTGAGTATCCCAGCCCCCGATGTCCGCAAACGCCGCCTCCACCCCCAGGTTCGCCTTCATCAACTGTGCAATCTGCCGCATGTCATTCCCGAACGCACTCTTCGGATAAACCGCCCCGTTCGCCGGAACATAGTGCGCAGGATCCGTCGCCTTCAGCATCTTGACTGCTTCAAAGGTCTCCGCGCCGGTCCCGTGCAGCACCGCATCGACGGCATCGTCACGTTTAACAATCTGGGCTGACCCGGCATACATTGCCTCAAAGCTCTGACTGACGGCATCCGGCTGATTTGCAATCGCGTGGATCCCACCGGCCTGCGCCGGTTCATTCGTCGCGACCACTTTCGGCCGATTTGCCTGTCGTCCACCAACTGCAAAATCCTGTACATCGCCGATCGCAATCGCAGGCACCGACCCAGCCAGCGTGCGCGGCACCTGCGCTCCCAGCGCGATGGCACGGAAGGCAGTCTCATTCGCCTGTCGGCTCCGGTCCTCTGCCTGCAATGCGCGATTCAGCCACCCATCCTGCGTCGTCTTCACACCCGGCGTGCCACTCTCCATAAAATCCTGGGCATCGAAATGCGAGCGCGAAGGATCCGGCGACCCCGCTGCATGGATCACCGCCAGATGTCCCGACCTGTAGAGCGGCAGCAAGGGCTGCAAAGCCGGATGAAGCCCGAAGGTCCCATTCAGATCGAGGACCTGGTTTTGCGGAATCGCAATCGTCGGCCGCATGGCGTAATAAGCAGATTCCCGATAAGGCACCACCAGGTTGAGCCCGTCTGCCGCGCCGCGCTGGAACAGCACCACCAGCTTCTTGCCGCTGGCCTGCGCGCTCGTCGCCTGTGCCAGCACGCTTCGCTCAAGAAAGGCCGGAACAACTGCCGTACCCACCAGCGCCATCGCGCCGCCACGCATGAAAATTCTACGGGAAATGCTCATGAGACCGACCCCTGCTGATTCAAACGCAGGTCCGGTGGGGAAGTTTCGAATTCCAGCTACCCTGACATTACTTTCGTCCGGTTATGGCCCCGCTCGGACTAGTAATCACCAAGCGCAATCATGGCTTTATACAGGTCATCCGGCTGCGGCAGGATGACATCTTCGAGCGCCGGCTGGTAGGCCACAAACGTATCCATAGCAGCGACACGTTTCACCGGTGCATCCAGGCTGTCGAACAATTCGTCGCCGATCCGCGCAGCAATCTCCGCACCATAACCCCAGCTCAGCATGTCCTCGTGCGCGATGATCACCTTGCTGGTCTTCCGGACAGATTCGGCAATCGCTTCCCAGTCATACGGCGCGAGCGAACGCAGATCGATCACTTCCACATCCAGCTCGTTCTCCCGTTTCGCCTTCTGCGCAGC